>NZ_QDFI01000085.1 GCF_003254465.1 Meridianimarinicoccus zhengii
CGCTCCAGCGTGATCTGCGCTGAGAATCAGTAGGTTAGGAATTGTTCAGGGCGAACTCTTTACCTTCCACCGTTCCGAAACACTGAAATCCTGGGCACAGGCTCCAATGAGCCTTCGTGCGGGCATCGCGGCCCTTCCGGGGCTCAACCTGGACGGCCTGCGCGACTGCCAGATCAAGGCGATCACGAACCTCGAGACCTCGCTCAAGGCTGACAAGCCGCGGGCCCTCGTTCAGATGGCGACTGGCTCTGGCAAGACCTTCACGGCGATCACGCAGGTCTACCGCCTGCTCAAGCATGCAGGCGCGCGCCGAATCCTGTTCCTTGTCGACACCAAGAATCTCGGCGAGCAGGCTGAGCAGGAGTTCATGGCGTTCATCCCGAACGACGACAACCGAAAGTTCACCGAACTCTACAACGTCCAGCGCCTCACCTCGCCCTCTATCGCGAACGACAGCCAGGTTGTCATCTCGACGATCCAGCGCATGTACGCCACCCTCAAGGGCGAGGAACTGAACGAAGGCGCGGAAGAGGAAAACCCGGCGGAACAGAAATGGCGCCGCAAGGAACCTCTGCCGGTCGTCTACAATGCCAAGCTACCGCCGGAATACTTCGACGTCGTCGTGATCGATGAATGTCACCGTTCGATCTACAATCTCTGGCGCCAGGTCATCGAGTATTTCGACGCCTACCTGATCGGACTGACCGCCACGCCCGACAACCGCACCTACGGGTTCTTCCAGAAGAATGTGGTCAGCGAATACACCCATGAAAAGGCTGTCGCCGACAAGGTCAACGTTGGCAACGAAATCTACCTGATCGAGACCGAGATCAGCCAGGGTGGTGAAACGCTCAAGGCCGAGCAGCTGGTGGAGAAACGCGAACGCGAAACCCGTGCGCGCCGGTGGGAGACCCAAGACGACGAGCAGGCCTACGCCGTGACCCAGCTTGACCGCTCCGTCGTGAACCCTGACCAGATCCGCACGGTGATCCGCACCTTCCATGAGAAGTGGCCCGAGATCTTCCCCGGCCGCAAGGAACTGCCCAAAACCCTGATCTTCGCCAAGACCGACAGCCACGCCGACGACATCATCCAGACCGTCCGGCTGGAGTTCGGGGAGGGCAACGATTTCTGCCGCAAGATCACCAACGGGGCCAAGAACCCGAAATCCTCGCTCTCGGCGTTCCGCAACGACTATTACCCGCGCATCGCCGTGACCGTGGACATGATCGCCACCGGCACCGACGTGAAACCGCTCGAATGCCTGATCTTCATGCGCGACGTAAAGTCGAAGAACTACTTCGAGCAGATGAAGGGCCGCGGCACCCGTGTCCTCAAACCCGACGACCTGAAAAAGGTCTCTCCCTCCGCCCAGGCCAAGACCCATTACGTCGTCGTCGATGCCGTCGGCGTGACCAAGTCGCTCAAGACGGCCAGCCAGCCGCTCGACACCAAGCCCTCGATCCCGTTCAAGGACCTCGCCATGGGGCTGATGATGGGCGACCGGTCCGAGGAAACCGTCAGCTCGCTCGCTGCCCGCCTGTCGCGTCTCGACAACAAGCTGGGGGCCGAGGATCAGGAGAAGATCACGACTGAGGCCGGCACCTCGCTCACCGCCATCGTCCGCGACCTCTTCGACGCCATCGACCCCGACAAGGTCGAGGCCGACGCCAAGGCCGCGGGCCACCCCGAGCCTGACGATGCCGCCATGCAGGCCGCGCGCGACGAACGGATCAAACACGCCGCCAACGTCTTCACCGGCCCGCTCATCAACCTGATGGACACGATCCGCCGCGACAACGAACAGACCATCGACCATGAAAACCTCGACGCGCTTTTGCGCGCCGAATGGGCGGGCGACGTGGCCGAGAACGCCAAGCAGATCGCGCAGGAATTCGAGGCGTACCTGACCGAGAACCGGGACGAGGTCGAAGCACTGTCGATCTACTTCAACACCCCCGCCCGCCGGGCCGAAGTGACCTATGCCATGGTCAAGGACGTGCTGAAGAAACTGATCGAGGATCGCCCGCGCCTCGCCCCGCTGACCGTCTGGCGCGCCTATGCGCATCTTGACGACTACAAGGGCAGCAACCCCGCCAGTGACCTGACAGCTCTTGTGGCGCTGATCCGCCGGGTCACGGGGCTGGATGAAACCCTTACCCGCCATTCCGAACGGGTGCGGCGCAACTTCCAGAACTGGGTGCTGAACCGCCATTCCGGCGCGGGCGAAAAGTTCACCGAGGAACAGATGGACTGGCTGCGCATGATCCGCGACCACCTCGCCACCTCCTTCACCATCGAGCGCGACGATCTGGAAATGGCCCCCTTTGATGGCAAGGGTGGCATGGGGCAGATGTACGCGCTCTTTGGCGCTGGCATGGACGAAGTCATGACCGAGATGAATGAGGCGCTGTCGGCATGACGGAATTGCCGAGCGGATGGACAACGGCCGAAATTGGCGAGCTGCTCCTAGGCATAACCGCAGGAAAGAACCTCAAATGCGAAGAGCGCCCACCGCTGGCGCATGAGCGGGGCGTGATCAAGGTAAGCGCGGTAACATGGGGCACATTCGACGCCTCTCAGTCGAAGACATTCCCAAGAAGTTTCGAACCAGCGCCAGACACTGCAATCAAGGCTGGTGACTTCCTGTTCTCCCGGGCTAACACGCTCGAGTTGGTCGGCGCAGTGGTGATGGTCAAGAAAGACCACCCAAACCTGTTCCTTAGCGACAAAGTTTTAAGGCTCGACCTACCAACTGAACTGAAACCTTGGCTCCTCGTCTATTTGCGTAGCCTTGAAGGTCGGCGCAAGTTGGGCGCGGTGTCCTCGGGCAATCAGATGTCGATGAGGAACATCGGACAGAGCTCCCTAAAATCGGTTTCGATTCCGATCCCTCCCCTCAACGAACAATGCCGCATCGTGGAAAAGATCGAGGCGATGTTCGACGAGATCGACAAGGGGGTCGAGGGCCTGCAAACGGCGCGCACCACCCTCGGCCTCTACCGACAGTCCCTGCTGAAATCCGCCTTCGAAGGCCGCCTCACCGCCGACTGGCGCGCGCGGAACGCCGACAAGCTGGAAGCTCGCGATACTCTCATCGCTCGCATCCAGAAAGAACGCGACACCCGCTACAAAGCCGCCCTCGACGCCTGGCAAGACGCGCTTGCTGAGTGGCGCGCCGCTGGAGAGAAGGTAAAGAAACCTGCGAAGCCGAAGCGGCCCAAGGATTTCGTTGGCTCGGCCAAGATCCCATCAGGGTTGACGGTTCCCGTACCAGAGGAATGGCTCACCCTTGCTATGTCCGATCTTGGGCAAACAACGGGCGGCCTGACAAAGAACCAGAAGCGCAATGCCCTTCATCTCAAGGCAAAATACCTGCGCGTGGCCAACGTCTATTCAAACCGGCTCGAACTCGACGAAATCATGGAGATCGGCGTCACGGAAGAAGAACTCGTCAAGACCAGCCTTGTCACCGGAGACCTGCTGTTCGTGGAGGGCAATGGGTCCATCGAACAGATTGGGCGCGTCGCCATCTGGAATGGCAGCATCCCGAAGATAACCCATCAAAACCACCTCATCCGTTTCAGCGCTGACGGCATTCTGTTATCACGCTTCGCGCTATACTTCATGATGTCGCCGGTTGGCAGAAAGCTCATCGAGGCGCAGGCAAGCTCGACCTCCGGTCTCCACACACTGAGTATTTCCAAGATCGAGGGCCTACCCGTCCCCATCTGCTCCCCCGCCGAACAAGCCGAAATCGTTCGCCGCCTCGACGCCAGGCTCGAGGCCGCCGACGGGCTCGAAGCCGAGATCGACGCCGCCGTCACCCGCGCCATTGCCCTGCGCCAATCAATCCTGAAAAAAGCATTCTCCGGCTACCTCGTCCCTCAGGACCCAGATGACGAACCCGCCGCCGCCCTACTGGACCGGATCAAGGCGGAGCGGATGAAGTCCCCCAAGACAACCCGAAGGAAAGCCCTCGCATGAACACCGCGCCGATCGTCTCCAAGGTCTGGAGCTTCTGCACCACGTTGCGGGACGACGGCGTCGGCTATGGCGATTACCTGGAGCAGCTGACCTACCTGATCTTCCTCAAGATGGCGGACGAGTACGCGAAGCCGCCCTACAGCCGCGATGTTGGCATTTCCGGGTTGAAGCAAGATACGAAGTCCTCGAGGTGCGCATATGTCAAAGGCTTCTGCTTCAACGTGTGGTGCACGTTCGTCCGATAGTCATAATACCAGACCTTGGAGGTCTGCGGATCGGGGCTGGCGGCGCGGTTGTCGAAGAAGATCACATTCGCCTTCACGCCCTGCGCATAGAAGATACCCGTCGGCAGGCGCAGAATGGTGTGAAGGTCGGTGGTCTGCAGCAACTTGCGCCGGATCGTTTCCCCTGCGCCCCCCTCGAACAAGACATTGTCGGGTACGACCACGGCGGCGCGTCCTGTGGTCTTCAGCATGGTTCGGATGTGCTGGACGAAATTCAGCTGCTTGTTCGATGTGGTCGCCCAGAAATCCTGGCGGTTATAGGTCAGATCGTCGGTTTCCTGCTCGCCGTCCGCATTGGTGAAGCTCATCGAGCTTTTCTTGCCGAACGGTGGGTTGGCGAGCACATAGTCGAACGTCTCTGAAGGCTGCGAAATCAGGGCATCGGCGGGCGACACCAGTGTATCGCCGGTCATTTCACCGATGCCGTGCAGGAACATGTTCATCAGGCACAGGCGCCGCGTCCCGGCGACAATCTCGTTCCCGAAAAAGGTCGCGTGCTTCAGGAACGCCTTCTGGTCCTTGTCGAGCGCATGATGGTCCGGGTCCGTCAGGAAATCATGGGCGGCGAGGAAGAAGCCGCCAGTTCCACAGGCCGGATCGGCGATGGTCTTGCACGGCTCGGGGCGGACGCATTCCACCATGGCGCGGATCAGCGCGCGCGGCGTGAAATACTGGCCTGCGCCAGATTTCGTGTCCTCGGCATTCCGTTCCAGCAACCCTTCGTAGATGTCCCCCTTCACGTCGGCGCCCAGCATCACCCACTTCGTGCTGTCCACCATGTCGATCAGGCGAAACAGCTTGGCCGGGTCGGTGATCTTGTTCTGCGCCTTAGTGAAGATCTGGCCGAGCATGCCCTTCTGTTCGCCCAGCTTGCGCAGCAGCGCGATGTAGTGGACCTCCAGTTCCGCCCCGCGCCGGGTGGTCAAGCTGGTCCAGTCGAACCCTTCGGGAAACCGGCATGAACGCCAGCCGTCATGGGGTGAGGATACGCCCGACGGGCGATGGCGAGCATTTGATCGAGACGAATTGCTGGCGCGGGACAAGGCGAGCCTGGACCTGTTCTGGCTCAGAGATGCATCCATGACCGATTTGGCGAACCTCCCGGAGCCGGAGGTGTTGGCCGAAGAAATCATGGAGAATCTGCGGTCCGCACTCGCAAGTTTTGAGGCGATTTCGGTTGATTGAAAGATGTGGGTCCATCCAAAACATGGCAATAGTTCGATTGCTGTCCCACGGGAGCGAGCGGGGAATCAACTACTTCAGAATGCGGTCAACCAAGTCCGAACTATCGGGGCGAGGCTACCGTTTCACCTTCCACTAGAGAAAAGCCAAGATTCGGTGGCAATTCGGCTTCATTGGCAGCAAGCAGGTTGAGCAGCGCGCGCGCCGATAGCTCGCCAAGCTTGCCGAACTCCATCCGCACCGTTGAAAGCTTCGGATTGACGTATTGCGCCATAATTGTCTCACCGCAGCCGGTCACGGACAGGTCACGCGGGACCGATTTGCCCGACCGCTGGCACTCGGCGATCACACCCAGGGCAAGGATGTCGCCGGTACAGGCGATGGCGGTCAGATCGGGCTGCCCAGCCAGCAAGCTGCGCGTGGCAGCCCGCGCGTCTTCCGCATCGTAGCCGGCAGTCTCGACCACTGCCGAATCCGGTAGTGTCAGGCCATGCTCGCAGAGTCGTGCCCGCGCGCCCGCAACCCGATCGGCGATCGGCCGCGTGTTCGTGGTCGGTCCAGTGACGATGCCGATGCGGGTGTGTCCGACTGCGACGAGGGAATCAATTGCACAAGCCATCGCCGCAGCGTCCGGCATGGCGATCGACACTAGCTTATCGCCACCGACTGGATCGTCTTGGCTGACCGCAGCGATACTGTGCCGCTCGAGCAAGGGAAGAAGATCGGGATGGCGGTAGGACCCGGTCAGGATGATCCCGTCCACCCCGCGCTCGACCATCGTGCGCGCCTGGCTCAGTTCGCGCTCGGGAATGCGGTTGGAACACGAGATCAGCAATCCGTATCCAGCGCGATCTAGAACCTTCTCCACCCCGGCGATTGTCGGTGCGAAGATCGGGTTTCCAAGCGTTGGTACGATCAGTCCGACGGTTTTGGATCGCCGCCTGACAAGCGACCGCGCCGCGTTGTTGGGAATGTAGTTCAGCCCGTCCAGAACGTCCTGCACAGCCGCCAACTTCGCTGGCGTCACGATACCGGTTCGATTGATCACGCGAGACACGGTGGAGATGGACACGCCCGCGAGGCGGGCAATATCCTTTATCGTCGTGGGAGAGTCCGTGTCGCCGATCTTGTTTTCTTCGGTGTTTCCGGTCACGTCACACCATTCCCCGTCACGGGGTCTCCGTTTCAGATTCGTACTTCTGAACAGACTTGAACCGGCTGACAAGGTAGTCGCCGGATGAGATCGGCTCGTAGCGCGGCGGAGTCTCGGGCCCGCAGCAGGTGGGCACGCAGGCCACGGGCGCCTCGTAGTCAAGGTTGTAGAACATGGGGATCGAATAGCGCTCTTTCCCGGTCCGGTTGATTACGCGATGAGAATTCGACAGCCAGACGTCGTTGGTCCAGCGCTGCAACAGGTCGCCTATATTAATGACCAGCGTCCCGGGGACATAGGGCGCGGCAATCCATTCGCCGTCGCGCTTCTGAATCTCAAGCCCGCCAATTGGATCCTGCGCCAGCAGCGTGATGAGGCCGTAATCCGTGTGCGGCGCGACGCCGAAGGCATTTTCCGGGGAAACCGGCGGCTGTGGTGGATAATGGAACAGGTTCATCGACACCATCGGACGGACCGTATGCTCGATGAAGAAGCGCTCGTCGAGATCCAGTGCCACCGCGACGAGGCGCAGCAACTGCCGACCGAAGTAAAAGGCCGAGTCGTAGTAGCCCTCGATCGCATCGCGGAACCATGGCTTGTCCTCTGGCCATTGGTTGGCGCCGTGCAGCGGCATGCGTGCAACCACCGCCGGATCGTCTGGCGGCAGATCGTAGGACATCATGAAGCTTTCCTTTAGATCAGGGACGAAACCGGCGTGCTGATTGATGCCCTGGGGCATGAAACCGCGCATCGTGCGCTTGTCCTGGAACACCTTCATCTTCTCGTGTTCCGGAGCCGAGAAGAAGCGATCGGCGGCTGCAAAGGCGGAGTCCAGTGCCTCTGGCGGGATGCCGTGGTTCTTCACATAGAAGAAGCCGATGGTGCGACAGGCGTGGTCGAGTTGGCGCGGCAAATCGCCGAGCGGCGCTCCTGTCATGAGCGGTGCGAGGTCGAGGACGGGCACCTCGTCGCTGGACGCGTTGCGGACATGGCTGGTCATGGTGTCCTCCCTCACAGCATGTCACAGGCATTGGCCGCGGCGCGGACGGCGTCCGCATCGAAGTCATTGATCGTCTCGAAGAAGCCGGGAATGGCGACGATGTAATCCTCGGGCGGAATGTCGCCCTCGACGATTCCGGCCGCGTTTAGGAAGCTCTGCAACCGCCCGAAGCCCTCGGTGTCGACTGCGCCCCACAATTCCCCCCCGTTCAGGGCGAACGCATCTGTCATCGAACCAAGCTGAGCGTTCAAGTAGTTCAGATCGTGCTCCAGGGCGGTTTCCTCCGGCACGCCTGCGGGTCTGGTTTCGGGGAAGGCCTTCCAGTGCAGGCGCACGGCGCATTCCGGGTTCGCCTCGGCGAAGACCGAGGCCATGGCTGCGCCCTTGATGATAGCGGTGACCATCTCGGGCGCGCGCTCGGCCGTGCCCTGCATGGTGGTCAGCGAATAGCCGGGATACCGGCGCCAGTCCTCGGGTGCGATCTTGTTGATCTCCAGCCCGGCATTCTCGAAGCCTGCCGTGGCCGAGCCCCAATAAAGTAGCGCGTCGACCTGACCGGACTTGAACGCCTCGACGGGCGCCGCGCCGAAGCCGACCGGGATCAACTCGATATCATTTTCCATGTCCATGCCAGCCTCGGCGAGATAGCTTTCGAGATAGGGTATGCCCCCCGTTGCCAGCGAGAATACGCCAATGGTCTTTCCCTTCAGATCTGCGGCCCCCCGGATGTCGGAGTCCGTGGGGACCGAGATCGACCAGTCGATAACGTTGTTGCCCATGGCGATGCGGACCGGCAGGTCGTTCTCGACATTCGCCTGCACCACCACGCTGGCATCGACCTGAGCGAAATCAGCATTTCCCGCGACCATCTGCTGGATGGCCTGCAGCGAGGCGCCAACGGGCTCGACGCTGACATCGAAGCCCGCATCCTTCCAGTAGCCAAGCGTCATCGGCAAGGTCAGCATCGGATATCCCACATTGAGCACTGAAGTGCCTACGGCGATGGTTACCTTTTCCTGCGCGAGCGCCGGAACAGCTGAAGTGGACAGAAGAAGGGCGGAGGCGAGGCGGAGGGCTGTCTTCATTGGCGTTCCCGTTGGAAGGTGCACACAGGCTGAGGCCTTGTTGCGCTGGGGGGAATTGAGGTGGCGCGCCAACATATGGCCGCGCCACGTGAGAAACTTGGCGCGGTCAGGCCGACTCGGTCTCGGCCCGGTATTTCTGGACCGTCTTGAAGCGGCTGAGCAGGTAGTCGCCCGAGGCAATGGGCTCGTGCCGGGGCGGGTTGTCCTCTGAGCAGCAGGACGAAAGGCACTCGATCGGAGCGTGATAGTCGAGATTGTAGAACATCGGGATTGAGTAGCGCTCTTTCCCGGTCCTGTTCACGACACGGTGCGGGTTCGACACGTAGCGGTCGTTGGTCCAGCGCTGGAACAGGTCGCCGATGTTCACCACGAGGGTGCCGTCGATATAGGGAGCGGAGATCCACTCGCCGTCGCGCTTCCTCAACTCCAGCCCGCCGATCGGGTCCTGGTTCAGCAGCGTGATCATTCCGTAGTCGGTGTGCGGCGCGACGCCGAACGCATTTTCCGGCGAAGCGGGAGGCTGCGGCGGATAATGGAACAGCCGCATCTGCACCATGGGCTTGTTCGTGTACTGCAGGAAGTGGTCCTCGGACAGGTCGAGCGCGACGGCGATCAGCTTTAGCATCCGGTCGCCCAACGCCTTCGTCGCGTCGAAATAGGTCTCGGCCGCCTCGCGCAGCCACGGGAGTTCCTCCGGCCACTGGTTCGGCGCGTGCAGCGCCAGGCCCGCCTTCACGTCCGGGTCGTCTTCAGGAAGGTCGACTCCGACCTCGTAGCTTTCTTTTAAATCGGGCTGAAACCCGGGATGCTGGTTGATCCCCTGCTTCATGAAGCCCCGGCGATAGACCGGGTGCATCACGTGCGCTTCTCGTTGTTCCTCAGGCAAGGCGAAGTAACGCCGAGTCGCGCCGAATATCGCATTGGTAACGTTTTCAGGCACGCCGTGGTTCGAGATGTAGAAAAAGCCGGTATTCTTGCAGGCCTCGTCCAACTGACGCGCCAGGTCGGTGATGTCACCGCCATGTGTCAGCGGCGTCAGATCGAGGACAGGAACCTCTTCGCGACTGGCCATGCGGGGCGTCTGGGTCATTATAGAATCCTTTTCTTTGGAGGTTGGCAGGTCACGCGACCACAACGTCTGCATGCGCGTCTGACCAGAACAGGACACGCCGCTGGACGGCGACGACCAGGACGTGCAGGCCGACGCCGATCAGCGACAGGATGATCAGGATCGCGAAGACCCCGGCCATGTTGAAGTTGAAGTTCATCTGCAGGATCAGGTATCCGAGCCCAGCCTTCGCGCCCACGAACTCGCCCACGATCGCGCCGATCACCGACAACACCGCAGCCACGTCGAGCCCGACGAATATATAGGGCAGGGCCTGAGGAAGACGGGCCATGCGGAAGATCTGCCAGTCGGTCGCGGTGCAGGCCTTCAGCATATCGATCTGGTCTTTCGGCGCCGAGCGTAGGCCGACGATGGTGTTGGCCAGCAACGGGAAGAAGGCGATCGTTGCGGTGATGATGATCTTCGATGTCATGCCGTAGCCGAACCAGATCACCATGATCGGCGCGATGGCGACTTTGGGCAGCGTCTGAAAGGCGATGACATATGGATAGATCAGCCGTTCCATGAAGGCCGAGAGGCCGATGGTTATCCCCAGCGCGATGCCGACCGACGCGCCGATGACGAAGCCTGCCACGATCTCCCACAGGGTGACCATGATATGCGGCAAGAACAGTCCCGAGGCGAACCCGTCCCAGAGCGCTACAGCAACGGCAGAAGGACGCGGCACGACAATCTTGGGCACGTCCAACAAAACGACGAGCCCTTCCCAAGCGACGAGCAGGACGAAAAGCAACGCCAGCGGCAGGTACCGGTTTTCCTTCCAGGACCGGTCGCTCCGGTGCGATGCGGGCTCGGCGGTGGGTTCGGCGACAGTGGCAGCGGATTTCTCGACTGCATGGGCCATCAATCGATCTCCATCGTGCTGTCGAAGTGGCGCCGGATCCGGGTGACGAACTGGCCGAACTCCGGTGTGTTGAACACTTCCATCCGGCGCGGTCGCGGCAGATCGACCGTGATGATCTCGGCGATGCGACCGGGACGGGGCGACATCACCACCACGCGGTCGGCGAGAAAGACGGCCTCGGGGATGGAGTGCGTAACAAGCAGGATCGTTGCGGCCTGGTCTTCCCAGATCCGCATCAGTTCCAGGTTCATGGTCTCGCGCGTCATTGCGTCCAGCGCGCCGAACGGCTCATCCATGAGCAGGAAGGCGGGCTTGTTGATCAGCGCCCGACAGATCGCCACGCGTTGCTGCATGCCCCCCGACAGCTCGCCCGGGTACTTCTCCTCGAACGCGCCAAGGCCTACCATGCGTAGAAGTGCCTGTGCACGCTCGCGTGAAGCGGTCATGTCGAGCTGCTGTATCTCTGCGGGGACCAGAACGTTGTCGAGCACGGTCCGCCATGGCAGAAGGACCGGCGCCTGGAAGACGACGCCAAGGTCGCGAGAGGGCCCATCAATTGGTCGTCCGGCGATCTCGACCACGCCTGAGCTCTTCTCGAGAATACCCGCGAGAATCTTCAACAGCGTGGACTTGCCGCAGCCAGAGGGACCAACAATGGTGATTAGCTCTCCATCGGGGACGTCCAATTGGATATCATGCAATGCATGCACATTGCCCTTGTCCCGGGTCGAGTACACCTTTTCAAGCGACGCGACCCGGACCAGCGATGCGGTGGGCTCGTGGTCGAGCATCAGTTCACCATGTCACAGGCGCGTGCCGCCTCACGGATCGCCTCGGCGTCGAAATCGTTGACGGCCGCGGCATAGCCATCGATCGACACGGGATAGCTCTCGGGATCTATCGTCCCGTCGGTCACGCCGGTTTCCTGTAGGAAGGTCTGAAGCCGACCATAGCCAGCCGGGTCAACATGACCCCACACCTCGCCGCCGTTCAATTCGAAGCCGGCCTTCAGCGAGGCGAGTTGCGCATTGATGTTGTTGAGATCCCATTCCAGCAGGGTCGCCTCGTCCGCCCCGCCGGGCTTGGTCTCGGGATACTCGGCCCAGTGCAGCTTGACGGCGCATTCCGGGTTCTCGAGCGCGAATACCGTGCCCTTGGCGACGCCGCGCGCAATACCGATCACCACGTCCGGGCTCGCCTCGACGGTGCCCTCCATGACGGCCAGCGAATAGTCCGGATAGTTGGCCCAGTCCTCGGCGACGAGTTGGCGCAGGTTCAGCCCGGCATTCTCGAATCCGGCGGTAGCAGAGGCCCAGTAGAGCAGCGCATCGACATCCCCGTTCCGGAGCGCTTCGACCGGGGCGGCGCCCATCCCCAGCGGCACGAGGTCGAGATCGTTCTCGGGGTCCAGGCCTTCGGAAGACAGCCAGCTGTTCATCAGGGGAATGCCGCCCGTGGCCAGGCTGAAGACGCCGATCGTCTTTCCCTCCAGGTCCGCCGGCACTTCGATATCGCTGTCCGCAGGAACCGAGACCGACCAGTCGATCACGCCATTGGCCATTGCGACACGCACGGGCAGCTCGTTCACCACGTTACCTTGCACGACAACGCTGCCGTTGATCTGAGCGAATTGAGCGTTTCCTGCGACCATCTGTTGTAGCGCTTGCAGGGACGCGCCGACCGGTTCGACGTTTACGTCCAGACCTTCCTCCTCCCAATAACCCAGGGTCGCCGGAAGCGTCAGCATCGGATAGCCGACATTCAGGACCGAGGTACCGACCGCGATGGTGACGGGCGTCAGGTCCTGCGCGAGAACAGGTGCGGTCGTACCCGCAGCAATGACAGAAAGAACAAGTGCGCCGCTTCGTTTCATTAAACACTCCTGAGGCTTTGTGTCGGGGTGCGGGATCACACGTCCGAACCCGCTTCCCGATTCAGCCTTTTCTCTGAAAACGTTTTCTGCAAGCGTGGCCAGCGTTCCGCCTCACGGCACCGAAGCTGCGAAAAAATATTTATGTACAGTGCCTTGAATAGAAATTTGCGCAAACTTTGGTCACTTTCCGCGCAGCCCAGAATGTCTGGCGGCGCGGAATTGACCTGCTCGCGGGCGGCACTGTTCGGAAATTGGGCGCGGTGCGAACGCGCCCGAATCGTAGGAGACGAGATGATCGACGTAACCACCCTGCCGAAGGCAGAGATCCACATGCATATCGAAGGCTCGCTGGAGCCCGAGATGATGATCGCGTTGGCGCGGAGGAACGATGTGAAGATCGCGTTCGACACCCCCGAGGAAGTCGCCGCCGCCTGCGAGTTCGACAATCTTCAAACTTTTCTCGACCTCTACTACGCTGGTCTTACGGTGATGCAGACCGAACGAGACTATTTCGACGTGACATATGCCTACCTTCAAAAGGCACACGACGACGCAGTCCGCCGGGCGGAACTCTACTTCAGTCCGCAGGCGCATTCCCGGCGCGGCATCGAGGTACCGGTGATGATGGGAGGCATCGGCAGGGCCTTCAAGGCGGCCAAAAGCGAATTCGGGATCGACTGCGCGTTGATCTGGGGATTGCAGCGGCAATTCTCCGAGGACGAGGCCTTGCAGACACTCGATGCGGCCAACGGCTATGAGAGCATGATCGCTGCCCTCGGTATGGGTGGGCCCGAGGTTGGCAACCCGCCGTCGAAGTTCCGAAGGGTCTATGCCGAGGCCCGGGCGCGCGGATGGAAAACGTCGATTCATGCCGGTGAGGAAGGCTCGCCCGACTACGTGCGTGAGGCGCTGGACGTCCTCGAGGTCGACCGGATCGACCACGGCGTCCGGGCCGCGGAAGATCCGGCGCTCATGGCCGATCTTGCCGAGCGCGGCATCTGTCTCACTGTCTGCCCCCTGTCGAACGTACGACTGCGGGTATACGAGCGCATGGAAGATCACCCGATCGCAGCCATGCTGCGTGCCGGAGTGAAGGTCACCGTGAACTCGGACGACCCGCCTTATTTCGGCGGCTACGTCAACGACAACTACCGTGCCTGCCAAGCGGCGCTTGGGCTGACTGAGGACGAGACGATTCAACTCGTGCGCAACAGTTTCACCGGCAGCTTCCTGCCCGGCGACCGGATGGACGCATGTCTCGCCGAACTTGACGCAGCTGTCGCCCGACAGCGGGCGACGGTCTGACTTGGCCGTGTCGCCACCTTGCTACACGTTGGTGGAGCGTCCACTGTCGGGGAATTGCTGGAAGGTCAGGCTTTGCCTGGCCGAGCTGCAGTCGCCCTATCTCAGCCTCTCTCCCGAGGACCTCGGCGCTGCGGAGTTCGCCGCGCTCTCGCGGCGGCGACGGGTTCCGGTGCTGATCGAGACGGCGCGGCCTCCACTGGAGGAGTCCGCGGCGATCCTGATGCGCCTGGCGCAGGGAACGCACCTCTTGCCCGATCAGGACCGGGACGTGATCCTGTCATGGTTGATTTGGGACCAGGCGGAATTGTCGAAGGCGCTCGCCCTTCCGCGGTTCTATGCCCGGACCGGTCGCAGTGACTGCCATGCAGAGGAGATCGCAAGGCTGCAAGATCAGGCCCATGAGGGCCTGTCTTTTCTCGAGAGCTGGCTAATCGAGCACGACTGGCTTGCGGGCAGGTGCTTCACTGCTGCGGACATCGGAGTCTTCTGCTATGTCGATCTTGCTGGAGAGGCTGGGATCGACATCAGCCACTATGCCGCTATAAATGCTTGGAGAAATCGGATCAGAGCAAGGCCATTCTGGCTGCCGCTCGTATCCGATCCTTGAGCCGCCGCGCATGCGGAGTCGCTGGGCGCCCACGTCACCGCATCCCCTTGCGCCAGTCGTCGATCCGCGCCCAGACGGCGAGGCCGATCCCGGCGAGGGCCAGCGCGATGAACACCCAGCGCAGGGCATCCAGATACGGCACCAGCGGCAGGACTGCGCCCTGCGCCTCAGAGAGGACCTCCTGCGCGACCTCCACCCCGGCCGCACCGACGGTGGCCACACCTGCGGCGCCGGTGCCCTTGAGCGTCCGGCTGTCAGCCAGGACCTCGCGTGCAGGCGGGGTTTCCGGGGCAAACGGCGCCGCCCGCGCAGGAAACCGCTCGCCCCACTGACGCGCGGGACCGAGGTCGACATGGATGAAGCCCGAGCGGGGGTAGAACCCAAACCCCAGGAACCCCACCTCCCGCGCCGCCGCCTCGAACACCGCCGGGTCGTGGTTCGCCATGGCGATGTCGAAGGCCGTCCCGTCCATGTGCTTGGAGCGCAGTGCCCCGCCGACGGCGCGGTTGTGCGCGGGGCTGCGATAGGCGGAGCGGACGATGAGCGGCTTGCCCAGCCGGTCGCGCAGGCCCTGGAGGCGGTCCATGGCGATGGGATCGAGCTTGAGCGCGCCGGTGCCGCGGCAGGCGATCTCGGCGGGGGAGAAGTTGGGCCAGCGCCAGCGGGTGATCGGCACCTCGCGGTGGTGGCGGAACGTGCGGACGGCGTCGGACATGGGACCTCCGGTCGGGCATGGGAAAAGCCCGCCGCGGGGGCGACGGGCGGGTTTGGTGTGCTGGTCGGGGTGCGACCCGGCGCGTCCGTGACGGAGCTGCGTCTGCGGGTCGACGCTCAGCCCTCGCGGCCGCGCGTGTCCCGCGCCGCGGCCGCGCCCTGGGCCGATTGCGCGAGGGCGAAGTCGGCGAGGCGCTGGTCGAGCCGCTGGATGGCGGCGCGCAGGTCGCGCAGGGCCTCGTTCAGCTCGGCGCGGTCCTCGTCGCGCTGGTCCTTGCGCTCGGCCAGCAGGGTGACGATGCGCAGCACTTCGCGGTCATGGGCGGCCAGCTTCTGGTTGTGGACCCAGAGTATCCGTCGTGATCAAGCCGTTTTTTGGGTCCACGTGCGATCAGCTTTGACGAGAGC
>NZ_QDFI01000086.1 GCF_003254465.1 Meridianimarinicoccus zhengii
CCGCTTCGAGCGCTGCCCGCAGGCGGGCGATCTCGGCGCCGGCTTCGTCCAACGCGGCGGCTGTCACGTCGTCTTCGCCCGGCGCGTCGGCCGCGGCCGCCTCAAGCGCCGCGATGCGGGCCTGTGCGGTCCCCAACGCCGTGCGCGTCGCCTGGTGCGCCACGCGCATCCGGGCGATGGCGGCTCCCAACCGCTGTTCCAGTTCCGACAAGCCCGCCATGTCGTCCATGCCACCCCCTGCTGCTGCCCGTCCGCGCCGGACCCACGCTATGGCGAATCCGGCCCTGCGCATCACACAGGACAAATCGCGCGGGAACAAGTCCCCCGGTGCCCCCCGCATGCCCGCGCGGCGGCCAAGCGCCGCCGTGGCGGCAGCTTGCACTTCCGGCCCCAGTTGTTAAGACGCTAACAGCCGGGCGAGCTGCCCGTGACCCGACACCCAGACCGGAGCCTGCCCCGTGACACTGACAGCCCTGCGCGACCGCGACCCCGACCATTGGCTGAAAGCCGCCGCCATCCGCACCCTGACGCTCGACGCCGTCGCGGGGGCCAATTCGGGCCATTCGGGCATGCCGATGGGTATGGCGGACGTCGCCACGGTGCTGTTCGAGAAGCACATGAATTTCGATGTCGCCAATCCCGACTGGCCGGACCGCGACCGGTTCATCCTGTCGGCGGGGCACGGGTCGATGCTGCTCTATTCGCTTCTGTACCTGACCGGGTCGCCGGACATGACGCTCGACCAGATCAAGGCGTTCCGCCAATGGGGGTCGATCACCGCGGGGCACCCGGAATTCGGCCATGCCATGGGGATCGAGACGACGACCGGCCCGCTGGGCCAGGGCATCGCGAACGCCGTGGGTTTCGCACTGGCCGAGGAAATGCTGCGCGCGCGCTTCGGCAAGAAGGTCGTGGACCACTACACATACTGCATCGCGGGCGACGGCTGCCTCATGGAAGGCGTCAGCCACGAGGCGATCGGACTGGCCGGGCGGCAGGAACTGTCGAAGCTGGTCGTGTTCTGGGACAACAACAGCATCACCATCGACGGCAAGGTGGACCTTGCCGACCGCACCGACCAGATCGCGCGGTTCAAGGCGGCAGGCTGGTCCGTGCATGAATGCGACGGGCACAACCCGGCGGATATCGACGATGCCATCAACGCGGCGAAGAAGACATCGAAGCCGTCGATGATCGCCTGCAAGACCCATATCGCCATCGGGTCGAGCGCGCAGGACACGTCGAAGGGCCACGGCGCACTGACCGATCCGGCGGTCGTCGACGCGACGAAGGCCGCCTATGGCGTGGACTGGCCCGCCTATCACGTCCCCGACGACATCAAGGCCCAGTGGGAAGCCATCGGCAGCCGCGGGCGCAGCGCACGCGCCGCATGGGAAAGCCGCCTTGCGACGCTGTCGGGCGCCAAACAGAAGGAATTCGCGCGCGTCATGGCGGGCGAGGTACCGTCCAAGCTTTCGGCCACGATCAAGGCGCTGAAGCGGCAACTGGCGGAAACGCAGCCCAAGCTGGCCACGCGAAAAGCATCAGAGAACGCGCTGGAGGTCATCAACGCGATCATGCCCGAACATGTGGGCGGCTCGGCGGACCTGACCGGTTCGAACAACACCAAGACCGGGGATATGGGCGTGCACGGGCCGGACAACCGCGCCGGGCGTTACCTTCATTTCGGGATCCGCGAACATGGCATGGCGGCGGCAATGAACGGCATGTCGCTGCACGGCGGCATCCGGCCCTATGGCGGGACGTTCCTGTGTTTCGCCGATTACGCGCGCGGCGCCATGCGCCTGTCGGCGCTGATGAAGCAGCCGGTCACCTATGTCATGAGCCATGACAGCATCGGGCTGGGCGAGGACGGACCGACCCACCAGCCGGTGGAACACCTGGCGATGCTGCGCGCCACGCCGAACATCAACGTGATCCGCCCCGCCGACGCGACCGAAACCGCCGAGGCGTGGGAAATCGCCCTGCAATCGACGGAAACGCCGACGGTGCTGGCGCTGTCGCGGCAGAACCTTCCGGCACTGCGGCACGAGTTCAAGGCGAAGAACCTGACCGCGCAGGGGGGCTACGTGCTGGCAGACGCCACGGGCAAGCGCGAGGCGCTGCTCATGGCCACGGGGTCCGAGGTGGCCATCGCCATGGAAGCCCGCGCGCTGCTGGAGGCCGAGGGCATCGGCACCCGTGTCGTGTCCATGCCCTGCTGGGAGCTGTTCGAGGCGCAGCCCGACAGCTATCGCCGCAAGGTTCTGCCTGCGGGCCCCGTCCGCGTCGCGGTCGAAGCGGCGATCCGCTTCGGCTGGGATCGCTGGCTTTATGGCGAACGCGGCAAGCGCGAGAAATCGGGTTTCGTCGGCATGCACGATTTCGGTGCCTCCGCGCCCGCCGAGCGGCTCTATGCCGAATTCGGCATCACCGCCGAAGCCGTGGCGACGAAGGCAAAGGCGCTGCTGGGCCGCGATTGAGCCGGCGTCTTTCGGCGGGGTATTTCGGAATTCCCTCTGGCATGGTGCGGCGATAACGTCGGGCCATGGACATCATCGTCATAACCGCAGTGATCGCCGGCCTTTTCGTGGTCATCGGACTTGCAGAGCCGCTGGCGGAACGTCTTCGGCTTCCGTTCAGCGTGATCCTTGCCGTGATCGGCGTGCTCATCGGTACGGGCGCGGGGCTTCTGCTGGCGACCACGCTTACGGATGCGCTGAACCCGGCGGCGCAGGCGATCCTGAATCTGCCGATCCGGTCCAACGTCTTCCTGTACGTTTTCCTGCCGACACTGCTGTTCCAGGTTACACTGGGCATGAACCTGCGTCGGATGCTGGACGACTGGGTGCCGATCCTCGTGCTGGCCGTGGTCGCCGTGGTCGTGGCGACGCTGTTCGTCGGTTTCGCGCTCAATGCCGTCTCGGCCCTGCCGCTGGCCGCCTGCCTGCTGATCGGGTCGATCGTGTCCACCACGGACCCGTCCGCGGTCGTCTCGATCTTCCGGTCGCTGGCGGCCCCCCGCAGGCTCGCGCGGATCATCGAAGGCGAAAGCCTCATGAACGATGCCGCCGCCATCGCGCTGTTCGGGCTGTTCATGGGCTATGTCATGGCCGGCGTGCCGAACCCGTCGCTTGCCGGGGCGATCCTGAACTTTCCGGTTCTGATGATCGGCGGCGCGATCACCGGGTGGCTGATCGCCCGTGCCACCTTGCGCCTGATGGCGGCGGTGGGGCGGTTCGACAGGGCGGTGATCTCGATCTCCGTGGCGCTGC
The DNA here is from genome assembly GCF_003254465.1 of Meridianimarinicoccus zhengii. Classification (GTDB taxonomy): domain Bacteria; phylum Pseudomonadota; class Alphaproteobacteria; order Rhodobacterales; family Rhodobacteraceae; genus Meridianimarinicoccus; species Meridianimarinicoccus zhengii. The sequence goes on from NZ_QDFI01000086.1 coordinate 3,276, forward strand.
CCTATGTCGCCTATATCGTCGGCGAACAGCTTGTCGGCGTGTCGGGGGTCATCGCCGTGCTGGGCGCGGGGCTGACACTGAACCTGATGGGGCCGGGCCGCCTGCCCCCCCAGACCTGGCAAAACCTGCGCGAGGTCTGGGACCTGCTTGCCCATTGGGCGGGGGCGCTGATCTTCATCCTTGCCGCCTTGCTGGTCCCGCGGTTTCTCAGCGACGTGGACGTGTCCGATCTCGGGCTGATCGCAGTCGTGACGCTCGCGGCCTTCGCGGCGCGGGCGGTTATCCTGTTCGGGCTCATGCCCGCGCTGACGCTGACCGGCGCATCGCCGCAGGTCGACCGGCCCTTCCGCATCGCGATCCTGTGGGGCGGCTTGCGCGGCGCGGTGACGCTGGCGCTGGCGCTGGCCGTCACCGAAAGCTTCCGCGTGCCGGTGGAGATCAAGCGCGAGGTCGCGATCCTTGCCACCGGCTTCACGCTGTTCACCGTCATCGTGCAGGGGTCGTCCCTGCGCTGGGTGATCGGCCGGCTGGGGCTTGACCGGCTTTCGCCGCTCGATGCCGCCCTGTCGCAGCAGGTCATCGCCGTGGCGCTCCAGGAGGTGCGGGAAGACATGGCCCGCGTGGCCGAGAACTACGGGCTGACCCGCGAAACCACACGATCCGAGGCGAAGCGCTTCGCAGAACGGCTCGACGCCGCCGTGTCCGGGGCGGAGGACGCAGAGGAAATCCTCGACCGCGACCGGGTCACGCTGGGGCTGATTGCGCTGGCGGGGGCGGAACGCGACCTCATCATCGAACGGTTCCGCGAACGCGCGGTGTCGGCGCGGCTGTCCGACCGCATCCTGTCGCAGGCGGACAAGCTGATCGAGGCAACGCGCAGCGGCGGGCGACTGGGGTATCTGCGCGCGGCGCGGGCGGGCACGTGGCGCGGGCGGCAATTCCGCGTCGCCGTGTGGCTTCACAACCGTCTGGGATACTCGCGCCTGCTCGCGCGGCTTACGGCGGACAATTTCGAAACCCTGCTCGCACGGCAACTGATCCTCAAGGATCTGCACGGCTTCATCGACAACCGCATCCGCCGCATCCATGGCCGCCGCGTCGCGGACCTGCTGCACGATCTGCTGGACCGGCGCGTGGAGGAAGTCGACCAGGCCATCGAGGGCCTGCGCTTGCAATATCCCGGCTATGCCGAAGAATTGGAACGCCGCTTCATCCGCCGCACCGCATTGCGGCTGGAGGAGCGCGAATACACCACCATGCGCGAGGACGGGCTGATCGGGGCGGAACTGTACCAGAGCCTGATCGCCGAAATCGCGCAGCGCCGTGCCCGTGCCGAACGCCGCCCGCGTCTTGACCTGCGGCTGCCCAAGGCGGACCTGATGCGCCAGTCGCCGCTCTTTGCCGATCTCGACGACAGGACCCTGCGCCGGGTCGCGCGCGCGCTGCGCACGCGCTATTGCGCGCCGGGCGAGCGGGTGATCCGCCGCGACAGCCCGGCGCGCAGCGTGTTCTTCATCGCCTCGGGCGCCGTGGAAATGGACCTGCCCGGCGGTCCCGTCCGGATGGGCCGGGGCGAGATGTTCGGACAGGTCGCTATCCTGCTGCGCAAGCCACGCCGGACCGAGGTTCGGGCCATCGCGCCCTCCACGCTGCTGGTGCTGGACGAGGCACGTTTCCTGAAACTGCTGCGCGCCAGCCCGCGGCTGCAACAGGCCGTGCGCGACAGCGCGCCCGCGCGCGGGGCCGATCCCGAGGCGCTGCTGGCCGATTTCGGGATCGAAACGGCCGCCTGAACGCGGCTCAGATCAGCGCGAACCGGTCCACGTCCACCATGCCGTGATCGGTGATCTTCAGATGCGGGATCACCGGCAGGCAAAGAAAGGCCAGTTGCAGGAACGGTTCTTCCAGCGTCACACCCAGCGACCGGGCCGCCGCGCGCAGGTCGGTCAGTGCCGCGCGGACCTCTTCGAACGTGCCCAGACTCATGAGCCCCGCCAAGGGCAATGCCAGTTCGGCTAGGACTTCCCCGCCTGACACGACGACGAACCCGCCTTCGATCTCGCCCAGCCGCGTCGCGGCGCGCGCCATGTCGCCGTAATCCACGCCCACCACCGCTATGTTGTGATGGTCGTGACAGACCGTTGACGCGATGGCCCCCTGCCCGATCCCGAAGCCGCGCACGAACCCCGTGGCGATGTTGCCGTTGCGCCCGTGCCGTTCGATCACCGCGATGCGTGCCAGATCCCGTGCAGGGTCCGGCCTGCGGTCGCCATCGGTCGGGGGCATATCGGCTGACCCGTGTTCGGTCAGGATCTTGCCCGGCCAGATGCCGATCACTGGCACGCTGTCGCCATCGCCGCCCGGATACGCGAAATCCGCCGCGCTGACCGCAGGTGCCTTGACGCTGTTGCGGGCGACCGGCTCCACATGAGGCCGGGCGGCGAAGCCGGCATCATCGGCGACAACGCCGCCGCACAGCACCATCGCAGCACGGCACGCGGCCAGATCGTCCAGCACCACGATGTCCGCGCGCTTGCCCGGCGCGATCTGCCCGCGATCCTTCAGCCCGAAAGCTTCCGCCCCCGACAGGGACGCGGCGCGATAGACCGCAAGCGGCTCGCAGCCCGACGCGATCAGCGTGCGGATCATGTAATCCAGATGCCCGTGTTCCCCGATATCCAGCGGGTTGCGGTCATCGGTGCACAGGCACATGTAGGGCGCTGTCAACGGCGTCAGAAGCGGCGCAAGGGCGGCCAGATCCTTGCTGACCGATCCTTCGCGGATCAGGATGCGCAGCCCTTTCTGCAGCTTTTCGCGCGCTTCGGCAGAGGTCGTTGCCTCGTGCTCCGTGCGGATGCCCGCGCTGCAATAGGCGTTCAGATCGCGGCCCGACAGAAGCGGTGCATGGCCGTCGATATGCCGTCCGGCAAAGGCCGACAGCTTGGCCATGCAGCCCGGATCGCGATGGATCACGCCCGGATAGTTCATGAACTCCGCCAGCCCGATCACCCGCGGATGATCCGCCAGCGGAATCAGGTCATCGACCCCCAGCGCCGCCCCGGCGGTTTCCATGTGCGTCGAGGGCACGCAGGAAGACAGGTTCACCCGGATATCCAGGAGCGTGCAGGCCGAGGCATCGAGAAAATAGCGGATGCCGTTGAGCCCGGCGACATTGGCGATCTCGTGCGGGTCGCAGATCGCCGTGGTCACCCCGCGCGGTGCGACGCAGCGGTCGAATTCGAACGGGGTGATGCAACTGCTTTCGATGTGCAGATGCGTGTCGATGAAACCGGGCACGAGCGTCTGGCCGGTCACGTCGATCACCCGCATGCCATCGTATTCGGCCCCGATCCCGACGATCGTGTCGCCGCAAATCGCCACATCGCCCGGGATCATGTCCCCGGTCACGACGCACAGGACCTGTCCGCCGCGCAACACCAGATCGGCGGGCGTGTCTCCGCGGGCCTGCGCGATGCGATCTTCGAGTGTCATGGCCGCTCCCCGTGATTTGCAGGCGCAGCATCGGTCAGACTGGGCCGGACGGCAAGCCCCGCCACCGGCCAAAGCCCCAAGGAAAGGGCCGCCCCCTGTTCAGGAACGGCCCGCAACGTATTGAAAACAAGAATTGTACTATTGACGGCCGATGCTGCGCAGCACGCGATCCAGTTGGATGCCCTGCTCGCTGCCGATCCCCGGCGCGTTGCTGACCGCGTTGTAATACGCGGTCGGGTCGTAGCTGACCACCGGCAGGTCAAGGAAATCGACGGTCAACCGCCCCATGGAGGACAAAAGCCCGTAGACCGCGCGCTGTTCCTGCGCGCTGGCGTCGATCCGGCTGGCCTGCGCATCGAGCAGGTCCTGTTCCGCGTCAAGCACGTCGAGCGTGGTCCGCGCGCCGAGCGTCGCTTCCTCCCGCGTGCCGTCGAAGGCGATCTGCGCTGCCTCGATCTGACGATCTGTTGCGGTCAGGCGTGCCCGCGCCACGTCGCGCACGGCCCATGACCGGCCCACCAGTTCGGAAATCTCGGCAGTCGTCCGCAGAAGCTGCGCACGGGAATTGTCCCGGTTGGCCTTGGTCCGCCGGAAGACCGAGTTGAGCGCACCGCCCTGGTAGATCGGGCCGCTCAGGGTCAGGGCCACGCTGGCCGATCCGCTCAGATCCGCCCCACCGAACGTGTCGTCGGTCCCGGAATAGCCGGCACTGGCCTGTGCGCGCAGGCTCGGCAGCACGGCGGCCTCGGCGGCGGCGACGTTGAGTTCGTTGACCTGGACCTGTCGTTGCGCCTGCCGGATACGCGGGTGGCCGCGCAGGGCGATCTCGCGCGCTTCGGCCTCGGTCGGCGCCGTGGCGGGCAGTGGCGGCGGTGGTGCCAGCACACCGGGATAACGCCCGACTTCGAGGTTATAAAGCTCGCGCGCCGTTTCCAGATCGCCCTCGGCCGCCACGAGATCGGCCTCGGCCTGCGCAAGCCGGGCCTCGGCCTGCGCCACGTCCGTGCGCGTGACTTCGCCAACTTCGAAACGGTCGCGGGCGGCGCGGACCTCTTCCTCGAGCACGCGCACCGAATTCTGCCGGATCTCCACCGTCTCGACAGCCGCGAACACCGTCATGTAGACATCGACGGCCGCGAACAGAACCGACTGTTCCTGCGCCACGAGCGCTTCGCGCGCAGCCAGCACCGCTTCCTTCGCCGCATCGAGCGACAGCCGATTGCGCCCACCGGTATAGATGTCGAGTTCCGAGACAAGCTCCAGCGTGGTGGAAAAGCTGTCGCGCAACCGGGTCACGCCGGGATCTTCCAGGTAGGTGTAGCTTTCACTGAACTGGTAGCCCAACGTCGGGCGCAGCGCGGCCACGGCGCCGGCTACGTCTTCGTCCGCCGCGCGCAGCAGCGCACGGCTCTGTTCCAGCAGGTCGCTGTTGTTGTAAGCCGAAACCAGCGCGTCGGTCAGCGTCTCCGCCCGCGCCTGCCCGGACATCGCCGCCATGCCCAGTGCTGCGCCTGTCAGGATGCCGGTCGCAAGCCCGGCCAGCCCGCGCATCCGTGTCGCCGTTCGATTCACGCCATCATTCCTTTGCCCGCCATGCCCGTCCACGGCACGAAACCGCCCCGCAACATCTTCAAAACACGAAATCGGCCGATTTGCGGAACCCCGGCAGGACCGGTGCACCGGCGTTGAAATCGAACCGCCACGTCACCCTGCCACCAGTCTTATACCCAATCCGCACCGCGCCAAGGGCACCTTCGGCAAAGAGTGCGGCAATCCGGCCACCATCCTTGAGCTGTGCCAGAATTGCATCACCGATCTCTTCCACGGCCCCTTCGATCAGGATCGCGTCGTAGGGCCCGTGCTGCGGCGCCCCGTCCGCCATCGGGCCATGCACCACGGCGACGGTGTGCACCTGCTCCGCGGCCAGCGTCCGTTCGGCCTCGGCCGCCATTTCCGCGTCTTCTTCCACCGCGACCACCGCCGCCGCCATGCGCGCGATCACCGCCGCGCCATAGCCCAGCCCGGCACCGACATGGAGCACGAGGTCCTGCGGACCCAGCGCCAGCGCGTCGAGCATCTTGGCCAGCGTCCGCGGTTCCAGCATCACCCGGTCCGGCCCGAGCGGCAGGTTTTCCCCCATGTACGCGGCTTCGACGCGCTCGGCCGGGACATATGTTTCGCGCGGCACGGACAGCATGGCATCGATGATCGGATAACGCGTGACGTCCGACGGCCGGACCTGCGTATCGACCATCATCAGACGGCGTTTGGCGAAATCGGGCATGATGGGTCAATCCCTGGCTGGATGCGATGCACGGGAAGTGCCACGAAAGCGCGAAGTCGGCAACCGCAAGCGACATCCGCGCGACCAATCGCCCGAAGCCGCTTGCACGGGCGCGCGCCGTCCGCTAACACGCGGTTCACCACGGCGGCGAGTTGGCGGAGTGGTGACGCAGCGGATTGCAAATCCGTGGATCCTGATCGCCAAAAATTTATTTAAATCGCAATTCTAGACCCATTTAATTGGGGTCTCAAACTGTGCGAAAATGCGCGGAACAGGTCATGAACCTGCGAAAGTCGCCCGCGCGGCCACACGGGTTTTCTGCGGTGGCCGCCACGCATGGCGTCGGAAGATGGGGAACAGATGCCGGATAAATTGGAAGAGCTGCAGGCGCGCATCGAGAAGCTCGAGAGCGAACTTGACGATGTGCGACGCATGCTGGCCGAGGTCGGAGACGCCCTGGGCAGCGAGGACCTTTTCGCGGCGTCGCTGGCGCTCGCGTCCGCTGGCCCGGAACTCGATCTTCCGGAAGACTGATGCGCCTCGCATCGGCAGCTCGTTAATCCGGTGCGGGCTGCGCTTCCGCGATCAACCTAAGGAATTCGTCGCGCCCGATTTCGGTCATCTGGGCTTCATACATGCGCATCGGCATCGGAATGACACCGGGCGGACGGTTGTCGTTGTCGGGAATGGTAACGCGCCGAACATCGAGGATCTTCATGGCGACTCCTTCTCGGCCGAGAGGCCGGTGATAAGGCCTTCGGGCGTCAGCCGGTGCACGACCTCTGTGACGACCCATGCACCATTCACGCCCGGGCGGAACGCTGCGAGCTGAAGGGTCGCCTCTGCGCCGATGGTGGGCCTGCCGGGCATCTGCAGCTCTAGCCGCTGCGCCCCTCGAGCGGCGCTACGCAGGGCGGCATTCGCGGCCGCCTGGGCCGATGCCTCGGTCGGGAATGTCTGCCGCAGCCGACGGACGGGCTCACCCTCGCCGGCCGTGACTTCGACGTCGACGGCCCCCGCGCGATCGCGCCAGACGGCGATCACCGATCCTTCCGCATCGCGCCGCGCCAGCTCGACGCGCCAGCTGGTGACCTGCTGGGGCGTGATCGGCAGCGACGGCAGCGGAAGGCCGGTCACGCTCAGCCCGGCCGCGCGCCGCACGACCGCCAGCGCGCCGCCCGCGGGCTTCGCCAGAGCGTCATACAGACGGGCGACGCGGGTCAGCAGGCCCATATCGCTTTCGTCGAGCTGATCGATATGCGGCAGCTCGATGTCCGCAAGTTCCGACGCGACGGCGGGGCGCAACCCGTGTTCGGTGGCGATCGTTGCGACCAGGTCGCCCAGCGCGGTGCCTGCGGGCCACGAACGTGACTTCTGATCGGTCAGAGCGCTGCGTCCGCCGTCGGACGCGCCCTGGACGCTCGCGGTCGCCCGGATCGTCATCGTCCCGGGCGGGCCCGACAGCTCGATCTCGTCGGCGATGAATTCGCCCATGGGCACCATGCCAGTCAGGTAGCCCAGCGCGCAGGTTATGATGGCGCCTCGGCGCGGAATTGCGATCGGAGCGCGCGCATCATCGGCCAGCGTGATCTCGAGGACGTCGGACGTGAAGCCCGGCGCGTCGCGAATCGTCATCGACAAGAGTCGCGGTGTGACGACGCTGGTAATATCGGCGCCACCGACGACGAGCTGGAACGCGGGCAGCCAGGTCATGACCAGAGACGCACGACAGGGTTCGGATCGGCCGCGTCGACCACCGGCAAGGCGATCCGCGTCCCTTCCGGCAGGATGATGTCGAGGTCGGCAAGGTTTCGGTTGGCCTCGAGTACGCGGACGAGCAATCCCTGATCCTGTCGCCCATAGTGGTGGCGGATGATTTCGTCGAGGACCTCGCCCTCCCTAGAACGGTAATAGACCACGCAAGCCTCCATCGAACCGGCGCAGGCGCAAGGTAAAGTCCTGGCGTTTGGGGGCACCGCCGCGGTCGAACACGGTCTGCTCTTCGGTCACCGACAGGATCACGAAGGTCCCGAGGACACGCCCGGCGCCCGAGATCAGCGGCAGCGGTAGTGACGCGAGGCCAAGGCGGCGCATGCGCTCGATCTGGCCGAACCCGCCCCGGTGATGGGGATAGATGACGCCGGACAGGTCGCGGGTCTGGTCGAAGCCGGTGAACTGCAGCGCGGGGCGCGATCCGATCTGGCCCTGTTCGCGCCAGTCGAAGGTGTCCACCTGCATCGAGGATCCATAGGCGGCCGTGTCGATCGAGAAGCGGAACGGTCCGAGTGCGAGCATCGTATCACTCATACTGCCCTGCCCCGCTCATGGTGTCGTAGAGCGCGCGGCGGCTTTCCTGCTTTGCCCGGCGCATGATCTCTGTCGCGATGTCCGCCGCGCTGCGTTCACGGGTCGTCGCGGTGATGTTGAACGTCTGGTGAATGACGGTCTGCGAAGAGGGCGCGACCTGGTCCGCGGCGCCATCCTGTGACCCGTTCAGGATGTCGCGCGTGGCCCGCGCGTCGGCGATGTAACCAGCGCGCGATTCGTACCGGAGTTCCGGACCGTCCTCGCCGACCAGCACCGCGCCTGGACGGAACGGGCCACCCTTGGCGCGCGCTTGGACTCTCGACCCCGATCCAGTTGCGACAGTTCCCTCGTCGCCGGTGCCGACAGCAGGCGGCGGGCGGTTCTCAAGCCGGACGGCAGAGCTGCCGCTGGCAGGGGTCACGCCGATCTCGTTGAGCGCCTCGGCGCCAGCACCGATGACGAAGCCGAGCGCGTCCGTGACCGGCTTTATCTTTTCCAGCAGCCAGTCCAGCTTGCCGGCCATCCAGTCAAAGATTGCTTGTGCGGTCTCCTTCACCGTGTCCCAGTTGTTCGCGATCGTCAGAACCGCCGCCCCTGCGAGCACGAGAGCGATCCCCAGTGGCGTCGACGCGAAGACGGCCCCGATGAAGCGAGCGCCAAAGAAGATGCCCGCCGCCTCGACCAGGTTGTCGAAACCGCCGGCAAGTTCCGCGGCCCCTGACACGACCTCGCCGATCACGGTCGCGACACTCCCAAGTCCTTCGGCTATCTCGCCGAGCTTGGGAATCGTGTCTTCGACCGCGCTGGCAAGGCCTTCGGCGAACGCGACGACATCTTCGCGGTTGTCCTGCAGATAATCACTGAGCCGCGTCATGACGTCCGTAATGACTGGCATCAGTTCCGCGCCAAACGTGTTCTTCAGACCCTGCAGTGTCATCTGCATGTCTAGAAGCCCGTCCTGAAACGCCTCGCTGTCCTCGAGCGCCTCCTTGCCCAGCACATTGCCGGTGCGCCGCGCGTCCTCCGCAAGCGCCGCCATCCCTGCCGACCCCTCGCGCAGCAGGTTGGTCATCTTGATGCCCGAGCGCGAGAAAAGGTCCGACGCCAAGGCAGCGCGTTCGGAGGGATTCTCGATGTCCTTCATGGCGTCGGCCACGACGGCGAGCGCCTCCTCCGGCTTCATCTTGACGAGGTCGTCGACGCTCAGGCCAAGCGCCTCAATGGCACCCTTTGCCTGCCCGCCGCCTTCGGCCGCTTCACCCAGGCGCTTGGTGAAAGCGACCATGGATCGTTGCAGTGTTGTCGCCCCGACGCCTGTGCGTTCGGCGGCATAGCTGAGTTCTTGGTAAGCGTCCGTCGCGACGCCGATCGCGCGTGCGTTCTTCGCGATCTCGTCGCCAGCGGCGGCGGTGCTGGCCGCTACACCGAAGACGGCAGCGCCGGCCGCGCCGATGACGACGGCCGACTGCCGCGCGGCCTGTCCGATGCTGCGAATGCCGCGCTGCGCTGCGCCGATCGTGCGTCCAAAGCTCGGCGAGAGGGCCGAGCCGATGGTGATCGTCGCGTCAAGGCGCTGTCGCTTTGCCATGTTTCAGCCCCTCACACCACCAGATCAGCTCATCGACCGTCATCCCGGAGATCTCGGCCAGCGACCATCCGGTGACCGATGCGAGCCTTAGCGTCCCCGCCCGGATTTCCTCGGGCGAGGGCTCATAAAAGCCTTGAGGGCCTCCTGCAGCTTCCCGTAGTCGGCGATGTCGACCTGGTCGAGCTCGTCTTCCGTGATCTCGAGAAGGTTCCGCAGCAGGATGAGCTCCTTGCGCGCGCTGTCGCCGGCGCTTTGTTCCTGCGCGACCCGGATGTCGATCACGCGGGGGCGCCGCATGGTCAGGATTTGCACCTCGGTGCCACCTACGGAAATGGGCCAATCCAGGTCGATCTTGGCGTCACGTGTCATGATCAGATACCCAGCGCCACGCGTTGTGCCTCGAGCTGATCGACGCCGTTGATCCGGCGGATCATGTTCTCGGTGTCGATCAGGCGCAGCTCGACGCCGTCGTGGATTTCCTCGAACCGCGTGACGCGCATGGTGAAGGTCACCGTAGGCTTCTGGCCCGGCTGCCACGTGCCCTGGTCGAGGGACGTCACCTTGCCGCGCAACCGGTGCACGATGGCGCGCACCGTGCCGTCGGCGCTCTCCAGGGCGCCCCGTGCGGTGACCGGCAGTGTTGCGCCCTGGGTCAGCCCCCACGCGGCCAGTGCCGTCGCCTCCATGGAGATCAGCGCGAAACTTGCGGTCATCGCCTCCTGGCCCATCTCGATGGGCTCGGGCGTATCGAGGCCGCCTGCCCGGTACTCCTCGATCTGCAGCGTCATCACCGGCGGGGTGTATTCGTCGATCCGGCCGGCGTAGCCGCGGCCGTCGATGAACAGATTGAGGTTCTTCAGAACGTCGCGCGCAGCCATCAGCTGAATACCTCCGCGATGTAGTCGTCATTGATCTCCGACCGGAACGTGATGTGCTCGGCCGGCGTGGGCGGGCGGAAGTCGAAATTGAAGAACACCTTGCCCTGCGCGATGTTCTGCGGCGTGTTCAGGTCGGGGTCGGGCCAGCACGTGCCGCCGAGGATCGCACCCTGCGCCTGCAGCGATGCGAGATAGGCGTTCACCCCTTCGGTCACGTCCTCGACGTACGTCTTGGTGATGTTCCGGTCGACGGCCCACAGATGGGCGCGCTGCAGGCTGTCTGCGATCAGGTCGGCCGTGCGCCGAACGGACAGGAACGCGAACTTGGGGTCGGCCGACGTGGTCCGGTTGCCCCATAGCCGGAAGCCGCTCTCGCGGATGATCGTGGTGACCTCCCGCTCGTTCAGCAGGTTGGCCCGGGAGTTGATGTCGCCCAGCTTGAAGTCGATCGGGCGCGCGGTACCAACGATGCCGTTGATGGCCTTGTTCGACGGCGAGTGCCAGAAACCCTGCTCCGCATCGGTGCGGGCGATGATGCCCGCAACCCTCGCGCTGGCGGGCTCGGTGACGATCACGCCGTCGCGCGACACCTTCACGAAGGGATCGATCACGTACACCCGGTCGCTGCCCCAGTCGCCACGATAGGCGATCGCATCGGCGTCGATCGTGCTCGGGCCGTCGGCGACGATGACCGCGCGCAAACGTTCGGCGATACCGACCATTTCGGCCACGACCGCGTTCGCGGTGCCGTCGCGCTGATGGGTCCAGCCCGTGGCGCACAGGATGCGGGGCTGAACGCCCAGCGCGCCCTCGGCCGCCAGCAGCGCGTGCACGCCTTCGAGGTTCCCGGTGCCGGTGTTCACGCCGCCAATGACGTTGGCGGTCGTTGCGGGGTCGTCCGCACCCTCGGCGACGCGCACGACGACGACGGCCGCGCCGCCCTGGTCGAAGATGCCGTCCAGCGCCGCGGGCAGCGTGCCGGTGTCGCCCAGCGCTGCGGCCTCGCGCCGACTTCCCGCGACCAGCACGGGGGTGTTGACCGGAAAGGGCTCGTCGGACCCGCCCGCGAGGCGCGTGCGGATGCTTGGCGCAAGAATCCCCGAGCCGTCCGATCCGGCGGCATTCGTGACGGTGACGAGCGCGGCCGCGTCGACGTCGCCCGCGATCGCGCCGCTCACTTCGTCCGCAGTGCTGTCGGGGGCGCCGGTGCCGTCCGTGCCCAGGGTGACGGTGATGTCGGTGCCAGTCACGCTGACGGCGAGCGTTTGCGAGGCGGTCGCGGGATTGACCACGGTGATGGCGATGCCGTTGCCGTCCGCACCAGCCGTCACGGCCGTGACGGTCAATCCGCTGTTGGCCGCCACAAGCCCCAGCGCCAGGCTGGCTGCGGTGGCGCCTGCTGCCCCCGGCGCCGTGCCCACGATGCCGATCACCGACGATCGCAGCGTGCGGATCGGGCGCGGGCCGGTGGTCAGTTCGATCACCTCCACACCGTGCAGGAACGTCTCGGCCATGTCTCACTCCTGGTTGTCTTTCCGCGATCATGCCAGCGCCACCGGAGCCTCGCCTCTGGCGCTAGGGCCAGTAGGCGGGATCGGTGAAATCGGCGGGCACGCCGGGGCCGTCGGCCCAGGCCCA
>NZ_QDFI01000087.1 GCF_003254465.1 Meridianimarinicoccus zhengii
GGCCGCGATCCGGCGCCGCACCCAGTCTTTGACATCGGTCAGCTTGCCGCGTCCCGGATTGCCCTGCGGCTTTGGCGCAAGCGCGCCAGTCTCGCGCTTGAGCCGCACCATGTCATTGACGAACTTGATGGAAACACACAGGCGCCGCGCCGCCTCGGTGTGCGTGCTGCCTTGCTCAACAAGCAAAACCGCCCGTTCACGTAACTCAACAGGATGCGGCTTACCCATACCTGACCCCCATATCTGCCTCCAGAACAGGGAATCACGGGATGATCGAAATGGGAATCCAGAATCCGATCAGGGGCGACACGCTCTAGTCAAGTCTCAGGGCCGAACAGCGACCGATCCCTCTGCCGACTTGATCGCATCCCGTCGCAACGCGTCGTATTGCCGGGCTATCGGCTGCACCTGGGGGGCGACCTTGCCGCTGGCGGACATGCGGGCTTTACGGTGCCGCCTAGGACCCCTCCACCATCCACACCGCATGGCAACGAAAAAGGCCCCGCCGTAGCGGGGCCTTCCAACGCGTTCCGCTCCCTTGCGGGTTCGGTATCAGGCGTTCTTCTTCTTGCGCGACACCGCGCCAAGCGCTGCGATGCCACCGATCATCAGCGGAAGTGCCGCCGGCACAGGGATTGCCGTGGTGCGGAAGCTGGCCGCAAGACCCACGGGCGCGCTCAGACCGTCTTCCCAGAAGATCGTGAACGACTCCCCTGCTTCCAGCGTCAACCCGGCCAGCGAGTCGATTGCCGACCCCGTTGCGCCGAAGGACACGATGGTCGAGAACGAGTCCGTCGTCGCCGAGGTAAAGCCGAACTCCACATTCCCGAGGTCGATGCCGGAATTGTTGTCCACACCGGCAAGTGCGATCGTGCTCACGCGCAGCCGCTCGAGTGCGGTGAACGTGAACTCCGCGCTGTCGCCCGGTGCCAGCACTTCCGTGGCAGTGATGAACTGCCCGACGTTGAGGTCGACATTGGTGACAAGCGTCGCGCCCGTGGGCGTGACCGCGGTGGGTGTGTAAACGACGACGGCGGCGGATGCCGACGTGCCTGCGATAAGACCAGCAGCGACTACCGCTGCCTTAAGAAAAATGTTCATACTGGCGCTACCCTTTGTTAACTCCTCTGACAGATATGCCGGATGCGACCGCTGGGGTCAAGGTTTGCATTTACCAAAGGTCCGGTATCCGCTTGCCAGCCTTTCGACCGTGATCCTGCCGCGATCGGCGCACCAGCCCGATTTTGCGTTTAATAATTAACGCTTGGCAAGCCGGAGCTGCCGCGCCGTCCATCGCGCCCGCCAAGACATCGCGGCTTTCCGGTCGTATTGTGCTGAAATTTCCGTCGCTAAGCGAAGCCTGAACCCGGCTTCGGGGTCCGACAGAAGGTCCGTCCGGCCTCGGGTGACCCCTTGATTCGCCCTGTCCAGGCGGCGATCCGGACAGATATGGCAGGCGGCTTGCAGGGGACGCGCGGCCCTACTATGACATGCCGGTCTCGTGGATACGGAAAGGATGCAGCGCGATGGCCGGACATAGCAAATGGGCCAACATCCAGCACCGCAAGGGCCGGCAGGACGCGGCCCGGTCCAAGCTGTTCTCCAAGCTCTCCAAGGAAATCACTGTCGCCGCCCGCATGGGCGACCCGGACCCCGACAAGAATCCCCGCCTGCGGCTGGCCGTCAAGGAAGCCAAGGGCCAGTCCATGCCCAAAGATAATATCGAGCGCGCCATCAAGAAGGCGACCGGGGGCGACGGCGACAGCTATGACGAGATCCGCTACGAAGGCTATGGCCCCAACGGCGTTGCGATCATCGTCGAAGCGATGACCGACAACCGCAATCGCACCGCATCGAACGTGCGGTCCACCTTCGCCAAGCACGGCGGCAATCTTGGCGAAACGGGGTCGGTGGCCTTCATGTTCGACCGCAAGGGGGAGATCGTCTACCCCGCCAGCGTCGGGGACGCCGACACGGTGATGGAGGCCGCGATCGAGGCCGGGGCAGAGGACGTGGAAAGTTCCGAAGATGGGCACATCATATATACGGCCGACACCGACCTTTCCGACGTGTCCGCGGCGCTGGAGGCGGCGCTCGGCGAAAGCGAAAGCACCAAGCTGATCTGGAAGCCGCAGACCACGACCGATCTGGACCTGGAAACGGCACAGAAGCTGTTCAAGCTCATCGACGCGCTGGAAGACGACGACGACGTGCAGAATGTCACTGCCAATTTCGAGGTCAGCGACGAGGTCATGGCCGCGCTGTGACGCCCGCCCCCGCCGCACGCCCCCTTGTCGGGCTGGGCTGGATGGTCGTGACCGGTCTGTGTTTCGTGGGCGTGCAGGCGACCGTCAAGGCGGTGGATGATGCCGTGCCCGCGCCCGAGGCCGCATTCCTGCGGTTCGCCCTCGGGATCGTCTTCGTCCTGCCCGCGCTTGGGCGCTTGCGCGCCGCGCGGCTGTCGCGGGGGGATTGGCGCGACTTCACCTTGCGTGCGGCGCTCCATTCCGCCGGGGTGATCCTCTGGTTCTACGCCATGACCCGCATCCCGCTGGCAGAGGTCACGGCGATGAATTACCTCGCACCAGTGGTCGTGACGCTGGGTGCCGCGCTGTTTCTGGGCGAGAGACTGGCCGCACGCCGGATCGGGGCGGTGATCGTGGCGTTCGGCGGGGCGCTGGTGATCCTGCGTCCGGGGCTGCGCGATCTGGATCCCGGTCATCTGGCGATGCTTGGCGCGGCGCTTGGGCTCGGGTCGTCCTATCTCATGGCGAAGTACCTGTCGGGCCGTTTCGGCGCGGAGGTGATCGTGGCGATGATGTCGCTGATGGTGCCGGTAGCACTGCTGCCGGTCGCCGCTGCGGTCTGGGTGCCGCCGTCGCTGGCGGTGCTCGCGGCGCTGACCCTGACGGCGGCCTTTGCCACGGTGGGTCATTACACGATGATGCTCGCATTTCGCGCGGCGCCGGTATCGGTCACGCAACCAGCGGTGTTCCTGCAACTCGTCTGGTCGGTGATCGTCGGGCTTGCGCTGTTCGGTGAGCCGCTCGACCCGTTCGTGATCCTCGGTGGCGGGATCATCGTCGCCGCGGTCAGCTTCATCGCATGGCGCGAGGCGCGGCGCCCGCGTCCGCCGGTGACGCCGAACCCGCTGGAGACCAAGCACTGACAGCTTTGGAACTTGACCGGGATCAAGGCAGATGGGTCCAAGCCCAAGCAGGCTGGTGGTGCAACCAACCCAGACGGAGGGCGCCATGACCCACACTCCCCACGACCTGACCGAGGAATTTCCGCAGCATCACGACGTCATGCGCGACCTGCGGCGCAGCAATGCCCATGCCGCGCGGCTGATGGACGAATATGCCGAGATCAACCGCACGCTGCATCGGGTGGAAACGAACATCGAACCGATGTCCGATGTGGAGGCCTTGCGCCTGCGCAAGCTGCGCATGACCCTGAAGGACGACATCGCCCGCATCCTGCGCGACCACGTTCCTGTCTGAGCGGACCGGATCATCGCTCCACCTCGTAGGGCAGCACGCCGCGGCGGTTGGCATCGATGGTCAGCCGCCGCTCCAACGGCGGCACGGACCGCTGGTGACAGTCGGGCCGTTCGCAGATACGGCAGGAAATCCCGATGGGTTCGAACGCCCGCGCGTTGCCGAGATCGAGATCGTCGGCATAGACCAGCGCGTCGGCGTGGCGGATTTCGCAGCCGAGACCGATGGCATAGCGGCGCACCGGGGCGTGGAAGCTGCCCCCCGGTTTCGACACGTCCCGCGCGAGGCACAGGTACCGAACCCCGTCCGGCGTTTCTGCAAGCTGGCGCAGGAAGCGCCCCGGCGTCTCGAAGGCGCGGTGGACGTTCCAAAGCGGGCAGGCCCCGCCGTAGCGGGCGAATTGCAGCAGCGTTGCCGAATGGCGCTTGGTGATCGTGCCCGCCTGATCCACCCGCACGAAGAAGAACGGCACCCCCTTGGCCCCGCCGCGCTGCAGCGTGGACAGCCGGTGCGCCACCTGCTCGATCGACGCCCCGAAACTGTCGGCCATGCGTTCAAGGTCGTGGCGCGTTTCCTGTGCTGCGGCGAGCACGCGGCCATAGGGCATGAGCGCGGCACCGGCGAAATAGTTGGCCATGCCGATGCGGGCAATGTCGCGGGCCTGCCCGGTCTGGAAACGCGCCAGGTCGAGCGTCGCCTCGATCAGCTCGTGCTGGCACAGCAGCGCCACCTGGTGCAGCATCTGGAACGTCACCGTCGCGGGCGGGGCCCGGTCCGAAAGGTGCAGCGTGCCCGTTTCGGGGTCATAGCGGCGCAGGCCGGGCGCTTGTCCCGCCTCCAACCGGGCGCCGACACGCTCCAGCGCGGCCAGCGCCCGCGCACGCAGATCGTCCCCGCCGCCGGCCGTGGCAAAGCGTTCCGCCGCGCGGTCCACCGCATCGATGTAGTTGTTGCAGTAATGGAAGAAGTCCCGGACCTCCTCCCACGGCGACGGCGTGCCCGGCCCCGATCCGGCCCGCCCCAAGGCCTCGTCGAGCGACGCCAGCCGTTCGTGGCTTTGCCGATAGGCGCGGTGGAGTTCCAGAAAAGCATGGGCCAGCGCGGGCGCGTTGGACGCGGCAAGCCTCAGGTCCGCCAGCGGCGGGGCGGCATCGCCGAACAGCGGGTCGGCCAGCGCCTCGCGCATGTCCGAAACCAGCCGTTCCGTTCCGCCGGTAGACAACTCCGTCACGTCGAAGCCGAATTCCTGTGCCAGTGCCAGCACAACCCCGGCCGAGACGGGGCGGTTATTGTTCTCCATCTGGTTCAGATAGGGCAGGGACACGCCCAGCTTGGCCGCGAAATCCTTCTGCGACAGGTCGAGCTTGCGGCGGATTTCACGCAGCTTCGCCCCGGCATAGAGTTTCTGCTTGGCCATCCCGTCCCTCCGGCCCGGCGAGCCTAGTTCGCGCGGATCGCGCGCTGCAAGATCACCGGCTCAACGCATCCCTCGGTGGCGCAGCCGCCATTCGCGCCACAGGACCCCAACGATCGCCAGAACGGCAAGACAGGCTGTCGCCAGCATCATGTAGATCAGCGGATAGGCCCCCGCGCCCGGCACCAGAAGGGCCGCCGCCAAGGCCGAAAGCCCCGCACCGCCCCCGATCATCAGCGCACCGCCCAGCCCCGATGCCGTGCCGGCCAGCCGCGGGCGCACCGACAGCATGCCCGCGGTCGCGTTCGGGATCACCATGCCGTTGCCCAGGCCGACGAAGATCATGAAGCCGAAGAACACCGGCACGGTTTCGAACCCGGCGTAGAATAGCGCCAGCGCCGTGCCCATGCCGAAGACCGTCAGGCATGCCCCGATCAGGATCATGGCGTTCACACCAATTCGTACAGAAAACGCGCCCGAAATCGCGTTGCCCGCCATGTAGCCCACTGCGGGCGCGCCGAACCACAGGCCCAAGGCCGCGGGCGACAGGCCGAACACCTCGGCCCCGACATAGGGCGCACCGCCGAGATACGCGAAGAACGCGCCGGACGCGAAGGTGGCGCACAGGTTGTAGCCCCAGAAACGTGGCGAGATCAGCAGTTCCGGCGCCTCGCGCATCTGGTCGCGCAGGGAGGTCTGGGACTTGCCCGCGGTTTCGCCCAGGTCCGCCCATACCAGTGCCAGGACCCCGGCGCCCATCACGGCGAGAGCGACGAAATTCGCGCGCCACCCGAAGGCCTGGTCGAGGAGCCCGCCGATCACGGGGGAAACCATCGGTACCAGCGCCATGCCCATGGTCACGTACCCGATACGCGATGCCGCTTGCGCCTCGGCCACGGTGTCGCGCACGATCGCGCGGCTCAGCACCATGCCCGCGACGACCGCGGATTGCCCCATCCGCAGGGCGAGGAAAATCTCCACCGTCGGTGCCACGAGGATCGCGAGCGAGAAGAAGATGAAGAGCGCGAAGGCCCAGATCAGCACGGGCCGCCGCCCGAGCCGGTCCGACAGAGGGCCGATGAAGATCTGTAGAACCGCGTTCACGGCCAGATACAGCGTGACCGACAGTTGCAGCACCCGGTAGTCGGCGTCGAAATGCACGGCCATGCTCGGCAGCGATGGCAGGAAGATGTTCATCGCTGCCGCCGACAGACCAGCCAGTGCCACGAGTGTGACAATGTGCGGCGGTGTGCTGCGGTCTAGAAACCGGATCTCTGGCGTCGTGGTCATGATCGAGCGTTAGGCCCGGATCGCGGGAAAGTCCATGCACACAGGCTGTGCCCGCCTGCGAAGCATAATTAGCTGTTTTGCATTTCGCAATGTGAACTGGAAAACAGCTTTGCAAATTTTCTGGATTGTGCTTTGCGCCGCGCCTCGGCACCGCTAGGGTCCGCGAAAATAAGGGAACCCGGCCGATGAAAGACATCCTGAACGAACTCGAGGCCCGGCGCCGCGATGCCCGCCTGGGCGGTGGCGAAAAGCGGGTGGCGGCACAGCACGCCAAGGGCAAGCTTACGGCGCGCGAACGGATCGAACTGCTGCTCGACGACGACTCGTTCGAGGAATTCGACATGTTCGTGGCCCATCGCTGCACCGATTTCGGGATGGAAGGCAGCCGCCCCTACGGCGATGGGGTCGTGACCGGCTGGGGCACGATCAACGGGCGCCAAGTCTATGTCTTCAGCCAGGATTTCACGGTGCTGGGCGGGTCGGTCAGCGAAACCCATGGCCAGAAGATCTGCAAGATCATGGACATGGCCATCCAGAACGGCGCGCCGGTGATCGGGATCAACGATTCGGGCGGTGCGCGCATCCAGGAAGGGGTGGACAGCCTTGCCGCTTACGGCGAGGTGTTCCATCGCAACGTGCTGGCATCGGGCGTGGTGCCGCAGATCTCGCTCATCATGGGGCCCTGTGCGGGCGGCGCGGTCTATTCCCCCGCGATGACCGACTTCATCTTCATGGTGCGTGACAGCTCCTACATGTTCGTGACTGGCCCCGACGTGGTCAAGACCGTCACGAATGAGGTCGTGACGGCCGAGGAGCTGGGCGGCGCCGGCACCCACACCCGCAAGTCATCCGTGGCCGATGCGGCGTTCGAGAATGACGTGGAAGCCCTGACCGAGGTGCGGCGGCTCGTGGATTTCCTGCCCCAGAACAACCGCGCGAAGCCCCCCGTTCGCCCGTTCTTCGACAGCCCTGAAAGGTTGGAACCAAGTCTCGACACGCTGGTGCCCGACAATCCGAACATGCCCTACGACATGCGCGAACTGATCCTGAAGACCGCGGACGAGGGCGATTTCTACGAGATCCAGGAAGAGTTCGCCAAGAACATCATCACCGGTTTCATCCGGCTCGAGGGGCGCACCGTCGGCGTGGTTGCCAACCAGCCCATGGTACTGGCCGGGTGTCTGGATATCGAAAGCTCGCGCAAGGGCGCGCGCTTCGTGCGGTTCTGCGATTGCTTCGAAATCCCGCTGCTGACCTTCGTGGATGTGCCCGGCTTCCTGCCCGGCACGACGCAGGAATACGGAGGCGTCATCAAGCACGGCGCGAAGCTGCTTTACGCCTATGCCGAAGCGACGGTGCCCAAGGTCACGGTCATCACGCGCAAGGCCTATGGCGGGGCCTATGTCGTAATGTCGTCCAAGCATCTGCGCGGCGATTTCAACTACGCCTGGCCCACGTCGGAGGTCGCCGTGATGGGGGCCAAGGGGGCGACCGAGATCCTCTACCGGTCCGAACTTGGCGACCCCGACAAGATCGCGGCCCGGACGAAGGATTACGAGGACCGCTTCGCCAATCCCTTCGTCGCCGCCGAGCGCGGCTTCATCGACGAGGTCATCATGCCCCATTCCACCCGCCGCCGCGTGGCCCGTGCCTTTGCGTCCCTGCGCAACAAGACCGCGACGGTGCCGTGGAAGAAGCACGACAACATCCCGCTGTGATCGGGTTTGGGGTTTCGGATGAGTTGGACCTTCTATGGGACGTCGCTGTCTCAATCATTTCCCAGTAGGCGAGTGACATTCTACGTCGAATGGCACGCACCCATATGGTCTTTGGAGGGGCCGGGTCCGCTCTTGGAGGTAGATGATCTGATTGCGCTCAAAGCCTCTGATGTGCATCTCACCATGGAGCAATGCTCAGAAGACGAGTTAATCGAGAACGCAAGCGCCGAGTGGCGGTATAAAGGTCGCCTTAATGAGTTTCGGGTGCCAGAGCGCGTTTCCACGATAGTGTACTACAGAAGAGATGCTGCTGAAGTAAGTGTGACGGCTAGGCTACGAGAAGAAGACAATATTCGCTTTGAAGCGATGCTGCTTGCTTACGTGTCTGCACCTTTCCCCAAACAGTATTGCATCAGCGTTTCAAGGCCCAGACTTCGGCATCCGGAAGCTGATACCGGTGCTCCTACAAGGGATGACTTCATAAACTCTGGCTTACCATCGCTCTCAGAAGATGAACCCCGTTTCCAATTTTCCTTTGGTATTCATCGCGAGCCGATGTCAGAGCGCGCCTTCCTCTCGCAGTTAGGAACCTACTTTTAATGCCCGTCTACCACTCCGTTCCCACCGCCGCGACGCCGGTCGGCCCGTTCTGCCACGCGACCGAGGCGGATGGCTGGGTCATGCTCACGGGGCAGATGCCGACCTGGCCGGGCGATCCGGACCGGCCCATCCCCGACGGCGTTGCGGCGCAGACGGAACGGGTGCTCGACAACCTCAAGCTGGTGCTGGATGGCGTCGGCCTGTCCCTGTCCGACGTCGTGCAGTGCCGCTGCTACCTGACCGAGTTCAAGCGCGACTTCGCGGCCTTCAACGCGGTCTACATGGGGTATTTCCCCGAAGGTGTCCGGCCGGCGCGCACCACCATCGGCGTCACGGCGCTGGCGGTGGACGCGCTCGTGGAAATCGACATGCTGGCGCGGCGGCCATGAGCGGCGGTTGGCATGTGCTCGACGATGGCATGGCGCTGACGCTGGCGCGCCGTCTGCCGCCCCGGTTTGATCTGTCGGAGGAGCGGCAGTTTCCACCGGTGCGGCGGCGCGCGCTGGCGCATGCGATCCGGCAGGACGTGTGGCGTGCGCTGCGGTCGTTGCGCGGGTTTACCCCTGTCGTGCGCGTGGCGCGCCATGGCGACGGTCTGTCCGTGCGCGCGGGCGGGGCGTGCGACGGGGCGTTGCCAGCGGTGGCGCAGGCGCGGCTGGCGCAGGTGATGGATTGCCCCGCGCGGCGCGCGCGCTGGATTCGCCATGCGGGACCTAGGTCATGCTGAAGCATCGCGGCTTTCCCGGGAGGCTCCCGGGCACGGATTTCCAGTTCACCGTCCGGCGCGCGAACGCAAAGGGGGCGACCCCGCTGGTCCGGCGCGAACGCCATGCCGACCGCAAGCCCGCCGACCGCCGCGCCGACGAGGCGTTCATGTCCGCGCTCTGGATGTATTTCGGCGCCGAACCCTTCGAGCGCGGCAATCTCGATGCCGGCCGGCTGTCATGGCTGTTCGGGCGCGAGGTTCTGCCTGCCGAAGACCCGTTCGATCCGGCAAGCTATGAGGCGCTGCTTCGTGTGGACGAGGCCGCGGCGCGCCGGTCCTTCCCGGGCGCCTTCGACGATCCCGCATGGGAGCGTATCTGATGGGCATCTGGCCAGAACATGAGCGGAAACCCGCCCGGTGCCGCGGACCCGCACCAACGACGCTTGTCAGGTCGACGGAATTCGGCACTGTGCCGGGTGTAACCCGTTGGATCACGCAGTCAGCGGTTGTAACGAGTGCTTCAGTTTCCGGCCCCTGCGCCGCGACCTGCACTCGGTCCCGCAGCATTCCCTTTCCGGTGTTCGCGCGCGGCCACGTCGCTGGCAGGCGTGCACGTCTCTCGCTTTCCACAATTTCCGATACCTGCGGGCGCGCCCTGACGCCGCGCCAATGCCAAGACCAAGAAAGGGACAGGACGTGTTCAAGAAAATCCTGATCGCGAACCGCGGGGAAATCGCCTGCCGGGTGATCAAGACCGCCCGGAGGATGGGCATCGCCACCGTTGCGATCTATTCCGATGCGGACCGCAACGCGTTGCATGTCCAGATGGCGGACGAAGCCGTCCATATCGGCCCGGCCCCCGCCAACCAGTCCTACATCGTCATCGACAAGGTGATGGCGGCGATCAAGGCCACGGGGGCGGAAGCCGTCCATCCCGGCTACGGCTTCCTGTCGGAAAACAGCAAGTTCGCGGAGGCGCTGGAGGCCGCTGGCGTCGCCTTCATCGGCCCGCCCAAGACCGCGATCGAGGCGATGGGCGACAAGATCACCTCCAAGAAGCTGGCCAGGGAAGCGGGCGTCAGCACGGTGCCCGGCTACATGGGCCTGATCGCCGATGCAGAGGAAGCCGTGAAAATCTCGGGCGAGATCGGCTACCCGGTGATGATCAAGGCCAGCGCGGGCGGCGGCGGCAAGGGCATGCGCATCGCCTGGAAGGAAGACGAGGTCCGCGACGGGTTCGAATCGTCCAGGAACGAGGCGGCCAGCAGCTTCGGCGACGACCGTATCTTCATCGAGAAATTCGTGACCCAGCCGCGGCATATCGAGATCCAGGTGCTGGCCGACAGCCATGGCAACACGATCCACCTGGGCGAGCGGGAATGTTCCATCCAGCGGCGCAACCAGAAGGTCATCGAGGAGGCCCCGTCGCCGTTCCTTGACGAAGCCACGCGCCGCGCGATGGGCGAACAGGCCTGCGCGCTGGCGTCAGCCGTGGGCTATACCAGTGCGGGCACGGTCGAGTTCATCGTGGACGGGGATCGCAACTTCTATTTCCTTGAAATGAATACCCGGTTGCAGGTGGAACATCCCGTGACCGAATTGATCACCGGCGTCGATCTGGTGGAACAGATGATCCGCGTCGCGGCGGGCGAGGCGCTGTCGCTGACGCAGGGCGATGTGAAGCTCAACGGCTGGGCGCTGGAAAGCCGGCTCTATGCCGAAGACCCTTACCGAAACTTCCTGCCGTCCATCGGGCGGCTGACCCGGTATCGCCCGCCCGAGGAAGTGACCGAGGCCGACCGCGCCGTGCGCAACGACACCGGCGTGTTCGAGGGCGGCGAGATCAGCATGTACTATGATCCGATGATCGCGAAGCTGTGCACATGGGCCCCCGACCGTGCCGCCGCGATCGAAGGTATGCGTATCGCGCTCGACAGTTTCGAGGTGGAGGGGATCGGTCACAACCTGCCGTTCCTGTCCGCAGTTTATGACCATTCGCGCTTCGTGTCCGGCGACATCACCACGGCCTTCATCGCCGAGGAGTACCCCGACGGCTTTTCCGGCGTGACCCTGCACGAGGCCGACCTGCGCCGCGTCGCGGCGGCGGCAGCGGCCATGTACCGGCTGGCGGAAATCCGGCGCACCCGCGTGTCGGGCCGCATGGACAATCACGAACGGAAAGTCGGTGACGACTGGGTCGTGTTCGCACAAAGCGCGCAGTTCCCGGTGCGGCTGACGGCGGACAGGTCGGGCACCACCGTGCGCTTCGAGGATGGAACGGCGCTGCGTGTCGCGTCGGAATGGACCCCCGGCGACAGGCTTGCGACGCTGGACATAGACGGGTCGCCGCTGGTGCTGAAGGTGGACAAGATCACCGGCGGGTTCCGTATCCGGACCCGCGGCGCGGACCTGCGCGTCCATGTGCGCACGCCGCGTGCGGCGGAACTCGCTGCACTGATGCCGGAGAAGCAGGCGGCCGATACGTCGAAACTGCTGCTGTGTCCGATGCCCGGGCTGATCGTAAAGGTCAACGTGGCCGAAGGCGACGAGGTGCAGGAAGGTCAGGCGCTTTGTACCGTCGAGGCCATGAAGATGGAAAACATCCTGCGGGCCGAACGCAAGGGCAAGGTCAGCAAGGTTAACGCTGCTGCGGGCGACAGCATGGGCGTCGATGACGTGATTATGGAATTCGAATAGGCGCGATGATCCCGAAGGCCCAAATCGCGGCGCCTGCGCCCATCCTGGAACGCCCGGCAAAACCGGTCCGGGCGGGCATGCCCGACCTTGGCGGGACGGGGCTTCTACATCTTGTCGATTGTCCTTGTCAGTTCGCGGACGTCCCATGGGACAGGCTTGCGCAGGTTCACGCGCCCGTTCTTGTCGATCAGAACCACGCTGAAGCCGCGCGGGCGCAACTGGCGGCGCACGGGGCTCGGGTTGGCCGGATCGGTGTCGGCGATGATCACCACGTCGCGGTCGAACAGCGCCTGCTTGCGCGCGGCGAGCAGTTCGAGTTGCCGGGTGAAGCGCGGGTCTTCGGGCGTATCCGCGAAGACGACGAGCGGGATTGCCGTGAAACGGAACTGGTCGATGGTGTCGGTGTCGGTAAGCAGCGGGCGTTCGGTACTCTCCGCGGTATCTTCTGCCGTATCGTCCTGCGCGGGGGCCGCAATCGGTGCGAGCGCAAGCGCAAGCGCGATACCAAGTCGAATCAAGAACTTCATCATGCCTCCAGTCGAGGTTCATATAGGCGGGCAACCGCGCGGGGCGAAGCCTTGGCGCGACTTATCTGCCCCAGCCAGTCACAAGGGCGCAACCGCGCCACGCAGGAAAGGCCGCGCGCATGAGCGACAAGATCGAAACGTGGAAAGAGATCGCCCGGGCCGAACTGAAGGGCCGCGACCCTGACACACTGACCTGGGAGACGCTGGAAGGCATCAAGGTCAAGCCGCTTTACACCCAAGATGACGTGGCGGACCTGCCGCATATGGGGTCGATCCCCGGCGCGGCGCCGTTCACCCGTGGTGTGAAGGCCACGATGTATGCGGGCCGTCCCTGGACGATCCGGCAATACGCGGGCTTCTCCACCGCCGAGGAAAGCAACGCCTTCTACCGCAAGGCGCTGGCGGCGGGGCAGCAGGGCGTGTCGGTTGCCTTCGATCTGGCGACCCATCGCGGCTATGACAGCGACCACGACAGGGTGCAGGGCGACGTGGGCAAGGCGGGCGTGGCCATCGACAGCGTCGAGGACATGAAGCTCTTGTTCGACGGTATCCCGCTCGACCAGGTGTCGGTGTCGATGACCATGAACGGCGCGGTGATCCCGATCCTCGCGAATTTCATCGTCACGGGCGAGGAACAGGGGCACGACCGCAAGGTGCTGTCGGGAACCATCCAGAACGATATCCTGAAGGAGTTCATGGTCCGCAACACCTATATATATCCGCCAGAGCCGTCGATGCGGATCATCGCGGACATCATCGAATACACCTCGGATCACATGCCGCGATTCAACTCGATCTCGATCTCCGGCTACCACATGCAGGAGGCGGGTGCGAACCTTGTGCAGGAACTGGCCTTCACGCTGGCGGACGGGCGCGAATACGTGCGCACCGCCATCGCGGCGGGCATGGACGTGGACCGCTTCGCAGGAAGGCTGTCGTTCTTCTTCGCCATCGGGATGAACTTCTTCATGGAAGCGGCCAAGCTGCGCGCCGCGCGGCTGCTGTGGCACCGCATCATGTCGGAATTTGAACCCAAGAGTGAGAAGTCCATGATGCTGCGCACGCACTGCCAGACGAGCGGTGTGAGCCTTGCCGAGCAGGACCCCTACAACAACGTGGTGCGCACGGCATATGAGGCGATGTCGGCAGTGCTGGGCGGCACGCAAAGCCTGCACACCAATGCGCTGGACGAGGCGATTGCTCTGCCCACGGAATTCGCGGCCCGCATCGCGCGCAACACCCAATTGATCCTGCAGGAGGAAACGGGTGTGACGAACGTGGTCGATCCGCTGGCCGGGTCCTATTACGTCGAGGCGCTGACCAACGAACTGGCCGAAAAGGCATGGGCCCTGATCGAAGAGGTCGAGGCGATGGGCGGCATGACGAAGGCCGTGGCCAGCGGCATGCCCAAGCTGCGGATCGAGGAAACGGCGGCGCGGCGGCAGGCCCAGATCGACCGCGGCGAGGAGGTCATCGTCGGCGTCAACAAGTACCGCAAGGACAAGGAAGACCCGATCGATATCATGGATATCGACAACGAGAAGGTGCGCGCCTCGCAGGTCGCTCGGCTGGAGAAAATCCGCGCGACCCGTGACCAGGCGGCGTGCGACGCGGCCTTGGCGGAACTGGAGCGCCGCGCGCGCGAGGGGGGCAACCTGCTGGACGCTGCGGTGGAAGCCGCACGCGCCCGCGCATCTGTCGGAGAGATCAGCATGGCGATGGAAAAGGTGTTCGGCCGCCACCGGGCCGAGGTGAAGACGCTCGCCGGGGTCTATGGTGCGGCCTATGAAGGCGATGACGGCTTCGCCGCGATCCAGAAAGATATCGAGACCTTTGCCGAGGAAGAGGGCCGCCGCCCGCGGATGCTCGTGGTCAAGATGGGTCAGGACGGGCACGACCGCGGCGCCAAGGTCATCGCCACGGCCTTCGCCGATATCGGCTTCGACGTGGACGTCGGCCCGCTGTTCCAGACGCCCGCCGAGGCCGCGCAGGACGCCATCGACAACGACGTGCATGTCGTCGGTATCTCCAGCCAGGCGGCGGGGCACAAGACGCTTGCGCCGAAGCTGATTGCCGAACTGCGCGCGCAGGGGGGCGAGGATATCCTCGTGATCTGCGGCGGCGTGATCCCGCAGCAGGACTATGACTTCCTGCGCAAGGCGGGGGTCAAGGCGATCTTCGGGCCGGGGACTAACATCCCCGACGCTGCGCGCGATATCCTGTCGTTGATCCGCGCAGCACGTCGGCCCGAGGCGGCCGGATAATTAGGGCCGCGCCGGAACTGAGCCGGCGCGGCCCTTGTCGCGGACAGGTACTGGCGACGCAAACGCCTTGGTGCTTCGGTCTCCAGCCTTCCGTCAGGTGGCTCGTGACCGACGCGCTCGCAGCGCCGCTAATGCCCCGATACCCCCAAGGCCGAGCAACCCGGCGGCGGGCAGCGGAACCGGTGTGGCAGTTTCACTGACACCGATGGTCACCTGGTAGTTCACCGTGAATTCGCCCTCTTCGCGGGCAGACTGCCCGTAGACGCTGAGTTCGATCGATTCCAACAGTGATGCAGTCAACAGGTTGCCTGTGGTTTCATTGGCGTCAAGGCTTGGGTCTAGGAAGTTGAAGTCGCCTGCGCTGTCGTTGTAAGCGAACGAATACCGAAACCCGGAAGGACCGTCGCCGAGGCTCGCAATCGAAATGGTATCGATCTGCAACCCTGTCGGAAGTTCGACGACGAACGAATCCTGGGCATCGGTGTCGATGGGCGGATTACAGTCCCCGGCGACGCACTGACCCGCAAGCGCGCCGAAGACAGTGTTCTCGCCAATCGCCAGAACCCCGGCCACGACGCCACCGAAATCTGGAAACAGACTTGCCCCAGGAAAGTCGTCGGTTTCGGAAAAGCTTGTCGCAGCAAGTGCCGGAGCGGGAAGCGCTAGGCCGTGTCTGCATTCATCTGAGCCAGTCGAGGGCGGAGACGAGGAAGACGAAGCCCAT
>NZ_QDFI01000088.1 GCF_003254465.1 Meridianimarinicoccus zhengii
GGCGTGACCTTTTGTGGCGCCGCGGCTGCGGCGGCACCTTGCGGCGCGGACACGGATGGTGCCGGCGCGGCTGGCCGAACCGGGGCAACCCGCGCCGTGGTGTCCCGCGGCGAGGCGACGTCCGCCGGATCGGGCACCACCGCGCCCGAAACGACCCCCGCCGCTGCGTCGGCGAAGCTGTTGCCGATCATCGCCACGCGCGCCTGACCGCCCGGCGTATCGGGTGCGCTGTCCGTCTGGAACGTAGCCAAGCCCGCGGCATGCAGCGCCAGCGACAGGCCCGACGCGACAACGATCGCCCGCGCGGCGGTCATTCGACACCCCGGCGGGTGACGATCACAACGTCGCGCGCCGCGTCGCCCCTCAGGGCGGCAGCAACCGCGATCAACCGTTGCGCGGGCACGGCCCGGTCCGGCACGATCCGAACGGTCGCGGCGGGATCGGACAGGCGCTGCGCCAGGTAATCCGCCGTGTCGATCTCGGCCCCGCGATAGAACAGCCGCCCGTCGGCGCGCAGCACGACCGCATCGGGCGGCGGGGCGCCTTCCAGCGCGGCGGTGTCCACGAGCGTCACATCCCGGTCGAGCGGCGGGGCGATGGTCCCCGCCACGAGGAAGAACACCAAGAGCAGGAATACCACGTTAATGAGCGGGATCGTCGTCTCGCGCCGGGCGCGGGACGGTCTGCGGTGCAGGGCCATCGGTCAGACCAGCAGGCTGACG
Organism: Meridianimarinicoccus zhengii; assembly: GCF_003254465.1. GTDB lineage: Bacteria > Pseudomonadota > Alphaproteobacteria > Rhodobacterales > Rhodobacteraceae > Meridianimarinicoccus > Meridianimarinicoccus zhengii. Next base: position 723 of record NZ_QDFI01000088.1, read on the forward strand.
GCGACGCGGGGCAACGCCCGCAGCACGACCAGCACATCGACCAGCCGCTGCGCCTTCACCTCCGGCCCGAGCGACACGAGCACCAGCACCGTCGCGCCCGTCCCCGGCGCGACGGCGGCCACGGCGTCGGGCAATGCCTCCGCCGATGCCACCGCGCGCCCATTCAGGTCCAGCCCGTCCGGCCCGACGCTCAGGAACAGCGGCGCGCCTTCGGGCGCCACGGCACCGTCCTGCGCCGTCTGCAACGGGATGTCGGCGAAGCGCGAGAAGGTGGAACTGAGCATGAAGAACAGCAGCAGCAGGAAGATCACGTCCACCAGCGGCGTCAGCGCGATGCGCCGGGCGGGTCTGCGCCGACGCTCAATGCCCATGGGCCATGCGCGGGGATGCCGCGCCAGCCTGCGCGGGGCGGTCCGCGTCCGCATCAGGGTCCATCGGGCAGAAGATCGTGGCCAAGACACGGTCGGCCCAGAGCCGCTCGCGCGCCGCCCGCGTCTCGAACCAGGACAGGATCAGCACGGCGGGCATGGCCACCGCCAGCCCGGCGGCTGTCGTCAGCAGGGCCACCCAGATCCCGCCCGCAAGGACTGCGGGATCGACCGTCGTGCCCGCCTCCTGCAATGCGCGGAACGCGTCGATCATCCCCAGGACGGTGCCGAACAGCCCAAGCAGGGGTGCGATCTGGCCGATCGCATCCAGCAGGCGGAACCCGCTTTCCATCCGCGCGAGCCGTATCTCGGCCTCGGCCGTGATGCGGGCCTTCAGGGCCGCCGCATCGCCCGGCGGCGCGGCCAGCGCCGCGGCGAAAACCGGGGCAAGGTGGTGGCGGCTGCGCGCCAGCAGCGCCCTTGCCTGCGCGGGGTGATCCTGTGCCAGAACCCGCAGCGCAGGGTCGATCCGCCCGTGCCGACCGACCCCGAGCACCGCGAAATCCCACAGCTTGAACAGCGCCGCGGCGACGACGACCACTGACAGCAGCATCAGGACCGCGATGACCGGGCCGCCAAGAGCGACGATCTCGCGCATCTGCACCAGAACCGCCTGCGCCACGCTCATCCCTGCACCCCGACCGGCGTGCGCGACGTCAGGGACAGAGGCGCTCCGCAGGCGCCATCGCGGCCGCTGCACGCCGCGACCCCGTTGACGAGCACATCGCCCAGATCGCCGCAGGCAAGGCCGCCAAGGTCGAACTGCCGCACACGCGGCACCCCCGCCGGAAGGTTCTGGAACTCGAACAGGGTCAGCCGGTCCACCTGCCCGTCCGTCCGGATCATCACGATTTCCAGCGTCAGCGCGTCGATATCCGCACCGGTCGCATTGGTGGCCATGAAGGTCAGCCGACAGGCGCCATCCACCGGGTCGACCCGGTTGAGATCGAGCGTCAGCGTCGGGGCGGCGGCATCTTCCGCCAAGGCCGTCCCTCCGCCAATCGGCAGCGCCAGCAGCGCGGCGGCGATCATCGTCCAGCGGGCTGTGCGGGTCATCTTCGGCTCCTCGTCTTGAACAGGCGGTGTGATGGATGCGGGGTTTCAGGAACCGGCGGCGGCAACTGGACCAGCGGTCTGCGGCAGCACGAAGGGCACGGGGCCGTCGGGCACCGTGTTGAGCCGCAACCGGCAGCCATAGACCCGCGACAGGCGGGCATCGTCGAACACCGCGGCGGGCGCGCCCTGTGCCACGACACGCCCCTCCGCCATCACGGCGACGCTGTCGGCGAATTGCGCGGTCAGGTTCAGATCGTGCATCACCGCGACCACCCCGCCGCCCCGGTCGGCATAGCGGCGCACCAGCGCCATGACATCGATCTGGTGGCCGATATCGAGACTGGAAACCGGTTCGTCGAGGAGCAGCCAGCTTGGCCCCGCGTCGGTCACCGGTTCCCAGACCTGCACCAGAACGCGCGCCAGCTGCACGCGCTGCTGCTCGCCCCCGGACAGGTCGTGGTAGAACCGTGCCGCGAAGCCCTTCAGCCCGACCTCGGCCAGCGCGCGCTGCGGCAGGGTTTCGCGGGCAGGCCCGATCTGGGCGATCAATCCCAGGCGCACGACCTCCAGCACCGTGAACGGGAAGGCGAGCCGCGTCGCCTGCGGCAGCACCGCGCGCCGCCGCGCCAGCCGGTGCCCCGGAATGACCGCCATGGGCGTGTCGTCGAGCATGAGCCGCCCCGTGTGGCCCACATCCCCGGTCAGCGCCCGCAGCAGCGTGGTCTTGCCGGACCCGTTCGGCCCGACGATGGCGGTGACGGCACCCGCGCGGGCGGCGAAATCGGCACCGTGCAGGATCGGCCTGCCACCAAGGGCCACCGTGATGTCGTGCGCGTCGATCATCGGGTCACAGGTCCAGCACTGCGCGGTTGCGCAGCAGGATCCACAGGAAGAACGGCCCGCCCAGCGTGGCGGTGACGATGCCGATGGGCAGCTCGGCGGGGGCGATGATCGTGCGGCTGATCATGTCCGCGCCGACCAGCAGCAGCGCCCCCAGAAGGGCGGCATTGGGCAAGAGATAGCGGTGGTCCGGCCCCACGGCGATGCGCAGCATGTGCGGCACGACGATGCCCACGAACCCGATCCCGCCCGACACCGCGACGGCCGCCCCGGTCGCCCCCGCCACGGTCAGGATGGCGGCGGATTTCAGCCGCTGCACGCGGATGCCCAGGTGCCCCGCCGCCGGTTCCCCAAGCGCCAGCGCATTCAGGCCCCGCGCCAGGAAGGGCGTCGCCAGCAGCGCCAGCAGGATCAGCGGTGCCGCCGCCGCCAGCTTGGCCCAGGTCGCCCCGGCCAGCGACCCGAGCCCCCAGAAGGTCAGATCGCGCAGCTGCGCATCGTCGGCGACGTAGACGAGTATCCCCGACAGCGCCCCCGCCAGCGCCCCGAGCGCTATGCCGGCAAGCAGCATCACCGCCACCGACGTGCGCCCGTTGCGGGTGGAGATCGCGTAGAGCAGCATGGTGGACACCCAACCACCCGCGAAGGCGGCAAGCGGCACCGCATGGATGCCGACCAGCCCTGCCAGACCCGCAGGCAGAAGCCCGCCCAGCACGATGGCCCCGATGGCGCCCAGACCGGCCCCGGCGCCCACGCCCACAAGGCCGGGGTCGGCCAGCGGGTTGCGGAACAGCCCCTGCATCACCGCGCCCGACACGGCGAGCGCCGCGCCCACAAGCACCCCCATCGCGAGACGCGGCAGGCGGATGTCGAACAGGATGACCCGGTCGCGCAGCGGCAGGGTTTCGCCATCGGCAAGCATGCCGAGCGCGCGCCACAGCGACACTTCGGATGCGCCCACGGTCAGGCTAGCGGCACCCATCACCGCCAGCAGCAGCATCAACACCGCCGTCGTCCACCGCGCCCGCGCGCGCCGGTCCCCTGCCGGCCGGGCGCGGGGGGCATGGAGGTCGCCGGATGCGAGGGCCACCATCAGTCCGCGTCCGGGTAAAGCGCGGCGTGCAGCCGGGTCACGGCGTCGGGCGTCCGCGGCCCGAAGCCCAGCAGAAGCAATCCGTCCATCCGCAGGATGGCCCCTTTGTCCGCCTGCGCGGCCGGGGTGGTCGCGATGGCGGGATGCGTCAGCAGGTCGGCATCCGCGATGGCATGGTCGCCGCGCCGATCCATCATCAGGATGATATCGGGGGCGACGGCGACGATGGCCTCGTCCGTCAGGGGCTTGTATCCGGTGAACCCGGTCACCGCGTTCACGCCGCCGGCCAGCGCGATGATCCCGTCCGCAGCCGTGTCGCGCCCCGCGGCGAGGATCCGCCCCCCCTGCATCGAAAGGACGAACAGCACGCGCCGAGGCGTCTCCGTGCGGCTGGCGGCAGCGGCGCGTTCCAGCGCGGCATCGGTGTCCGCGGCCAGCGCGGCGCCTTTCTCCGGCACACCCAGCGCATCCGCCACGGCCATGATCTTGGCGTGCACCGCCGCGCGAGTGTAGTCGTCGGGCACCATGACGAAGGGCAGGGCTGCGGCAGTCAGGATCGCGACGGTTTCGGGCGGGCCCGCGCCGTCCTCGGCGATGATCATGTCGGGGTCCACGGACAGCACGCCCTCGGGCGACAGCGCGCGAATGTAGCCGACATCGGGCAAGTCCGCGACGGCATCGGGGTAGACCGAGGTGCTGTCGCGCGCCACCAGCCGGCCACCTTCGCCAAGCGCGTGGACGATCTCCGTGACCGAGCCGCCGATGGATACGACGCGTCCGGGTTGCGGACCGGCCACGGCCATGCCCGCCACGAGCGCAAGGGCCAACGCGCCCGTCACGGATTGCAGGACAGACAGATGGCACCGCATCGTCACGCGCCCTCGGCGGACTCTGCCCGCGGCAGACCGTCCGTGATCGCGCGGAACGCGGGCACGTGGTCCGCATCGTCCTTGCGCACACCGAAGACCTGAAGGATCAGCCCGCCATCCGCGGCGAAGGCTTCGACAGACAGCGCCGGGCCGCGGCGGGTCGGCTTTTCCACCAGCCAGACCTCGGTCACGCGATCACGGCGCAGGTGCAGGTTGAAGCCGGGGTCCATGATGTTCTGCCACGGGCCCATGGGCTTGAGCGTGTCGATAGGGCCGGAATGGATCTGGATGCAGCCGGCATTGCCGACGAAGACCATCACCGGGACACCTGACCCGGCAATCGTGGTCAGCAAGTCGTCGACCGCCGTTGCGGCGAGCGGCACGGCGCGCGGCGCGCCCGCCAGCCGATACGCGCCCAGCCGGTTCATCTTCAATTTCGATACCAGTCGAAGGAACTGGTGGGTATCGGTCATCTTCGCCCATTCGGCGCGCAGGGTTTCGGCCCGTTCCGGGTCGCCGCGCGGCGTCTCGGTCGCGGCAATGGGGGCGAGCGCGAGGCGGTCATCCTGAGCGTCGGTCGCAAGATCCGCGGCAAGGTTCGTCCAGGCGCCCGCATCGGACCCGGCGCGCAGGAACACCTTGTGCACGGCCATGCCCGCCGCGTCGAAGACCTGCACGCTGCGCCGGAGGCTGTCGCCGCTGCCGGTTTCCACCGCGAAGGCATGGACCCAGTGGCGCGAGAAGATCCGCAGGTCGATCGCCCCGTTCAGCACCATGGCCGCATGGTCGCCGGGGTGGTAATTGGCATAGTCCCCGACCTTTTCATGCACGACGTGATCGTTCCGGGTCAGCGCCATCACCGTCCCGAGATCACCGAGGCGCGGCACCAGCCTGTCCGGGTCTGCCGAAATGCGCGTGACGCCGCGGCCCACCTGCGCGGCCAGCAATTGCGCCTCGGCGACCCCGAGACTGTCCGCAAGGTCCCGTGGCCGCATGTCGGGCTGTGTCGCGAGCGCGCGGCGCAGGTGTTCCGGGTCATGCGTTTCGGGCGCGGCGAGAGAAGACACCATGGCCTGTTCCTGTCGTGTTTGGTGACGAACGGCGCGTGTCTGGCGGATGCCCTGTCGCGGCAGGCATGGCTGGAGCGCATCGGGCCTGTGCCGACCCGAAATCCCGAGTGTTTTAGTAAGAAGAACCGGCGGAGGCAAGCAGATATGCGCAGGCGGCGCGTCGCGCCATGGCAAGTCGGGACCGCGCAGTCACCGCGTCGCAGGACGGCATGCGCGCGCCCCCAGGTTCCCTGACAAGATCAGCATACGCATCAAGGCGGATCGCGCGCGATGCGATGTCGTGGCCGACTGCGGCAGGCTGATGGACGTGCGCGGGCGGACGGTGTAGCGGGACCCTTTGCGGGCAAGCCGAAGCAAAGCGCACTCCCTCAGGCAACCTGGACACCGTGACCCTCTGACCTCCTGGGCGGTTGAACAGGGGCCGACCCTCCCCTTTGGTCTTGCACGCAAGATCATCAGGGATGGATGGTGCCCCCACACGGACTCGAACCGCGGACCTACTGATTACAAATCAGTTGCTCTACCAGCTGAGCTATAGGGGCACGGGCGCTGTCATACGCCGCAAGGTCGGCCATGGCAATGGGCAATGGCCCTTGGATCGGGCCGGATCAGGCGGTCAGCGCATCGCGGAGGAGTTCCAACCGATCCTGGCCCCAGAAGCGTTCGGTGCCCAGCACATAGGTCGGTGAACCGAACACGCCCGCGGCGATGGCAGCGGCGGTGCATTCGTCGGCGGCGCGAGCGATCTCGGGGCGTGCGGCCTCGGCCATCACCTGCGCGGCGGGCAAGCCCGCGGCGTCCAGTGCCGCGGCAAGCTGGTCCGGGTCGGCGATGTCACGATCCTCCGCCCAGACCGCACGCAGGCAGGCGAAGGCGGCGGCCTCCTGATCGAGGCCCAGAACACCGGCCGAAACGATGGCACGGCAGGCCAATCCCGGCGCCGTGGGCCAGTGCGCTGGCGTGGCCTGCATCGGCAGCCCCTGCGCCGCCGCGAGCCGGGCCTGATCCTGCATCCGGTAGCTTTTGCGGACATCCGATTGCGCCGCGGGCGGCGTGGTACCGGTGGCGGCGAAGACCTTGCCGATCTCGATGGGCCGGAACCGGACCTGCGCCCCGGTCTCGGTCGCCAGCGCAAGGAAAGGCCGATGACCCAGATAGGCGTAGCCCGATATCGGCGCGAAGTAATAGTCTATGATCCGTGTCATGGCCCCGCCCCCTCGTTGCCGACATGAGCCCGGTTTCCGCGCAAGGCGGCCAGACCCGCGACGTGCCTGCGCCCGTGGCGTCTGCCCGATGCACATTATCCCGGCAGATGCGGCCGCTTCGCCCGCGATATGTGCGGCCCCCGCTGCGTTCAGATGCCGTAGGGCAGCCAGACCGTCTTGACCTGCCGCGCACGGTGCAGAAAGTCCGCGCCCTGGCCTTGCGCGGGGTCCAGCCAGTCGCGCGCCCGCCCGCCATCAGTCCAGACGGCCTTGAGATTGCCCGCCGCGCGGCGTTCCGTGTCCGTCGCACCGTCCGCGCTGCCGCAAGACCACAGGCAGGCCACGTCGGCATGGTCGGCAAGTGTCGCCGCAAGCGCATCGCGCGGGCCGGTGACGATGTTCAGCGCCCCGGCAGGAAGATCGGACGTTTCCAGCACCTGATAGAGCGTCGTGGCCACTAGCGGGTGCACCTGCGACGCCACCGCCACCACCCGGTTGCCATGGGCCAGCAGCGGCAGCACCAGCGACAGGAAGGACAGAAGCGGCGCTTCGTCCGGACAGACCACGCCCGCCACGCCCCATGGCTCGTACAGCGCCAGCGTCAGGTGGCGGGCTTGCGTCGCCTGCACGCCGCCATCCTGCTTGTCGGCCTGTGCCGCGTACCAGATGCAGCGGTCGATGGCGGCGGCGACTTCCGCCTCCGCCCGGTCGCCGGTGCAGCGGTCCAGCAAGGCGGCGAACTCCGCCCGCCGCTGGGACAGGTTCTCGGCGAGGAAATACAGGACCTGCGCGCGGGTGTAGGCGCTGGCTTGCGACCACGCGGGGGATTTCGACGCAGCCTCCACCGCGTTGCGGATGTCCTTGCGATTGCCGAGCGCCGCCTGCCCGATCACGGTGCCGTCGGCCCCGCGCACGGGGTAGCTTTGCCCGCCATCGGCACGGGACTGCTTGCCGCCGATATAGTGCTTCGCGGTGATGTCCATCGCGGGTGCATCGCCTCCCTGCCCCGCCGGGGCTGGGTCGAGCGGGGCCGCGTCGGGCCGCATGTCGCCCGGCACGTCCGGCGCGCGCAGGTAGGCCAGCATCCCCTCGCGCCCACCCTCGCGCCCGAAGCCACTGTCGCGCATGCCGCCGAATGGTGCGTTGGCGTCGAACATGTTCGTGCCGTTGATCCAGACGACACCCGCTTTGATCCCGGCGGCCAGCGTCATCGCCCGGTCGATATCCTGCGACCAGATCGACGCGGCAAGGCCATAGGCGGTGTCGTTGGCCAGCGCGATGGCCTCCGCCGGCGTGCGGAAAGTCATGGTGACGGCTATGGGCCCGAAGATCTCGTCGCGGCTGACGGTATGGGCCGGTTCCGTTCCCGTGAAGAAGCCCGGCGCGCAGAAGCTGCCCACGTCCGGCAGGGTCACGGGCGCGCTGTGCAGCACGGCCCCCGCCGTCTGCCCATCGGCCAGCAGCGCGTGGATGCGCGCGAGCTGGGCCTGCGAGACGACCGCGCCCACGTCCATCGTCTTGTCCAGCGGATCGCCCACCCGCAGCGTCGCCAGCCGCGCGCGCAGCTTGTCGAAAAAGGCCTCGGCCACGCCTTCCTGCACCAGCACGCGCGATCCGGCGCAGCAGACCTCCCCTTGGTTGAACCAGACGGCATCGACCACGCCTTCGACCGCGGCATCCAGATCCGCGTCCTCGCACACCACGAAGGGCGACTTGCCGCCCAGCTCCAGCGTCAGCGTCTTGCCCGACCCGGCGGTCGCTTCCCGGATCGCCCGGCCCACGGCGGTGGACCCGGTGAAGGCGACCTTGTCCACGCCCGGATGCGCCACCAGCGCGGCCCCGGTATCCCCGCCGCCTTGCACGATGTTCAGCACGCCGGTCGGCATGCCGATCTCGACGCAGATCTCGGCCAGCGCATGTGCGGTCAGCGGCGTCAGGTCGGCGGGTTTCAGCACGACCGTATTGCCCGCCGCGAGCGCCGGCGCGACCTTCCACGCCAGCATCAGCAGCGGGAAATTCCACGGGATCACCTGCGCGCAGACGCCGTGCGGCTCCATCCCCGGAAACGCGTCGTCCAGCACCGCCGCCCAGCCCGCGTGGTGGTAGAAGTGCCGCGCCACCAGTGGCACGTCGATATCCCGCGTCTCGCGGATGGTCTTGCCGTTATCGATGCTCTCCAGCACGGCCAGAAACCGCTCGCGCTTCTGCACCTGCCGCGCGATGGCGTAAAGGAACCGCGCCCGCGCCGTGCCCGACAGTGCCGCCCATCCGGGCTGCGCCCTGCGTGCCGCCGCGACCGCGCGGTCGATCTCCGCGCCCGTCGCGTGGTGGATGCGGGCGATCACGGTGTCGCGGGCGGGCTCGATCACGTCGGCCACGTCGCCGGTCCCCGGCACGCAAGCCCCGTCAATGAAGTGGCCAAGCCCGTCAGCGTGCCGGGCCAGCCACGCGCGCACGGCGCTGTCATCCTCGGGCGCGGGGCCATAGTCCATCGTCTGCATGATCTCGGATATCCCTGGCATGGCGTCCTCAGGCAAGCGCGTGGCGGTGGGCGGCGGAATAGCGGCCGGTGACGTGGTGTTCCAACTGCCGTTCGATATCGCCCAGAAGCGACGAGGCGCCGATGCGGAAGAGATCCGGCATCAGCCAACGGGGCCCCAACTCTTCGCGCATGAGGATCTGCCACGCCAGCGCGTCCTTCGCGGTCTTCAGGCCCCCCGCGGGCTTGAACCCCACGGCCTGCCCGGTGCGGTCGCGGAAGTCGCGCAGCGCCCGCAGCATGGTCAGCGACACGGGCAGGGTGGCGTTCACGTCTTCCTTGCCGGTGGAGGTCTTGATGAAATCCGCCCCTGCCTGCATGGCTACCATGGACGCCTTGTAGACGGTGGACAGCGTCTGCAGATCCCCGGTGGCGAGGATCGCCTTCATGTGCACGTCCCCGCAGGCCTCGCGCATCGCGGCGATCTCGTCGTAAAGCCGCGCCCATTGCCCGGTCAGCGCCCATTCGCGGGTGATGACGATGTCGATCTCGGCGGCACCTTCGCCCACGGCGTAGCGGATCTCCTCCAGCCGCAGGGGCAGCGGTGTCAGCCCTGCCGGAAAGCCGGTGGCGACCGAGGCGACCGGGATGCCTGACTCGGCCAGCGCGCGCACCGCGTGGGGCACCATGGTGGGATAGACGCAGACGGCGCCCACGGTGATCGGGTCAACCCCCATCGCGGCCAGCAGGTCGGGGCGCACCGGCGCGCGCGCCTTCGCGCAGAGCCGCGCGACCCGCCCTGCCGTGTCGTCGCCCGCCAGAGTAGTGAGGTCGATGCAGGTGATCGCCCGCAAGAGCCAAGCCGCCTGCCAGTCCTTCTTGACGCTGCGCCGCCCGGTCAGGGACGCCGCCCGCCGTTCCGCGGCACCGCGATTCACGCGCACGCCCTCGAACCAGTCGGGGGTGAAGGCAGTGCCGGTCACGCGTGGCACGGCGTCGGACAAATCGTGCGTCATGGGCGATGCGGCCTCCCCAGCCGTTTTTCCGGACCATAGCCAGCCGCGGCACCGGGCGGAAGGGGCTGTCAGGGGGCTGCCTTGTGCAGATGCGGATGGGCGTGGGTGTGCGGGTGGTCGTGGATTTCGGCGGGCACCAGCCGCCCGGCTTCCAGCAGCGCCGCGCGGGAAGCCAGCGACGCCACGAAGGCCGCATCATGGGATACGAGGATAAGCGCCCCGGGGAAGGCCGCCAGTGCCGCATGCAGCCGCGCACCGTTGGCCGCGTCCACGCCGTTGGTGGGTTCGTCCAGCAACAGGACCGCCGGGTCCATCGCCAGCAGCCCCGCAAGGCACACCAGCCGCTTTTCGCCCCCCGACAGCCGGTGCGCGACGCGATCGGCCAGATGCGCGACCCCGAGACCCGCGAGCGCCCGGGTCGCCGCCGCCTCGGCCTGCGCGGGTGTTCGGCCAAGGTTGCGGGGGCCGAAGCACACGTCCTCCAGCACCGTGGGACAGAACAGTTGGTCGTCGCTGTCCTGGAACAGGAACCCGATGTGCGGGCGGGCGGCGGCGAAATCGGCCTCCGCCGCGCAACGCTGGCCGAACAGTTGCACCGTGCCCGTGGCGGCCTGAAGGCCTACGATGGCGCGCAACAGCGTCGTCTTGCCCGCGCCGTTCGACCCGACGATGGCCAGACGCTCCGCCGGGCCCAGCGACAGCGACAGGCCGCGCAGCACGGGTGCGCCGTCGCGGGTGACGTGGAGGTCGTCTAGCTGGACAGGATCGGCCATGCCCGGTCCCCCAGCAACAGCAGCGCAGCCGCGCCCGCGATCAGCGTCGCGCGGGCGATGTCGGGGCCGGTCGGCGGGGTCGCCTCGCCCAGCGGCAGATGCCTCGTGAAACCGCGCGCGCGCATCGCCTCCTCCACCCGCTCGGCCCGGTCCAGCGACCGTACGAGAAGCATGCCCATCAGGTTGCCATAGCTTTGCAGGGTATGCCGGTCGGTGCGGGGCCGGAAGCCGCGCGCGCGCATGGCATCGCGCAGGCGCGCGGCCTCCTGCCCGATGGTCTCGACATAGCGCGCGGTCGCCACGAATAGCGCCACCAGCCGTGGCGGCACCCGCAGCCCGGCCAGCGCCCCGCCCAAACGCACCGGATCCAGCCCCGCCAGAAGCAGCGTCATCGTCAGCACCGCAGCGGTGATCTTGCAGCCCAGAAGTGCGGCCTGCGCCAGCCCCTCGGCACTGGCCGCCAGGGGACCGACCCGCACCAGCGGCGTGCCCGGAATGGTGAGCGGGAGCGTCACAAGAAGCATCAGCACGAAGCCTTCGAGGTGCATCAGCCGCCGCCATGGCAACCCGCCGGCGGACATGGCTGCCGCCAGCACCGCCCCGGCGCAGGCCAGCGCCGCCACGGGCATCGCGGTCAGTTGCGACAGGCTCAGCACAGCGGCAAAGGCGGCGGCGATCCGCAGCCGCGGGTCCGCGGGGATCACCGACTGCGCCCGCGCAGCCACAGCGCGATGCCCGCCAGCCCGAAAATCGCAAGGCCGCCGGACACGAGGTCGGTCACACGCAGCCGCGCGTCCATCTCTTCGATGCGGATCAGCAGCGGTTCGACCTGCCGCGCCACGGCGGATTCGACCGCCGCCTCGATCTCCGCAGCGTTCGGCATGGGGGCTGCCGGGCGGGCATGGACCGTGGGCCCGCCTCCCGGCGCCGGGACCGGTGGCGATGCCGCCCCACCAATCCGGTCTGCCGCCAGCGTCGCACTGGCCGCGTGCCCGTCCCCCGGATCGACAGTCACGACAATATCGCCGGGAACGGGACCGGGCAGGACGAAGCCGAACGCCCCCTCGCCATCGGTCGTGCCGGTCGCCAAGGTCACATCGCCCGCTTCGGCCCGCCACGCGGCACCGTCGGGTCGCCCGCCGCCTACGAAGAACCCGTAACCGCGCACCATCTGCCCTTCGGCGGTGACGAAAACCCGCAGGCTGTGCGCCAGCGCGGGCGGCGCCAGCAGGACCAGTAGAGCCGCCACAATCAGAAGATGCACCCTCATGCCCGCACCGCCAGCGGGGACAGCGCGCCGGGTTGCACCCGCGCGAGAAACCCGAGGGCGAAGGCAGTCACCGCCGCCTCCACCGCCGCGAGCGGCAGGTAGACCGCGGTCATCACCCGTGCCACCGGTGCGAAATGCCCGTCCGACAGGACCAGCGCAACGGCGACCAGCGCCGCGGCCCCTAGCACGGCCAGCGCCCCGGCGAGCGCCCCGCGCCACATCGCGGCGGCGGGCCGGGCGGCACGCCGGATACCGGGGCCGAACACCGCACCCGCCAGCGCACCGGGCGCCGCAACCGCGAGCGTCGTGACCCCGAGCGCCGTCAGTCCGCCGAAGCCGAACAGCACCGCCTGCAACGCCAGCGCCACCAGAACGGCCGGGAAGATCGCCCAGCCGAGCATCACGCCGATCAAACCCGCGAACACGAGATGCACGCTGGTGGGTCCGATCGGCACGGCGATCAGGGAGCCTGCGAAGAAGGCCGCCGACAGGATCGCCGCGCGCGGGATGGCCCGGTCGTCGAGCCGCCGCAGACCCATGGCGACGCCCGCCGCCGCCAACGCCGCGCCGCCGGCAAGAACGGGCACGGAGAGGATACCGTCGGGGATATGCACCGCGCCGCCCCCTCAGCGTGCCGTGGCCGGATCGGTGGCGTGCACCCAGATGAGCGCGCCTTCCTCCACCGGGGCCTCCGTGCCATCCGGCGCGGTCAGGGTCTCGGCGCCCTCCAGCAGCGCCGCGAAACCCCACCAGCCCGCGAAAGGCATGGTGTAGCTGAACGCGCCCGTGGCATCGGCCTTGATGACCTGCGTGATGAAGGCATCGTTGGGCGGGGTGACGCTGCCATCATTGACGAACTCGACCTCGATCTCGGCAAACGGTACCGGCGCGCCGTCCTGCATCACGACGCCGCGAAAGGCATTGCCCGCCCAAAGCCCCGTGGGCCGGGTCAGCGGGGCGATCTCCACCGGCAGGCCCGCCATCGCATCCCAGCCTTCGCCGCTGGCAAAGCTGTCCACGATCACCTTGGCGTGGTGGACGATGAACTTGCCCTCGGCCGGTTCCCAATAGGGCTGCGGCGTGACGAAGAACACCGCCGCATCCGGTTCGTCCAGCTCATGGGTGACCTGCCATGCCTGCGCGCCATCGCGTGCGGCATCGACCAGCATTTCCGACAGATCGGTGGTCGCACCCCCGGTCATTACGCCAAGCGCCGCCGGGCGGGCCATGTCCATCACGGGCCCCATCTCCACCGGGTGGGTGAACACCAGATCGAGCGTGACGGCCCCACCATCGGGCAGCACGTCGGCGCCGGGGATGATCTGCTGGAAATGCGCCATGGCGGGGGCAGCGGCCCCCGTGCAGGCAACGAGGATCGCAAGGGCGCGGGACAGGGTCATGGGAGGCCTTCGGTTTCGTATGAATTCCTTATACGAATATCATACGATCATCCCGGTGCAAGCCGTGCCGACCCGGAGACCGTCCCTGCGCGCCCCTGCCGCAGCGGCCATGGTCGGATTTCCGCCGATGCGCGACGGTCGCTCACCCTTTTCCCAGAATGCCACTGACTTGCGTAAGGTCACCGGCTAGGCTGCGCGGGTTGATGTCACGTGGTGATCAGTATGAAGTCCTTGACCCTTAAGCAGTTGCGATATTTCGAGGCGCTCGCACGCCACCGCCATTTCGGACGCGCGGCAGACGCCTGCGCGATCAGCCAGCCTGCGCTGTCCATGCAGATAAAGGAACTGGAAGAACAGCTTGGGACAGGACTGTTCGACCGCAGCACCCGCAGCCTGCGCCTGACGGGCCTGGGCGAGGAATTTGCCGACCGCGTGCGCGACATCCTGCGCGCGGTGGACGAACTGGGCGATCTCGCGCGCGCGGCACAGACCGGGCTGTCGGGGCCGCTGCGCATCGGGGTGATCCCCACGGTGGCGCCCTATCTTCTGCCGGCCTTCATCTCGGGGCTCGGCGAACGGTATCCCGGGCTCGATCTGCAAGTGCACGAAACGGTCACGCCGAAGCTGCTGACCGAACTGGCGGACGGGCGGCTCGATACCGCCATCGTGGCGCTGCCGGTATCCGAGCCGCACCTGGCCGAGATCGCGCTCTTTTCCGAGGATTTCGTGCTGGTCCGCCCCGTGGCGGACGCTGGGGAACCCGTGCCTGAGCCGGAGACCCTGCGCGAAATGCGGCTGCTTCTGCTGGAAGAGGGGCACTGTTTCCGCGATCAGGCGCTGTCCTTCTGCGCCATGGGTGCCGCGCGCCCCCGCGAGCTGCTGGAGGGCAGTTCGCTGTCCACGCTGGTCCAGATGGTGGGCGCTGGGATCGGCGTGACGCTGATCCCCGACATGGCCGTACCGATCGAGACCCTGTCGGCGCCGGTATCCATCGCGCGCTTTCCGCACCCCGCGCCGCGACGCACCATCGGGATGGTCTGGCGGCGCACCAACCCGCTCGCCGGGCAGTTGCGCCTGCTGGCCGATATCGTGCGGGGCTGCGCACCGCCGGATCGCGCCATCGCCTGATCGGTCTCCGCGCGCGTGGCGGCCGGGCGCCGCCGGGTCTGCGCCCGGCGGGTCGTGGGACGGGTCGGCGCCG
>NZ_QDFI01000089.1 GCF_003254465.1 Meridianimarinicoccus zhengii
GAGATATGGCCATTCCCCGGCCAGCGGGCGGTTCAGGAACTCGCCGACCCGCTCGTCGATATCCTTGCAGAGCTTGGATACCGTGCTCTTGGAGATGCCGCTCAACCTCCGCCACACGCCCGAGCGTGTAGGCCGTGCCGCCGAGCAGCGGCAGGTGGCTGACCTGCCCCAAGCAAGGTAACGATCACCGTATGCCTGCCTCCTCTTCCTTTAGAACTTGAAACTAAGCAGAATTCTCTCTCGACCGGCGGCCTTGGAGTGTAGAGATGATCGCTCCGGATGCGACGCTGATCGCAAGAAAGATCAGCAGCCCCTCGGGCCGACCCTGCAGGATTGGCCAGATCGCCACGGTGAAACCAATGGCAGGTTGGCACAAGGTGAAGACAGCATAGCGTAGCAAGTGGAACTGTTTCATTTGGTAGAGGAAGCCAAAAGACCAGGGGATCCGAGAAACGTCGAGCGCGATCTGTGCCAGAACTGCAAAGACTATCACTGGAATGGTGGGCGTGATCGTGAGCTGTCCCAGAAGCAGTATCAGCAGAATGGAGACACAGACCGAACCGACCTGTGCCAAAAGCGACCAGTGGCTTCGGATCAGCCGCGTGGCCATCTGGTGCCCGGCCATGACCATGTGGGTCAGCTGCAGAACCGAGTCCGAAATCCGCAAGGTCAGCAGGACTGCAGCGCCGATATCTGCCCCGGCTTTCTGCACCCAGAGCTGGCGGATACCGAAGACGAGTAGCATGCTCAGCACGTTGAGCGCTCCTACGGCGGAGGTCTCCTGCAAATGCGGAAAGGGCATGCCCGACCCCAAATGGGCCAGCCGCCTTAGCGTGGTCGCGAGGATCGTCCTTATCTGCAACAGCAGCAGCAGCACAGTAATGACTTGAAAGCCGCAGAGCGCCAGGTAGGGCGCCAGCGTGTGCAGCTCACCACTACCCGCGGCGATGAGGACAACCATGGCGAGCAGAGCGGCGATGCAGGCAGGAAGGAAAGCTGCTAGAGGTCCGCGCCGCTTGAGTACAATCCCTGAAACAGGCGCAGCTAAGGCGGTAGCGATGGCTCCAATCCAGGCAATGGCTAGTTCGGGCAGCCGCGCGGTATACTCGGGCACCAGAAAAGCAACCAAGACCGGCAACAGAGCCGAGGGCGGGATCAGCAGCGCCGTGGCGGCGAGGTATTCCGTCAAGCCCTCGTCAGTGTCTATGGACTGGACCCGGAAGAAGCCACTGGCCGAAAGGAAGGCGATGGCAGTAGCCTGAAGGTAGAGGATCTGGAAGAAAGCCGCTGCATCCGCCGCTGAATGCGAATTGTAGACGATTCCCGAGATCAGCAGCAACAACCCCGACCGGAGGATCATGGACAGGCCGATGGCTGAGGTGCGTATAATGAGTGACATCAGCGTCAAACCGTGTGGTTTGTCACTCGCCGGCCGGAACTGGCGCCGCCGCGCCTCGGTTGGGCGCCGCGCCGTTCTCTGCTGGTCGCTTAATACAGATCCTGATCCACTGCCAAGTGAAGATCGCCAGGTAGGTCGCCGTCCACTCTAGCGACACGGTCAGTTGCATGTTGGCAGAAGAATAGACGAAAAACAGGGTAATCAGAAGCAAGCAGGTCAAGGACAGCCGGTCCTTGTTCAACCGCCACGACTTTTCGGACACGCCGAACATTAAGCCGAGCGCAAAGGTGTAGGCGGGCACGAATATCCAGTGCAGGTCGTTGGCGATACTGGTATACGCCGAACTCCATTTGAAGCGGGTGTCCCAGCCGTAGTCGGGCAGCGTGTCGTTAAAGCTGACCAGATCGCACCCGATGTCCAGTACCTTGCACAGTTGCAGCCTAAGAGGGTTCATGTGGCCGATACCCCAGTTGAATTCCCAGGGAATTTGAATCGCGCGCGCCATCCCCTCGTAGCCTTGGGTCAGGTAGTTGGTGAACATGATACGCATGAACTCCAGCCCCGGCGAGACAAACTGCGAAAGCCAGTTGTCGAAATCGAAGCAGGCGTCGGGCGAGCCGGGCAGGCAAGTCAGGTTTACCTCCTCGAAGCGCGCGAGCTTCCGGGCGTAGAACAGTAAAAGCACTCCGACGGCCAGAGCCGCTATCCTCAGGAACCGCTTCTGAAGAAGACCGTGGTAGAAGTAGAGGACGAAGAGGAAAATGAAGATGTCAACTGTTTCCTTATCCGTGCTGCGCAGCATGGAGGAAGCAATAAAGGGGAAGAAAAGCGACGCGATAATCAGATTATTCCGCCGGAAAGAGATGACAATCGTGAGGATGACCGCTGGCATAATCGCGGCTTTGAGCAACAAAAGAAGCTGCCCGATCGCGCTGGTCGTGCGCTCGTCCAGATTTTCTAGGAACCTACGATAGACTAGGTTGAAGTCGGTGGTAAAGGCTGACGGATCAAAGATGAGTCGCCCAGTTACACTGTATGTATGGAACGCGCTGAGCAGCACAAAAACGGCGACGAGGAGCCAGCGGTTTTTGGGCGGATCGAGATAGGGAAAGCCTTTGTCGGCGAGCGCCGGCAGACGCCAGCCAACAAATGCCCCGATGTTGAAAGCCGCGAGAGCAGAAACCACAACGAATCCGACGCGCCAGTCATGGTTGTTGGTCCATGGAATTGGCCCAAAATAGAACAGCGTGAGCGAGAACAGGACCCAACTATTGTAAAATTTTATCAAGCTGCGCCTCGTTCAATTCGAGTTTCTCAAGCGTGCGCGTCTGAGCTTGTGTAATAGCACCTCGCAGGCGTTCGGCTTCACAGACAAGCTCCGCTGATACGCCCGGAGCAAGCGTGGTGCCGATGCCCAGTTCAGCCAGCAAGGCCTGATAGTCGGGCAGCTCGGGACCAACATACAAGATCGGCAGGCCAGCGCCAACATAGACCAGGGTCTTGGATGGAAAGGCCGGTAGGGGGAAGCCAGGATGCAATGACACTAGCCCGAAGTCGTGCGCTGCCAGACGCTCCATGATCGCATCCGGAGAGACGAATCCGTGATGGACATGCGTGACCCTCGCGCCAGCCGCGGGCAGGCCCAGATAGGGCGCCGTTCGCCCATATGTGTGGAAGGAAACAGGCCCAACCGTTGCCTCCGATATCCGCCGCACAGCATGATCCAGCCCACGAATTGGGTCGACAGCGCCTGCAAAGCCGATTTCCAATGGCGGGGTGCCCCTGTCCGGCCTACCCCGGTCGGTCACGGGCGTGAACATCCACATCCGCAGCACCCGTGTCTCGATGCCCGGAAACACTTTGTGGAGGTGGGGCACGTAGTCCTCGGACGGGGGCAGCAGCACATTGCAGCGACGCAGCAGCCAGCGCTCAATCGCACCAAACAGAAAGCTGCCGAGCCGCGACTTGCTCCGATTGAGCACGTTGAAGCTTTCGGGATAGCTGTCCCAGTAAATGACAGCGACACGCTTTCCTCTCAGCCGGGACACAACGATTTCCCAAGCCGTGAAGATCACCGACGTGTGCAGGACCACGACATCGGCCCTGCGCAATTTCGCGCGGCGCTCCCGAGACAGAGGCAGCAGGCGAGCGAACTTTCCAGCGAAGCTGGAGGCCGGCTCAAGATGCATGATCTCCGCTTCGTGCCCCGCTTTGGCGAAAGCCAAATAAAGCGCGTCGAACAGTTGGCCACTAGACCCAATCGCGCCAGAGCAATTGACAATGAGGACCTTTGTCATCGCGCCTCGGCCATCAGGTGTTCCCATTCTGCCAGTATGGTATCGGCTTCGTAGCGCGAAGCTAGGTTTCGGGCTGCAGCGTGCAGGGTGGTCGAGGTGATCGCGCGTTCCAGTGCCTCTGCCACACCGCTTTCGCTTCGGTCACGGACCACGACGCCAGCGCCGCTAGCCTCTAGGTCTCGGGCAATGTGGCTGTCGGGATCGACTAGGCCAAGTATGGGCAGAGCAAGGCTTTGGTAGGTCATGATCTTGGAAGGGTACGCGACAGCAGCGAGACCTGGAACGATCGAAACGATACCGAGCTGCGAGGCCTGAATGATTGCCCGAGCCTCCTCGAACGGAACGAAGGGGTGAAAGGTGATCCGAGGGTGATCACCCCAGATTGCACGCAGCTCCCGCTCCATCACGCCGCTGCCGAGGAACATGAGTTCGAGGCCGGGATGTCTGTCGAACAGTCGCGCCACCCCCGCCGCGACAAGCGGCAGGTTTTGGTAGCGGCCGAGGTTGCCGGCGAAGATTACCCGGAACCGGTCTGTCTGGGGTGCGGCCGGTTTAGTCGTCTTTCCATCGTCGAGCGAAAGATTGTTGATGATCCGAATCCGCCCGGCCAGCCGCCCGGACCGGGCTCGGAGGGTCGCCGCCATGTCGTCGGAGAGAGTGACGATCCGCCAAGCCAGCCGAAGGGCGCAAGTGTCTAACCATCGGAGGATGTCAAAAAGCGGAAACCCACCAAGCTTGCTGCCCGAAAGTTTCGAGACTTCAGGATGGATGTCCTGAACATGGTAAAGAAACCGGGCACCGACTAGGCGAGCCGCCAGCCCAGTCGTTAGAGCGGCCACAGTCGGAGGGTAGGTTGACGCGGTCACCACATCGGGGCGGCTGCGCAGGATATGGACGAAGAGCTGCGAACAGTAGATTGCCACATTTGCGAGTCGTAACAGCGTCGACCGCTTCTCCTGCCGAAAAACCAAGCTACGCGTGACCTGCACGCTGCCGAGGGTTTCAAGACGCGGCACCGAGTCAACCGAATTGTTATAAGAGGGTATGCTGGCAAAGACCTTAACGTCGTGACCCGCTCGCGCTAAGCTGTCCGCCATGACCCGGAGAAAAGTCGCGTAAGGAGCGGCATCGGGCCAGAAGAACCGATGCGTCAGCATGATCTTCACTGTGACATTCCCGTGAACATCGATCGCCAGAAGCCAGACATTGGTTCCATGCGCGACCTATGCGGGCAGAAAGAGGACGTTGGCGTAGCGAAGCGCCCGATCCAACCCGATCTCGCGGGGTTCCATGCTTTCGAAATGTACCGGGCGATATCCTCTTTCCGTGAGTTGCGACCAGATCACTGGCGTCGTCGGCTCGGGCGTGGAGGGATTGTCACCCAGTTCGAGAATCAGCGCCGGGCGCAGTGTATCGATGGTTCGTGCCAACCCTTTCAGAACAAGAAGCTCAGAAGACTCGGCGTCTATCTTGATCAAGTCGGGGCGGGCGCGAGCCTCGGCGAGGATAGTGTCACCGGTGCGAGCGCGGACGGTTACCTCAGTCGGTTCCCTGACAAGAGAGGAGGCGCCGCGGTTCTCGAAAGCGGTATTGAGGCTGGACGCGACAATACCAAAATCTTTGAAGACCATTGTGGTCTCGTGATCCGTTGCTGCGACGTTGAAGAGTTGAGCGCGCCCCTCTGCCACAGCCTGCGACATATTCCCTGAGAGGTAGGCGAATGTGCGAGGCATCGCCTCGACCGAGACAGTGGTTCCCTTGGGGCCGATAAGGAAGGACGCAAATTGTGAAAAGAAGCCGAAATGCGCGCCGATGTCCATGAAGGTTTGCCCGGGTTTCAATGCATAAGCCAATGCGCGGCAAACGTCCGGCGAATATGCTGTTGTGCGCCAGACCTGTGTTGTTACCGCTTCAGGCAGAAGGCCGCGAAACTTCGCGCCGTAAAAGGTAGGGCACGTGATGTCGCGGGTTGATCCAAAGTGCCGCATCACCAGTGGGGCCATCGACCGAAAAGGATGTCGAAGAAGCCGTTTTCGTCTGCTGCCACCAAAGCGTCGCAATGCAGACTGTATCCGGTCTTCGAGTTCACTACTGTGCTTTGACCCGCTCAATTTCAGTGTCCTTGTTTGCGTTCGCAGTCATGCTGGCCCGAGAAGATCCAGAACGTGCCCGATCACTTCGGCTTGCTGGTTGTCTGTCATGTCACTGCCGGAAGGCAGGCTTAGGCCCTTTTCAAAAAGCGACTCGTCGAACCCCGAACCGATGTACTCTCCATCGGCAAACAACGGTTGCATGTGCATCGGCTTCCATAGCGGCCGACTCTCGATCTGGTACTCGAGAAGCTTCAGACGTACATCTTCGCGCGTGACGCCAAGTACCTCCGGGTCGATGGTGAGCGAGGTCAGCCAGCGGGTGCTGCGGTAGCCTTCAGGTTCGGGCATGAAGCTAATGCCAGGCCTGCCGAGCGCCTCCATGTATGTCCGGGCGATGGCACGTCGGCGGTCAACCCGTTGGTCCAAGACCTCCATTTGCCCAAGGCCGATGGCAGCGCAGACGTTCGACAACCGATAATTATAGCCGAAAGTGGAATGTTCGTAGTGCGGGGCCGGATCGCGCGCCTGTGTCGACAAGAACCGCGCTTCATCTGCGATCCGCCGCGACCGCGTTACCAGCATCCCGCCGCCCGAGGTGGTGATGATCTTGTTGCCGTTGAATGACAGGATCGCTGCGTCGCCACCAGTGCCAGCCGGACGACCACCAAGCGACTGCGCACCTAGACTCTCGGCGCTGTCGAGGATCAGGGCAACGCCATGCCGGGCGCAGATCGCTTCGAGCCGGTCGATATCGACACTCTGACCGTATAGGTCCGTCGGCAGGACTGCCTTAGGAAGCGCACCGTCCTTCGAGGCAGCCTCCATCCGTTCCTCAATCAGGTTGCAGTCCAGAGTCCAGCTGTCCGGGCTAAGGTCAAAGAAAATCGGATGCGCGTTCATGTAGAGCACAGGGAAAATTCCACCCGCGAAGGTCATGGAACTGATCCAGACCCGGTCACCCCGCTCGACCCCAGCGATACGCAGCGCCAAGTGCAGTGCTGCTGAGCCTGATGCGAGTCCGACACAGTGATGCTCTCCACCGAGGTAATCGGAGACAGACGCCTCGAAGGCATCAAGTTGCGGGCCTAGGGGCGCGATGAAATTCGATTCGAACGCCGCGTCGACGTAGCGGCGCTCTGCTCCGGACATGTGTGGGCGGGACAGATAGATGCGCATCACATTTCGTACCGATGGTTTGATAGAGCGTGCGCCATAGCTGCCAGCGACATGTCTGAGAGTGTCGCCTGGCGTTTGCCCTTGCCGACGGATCCGCCGTGAAATCCCTGCGCCGCATTAGTGACCGCGCTCTGCGGAATCTCGGCACCAAGGAAATCGAGGACCTCTGACAGCCTTGCGAAAGGGTCCGCCGCCATATCCTCGTAGCGAAGAGTGTGCACACGGCTGGGCTCGATCGTAGCAAGTCCGCTGTCGGCACGGTCAACACAAGCGGACCATTGGCGGGCGCAGATCAGTTCAAGTGGGGTACCGGTCTCAGCTTCCATCCCCTTGTACCGTGGTCCCCAGACCGAAAGATGGTCCTGCCTGCCCGTCAGGATTCCCAAGCGAGAACGTAGGAAGCGCCATCCGTAGATAGGAACGTCGGGCATTGGGACATAGCGCGCTTTGGCAATGAAATATGGCAATCCGGGCAATTCGAGGTCACCTTTCCAACGCTTGCTGGCTGACAAGACGACGTCGCGACCGTCGCGTATGATGTGGACATACTTCGCTTCTGGTAGGATCGCATCAACGAAGGGGACGCGCAGGGAGTTCGCGCAGGTCTTTTCAACCACGAATGGCGGTCTGTCCGAGGCAATCCAAATGCGCCGGAACGCCTTTCGGATGAAGGCGCGGATGCGCGGAGTGGCCCTGTCGCTTGGAATCTCGTCATTCGGCCAGGAAATGTTGCCATGCCGCCAGATCGGATTGATCTCATCGCAAGGCCAGGTTGCGAAGCCCGGCAGGCGGGTCAGCGCATCGCGCAGCGCGTTGGTGCCTGAGCGTCCGGCTCCAATGATAACGAGTGGAGTGAAGGGCAATGTATCGTGTTGTTCAATGTTCATCGAAACACCGTTTTCACAATGTAGCCGATATCCCTGCTGAAGCTCCAATCGTTCAGATACTTGAGGTTGATCCGCACCTTGTCGGGCCAGATCACGTCGGCGTTGTAACGCTCTGGGTCATCCACGCTGGCCAACAGCTCTTCCTCGTTACGGTACTTCAGCGTCGCAGGACCAGTTATACCAGGACGTAGCAGCAAAATTTTACGATCTGGGCCGGTCAGCTTATCCATGAAACCCGGCACATCTGGCCGGGGTCCGACGAAAGACATGTTGCCAATCAAAACATTCCATAGCTGGGGCAGTTCATCCAGTTTGTAGCGACGAAGCTTGGCACCCAACCGGGTGATCCGCACGTCGCCCGCCCGAGTCACGGTCGTGCCCTCGACGGGTCTCATGGTGCGCAGCTTGACCACCTTGAATAGTTTGCCGCCGCGGCCCACCCTCTCTTGGCGGAAGAAGCCGCTTGCACCAGTATCCCGCCCCGCCATGTACCAAGTCACTACAATCACCGCCCACAAGAGCGCCAAGCCCAGTGCTGCAAAGACGATGTCAAAAAGGCGTTTCAGCGCAAAGTCAGAACGGGTCATGTCAACACATTGCCTAGGTTCTGATCCCGTCCCATGTGTTCGAGAGCCGCGCAGTTCCGAGCACAAGGTTCACGACACGCTCAGAGGTGTTGGCGATGCAGTAATCCGCGGGTACTGGGTGCGGCAGGCCAAGTGCTTCACGATCCATAAAGCCCCGCGTAATGGCTGCGATACCGTCTAGGATCGTGTCTGGGTTCAGCCCCGTCATGATCAAGCAGCCGACATCTAGACCTTCGGGGCGCTCGATCGCATCACGTGGGGTGATGGCCGGGAAGCCGAGCATCGAGCTTTCCTCGGCGATCGTGCCACTGTCGGAAATCGCGCAGAAGGCGCGCATTTGCAGCTTGTTGTAATCGTGGAAGCCAAACGGCTTCATCCACTGCACCCGCTCATCCAACGCCACGTCGCTCAGCGCATCCAGTCGTTTGCGCGTGCGCGGATGCGTCGAAACCACGATCGGCATGTCGTATTGCGCGGCAATCCGCTTCAGTGCATCCACTAGCGCCGACAGGCGGGCGGTACTGTCGACGTTCTCCTCGCGGTGCAGCGAGACTATGAAGTAGCCTCGGTCGTTCAATCCAAGTCGCGATAGCACGTCTGAGGCCTCAATCCGCTCGCGGTAATGATTCAGAACTTCCCGCATCGGCGAACCGGTCAGGTAAATGCGGCGATGTTGGATGCCTTCCGACAGCAGATGCCGCCGCGCGTGTTCGGTGTAGACTAGGTTGAAGTCCGCGATGTGATCCACGAGCTTCCGATTGGTTTCCTCGGGCACGTTTCGGTCGAACGATCTGTTGCCAGCCTCCATGTGGTAGACTGGGATCTTCATTCGCCGAGCCATTATGGCCGAAATCGCCGAATTGGTGTCGCCCAGAACCACCACTGCATCGGGGCATTCGTGTGCCAGCGCCTTTTCGCTTTCGGAGAGAATCTTGCCCAGCGTCTCCCCAAGTGTGCCACCGCCGGTTCCGAGGAAATGGTCGGGCTTGCGCACGCCAAGATCTTCGAAGAACACCTCGGTCAGTTCATAGTCCCAGTTCTGCCCGGTATGGACGATGACGTGATCCGTATAGCGGTCTAGCCGCTCCATCACCCTCGACAGACGGATAATCTCGGGCCTGGTACCGAGGATCGTCATCACCTTAAGTCTTTTCATTGCTGTACCTTGTCGGCGAACGTGTCGGGGTTGGCCTGATCGAACAAATCGTGCGTCCAGAACAAGGTCAGAAGATCTTTGTCGCCGATGTTTTCGATCGAATGCGTGTGCAGTGTGGGCATGTCGACCGGCGCCGGTGCATCGCCCGACACCCGATACTCCCAAATCTCGCCGGAAAGCACCTTGCGGATGCGGATCACCGCATCGCCCTGCACGACAAGGAAACGTTCGACTTTGCCGAGGTGGAAATGGTCACCACGGGTGACGCCGGGACGGGTCGTCGACAGGAACGTCTGCCCGCCGCCACCGCCTTTCACCGCTTCGAACAGGCTACCCCTCGGATCAGAGTTAAGTTGCAGCCGGCGGGGCCATCCGTTCGGGTAGGTGGCTGCACGGTATGTATTGAACAGATCGCGATCGAACGGCTCTGACAAATCCGGGAAGATGTTCCGCAAGTAGCAATCATGGAAGCGTCGCAGGGTTTCGTATAGGTCCGGCACCGACATCGGGCGCGGCGCAGGTTCGATCCGGCCTACTGTGCCAGCAGTCACGGCATCGATGGCTGCCTGAGCGGCAGCCCCCGCGTGCAGAAGCCGTACCCAGCCTTCGGGATTCACGTGCGGAGTTTCGCCAGCGAGGATTTGCGCAACGAGCGTCGCCGTAACGTTGTTGTAGAATGGGCGAGCGCCTTCACCGAAGATGTGCGGCAAGATCAAGTCCGTAAAGCGCCCACCCGCCGTAGACAGTATTTCGCATGCACGCCGTTTGGACCGTCCGTAAGGCGTATCGCTGGCGGCGTGGGTCGAGTTCGCATAGACGATATGAGGCGTTGCGCCAGCCACACGGCAGGCATCCACCAGTCGCGTGGCAATGTCGGGGTTCGCCGCTTCGACCTCGTGCTCCGGCGCGCGGTTCACACCGGCAAAGTGCAGCACCGCCTCCGCACAGTCGAGGGCCGCAGACAGCTTTACGTCGTTCTCAAACGCAGCATGGTCAAGGGCGACGATGTCGAACGGTTTTGGCTGGCCCCTGAAGTCGGCGGCGCAGTTTGCAGCGTGTACACGAGCATGAGCATGCCATCCGATCAGCCCGCCGGCCCCGGTGATGACAATCCGGATCATCGCGCGTCCGCCAAGCCGGCCAATTCCGCCTGGACCTCGGGCAGAGTCAGCAGCAGTTCTTTCACGCCGGCGACATCGAGTTGCTCGGTGTTGTGCGAATGGTAATCTTCATGCCGCTTGGTCTCCGCCTCACCTTCGGAAAAGTACGGCTTGTAGTTTAGATCGCGCATGTCGAGCATGATGCGGTAGTAATCGCCCATATCCTCGGAACTACCGAGTTCTTGTGCGCTGGCCAGGGTCTCGTACAGCTTTTCAGCGTGTCGCCAGCCTATCACCTCGACTGGATGATCGGGTACCTCGAACAGCTCCTTCAGCGCGGTCACAAGGTCCGCAATGGTCGACGCCGGTGCTTTCTTGATGAACAGATCACCCTGATTGGCGTGCCGAAAAGCGTGGTGCACGAGCGCCACGCTATAGCGCAAAGGCATCAGGAAGCGGGTCATCGTTGGCTCAGTCACCGTGATCGACTTGCCCGACTTGATCTGACGCACGAAGAGCGGGATCGCGGAACCGCGCGAGTACATGACATTTCCATACCGCACCACCGAAATGATCGTATCGCCATTCCTGCCAATCGTTCGGGCTGCTGCCTGCGCTGTCTTTTCCATCAGTGCCTTGGTCATACCCATGGCGTTCACGGGGAATACCGCCTTGTCGGTGGAGAGACACACGATGCTGCGGACTTCGGATTTGATCGCAGATTGGATCACGTTCTCCGACCCGACGACATTCGTCAGTACGGCTTCATTCGGGAAAAACTCGCAGCTTGGAACCTGCTTCAGGGCTGCCGCGTGAAACACTGAGTCCACACCCTGTATTGCACGATCCACTGCCGCGCGGTCACGAATGTCTCCAATATAAAATCGCACCCGCTCATCGCGAAGTTCGCTCCTAAGTGTGTCCTGCTTTTCTTCATCCCGACTGAGAACGCGCACTTCTTCGATTCCGTGTTCGAGCAGATCACGCAGCATCGTCTTGCCGAATGAACCGGTCCCGCCAGTGATAAGGACGCGTTTCGGTGTTTTTGCTTCAGGGCTGGACATTAAAAGGCGACTCCTCAGAAGAGTTTGATCAACATGATCCGCTACATAGAGATTTAGGCCCGTGCGCTTTGGGTCATCAATAAGGTTGTTGCGACGTCTTTCGCACCTTCGCTTGCGAGCCTGTTTCAGACGCGATGCGTCAGTTTTCGGAGTATGTACCAAACCATCTGACAAACCACGCCACCCCGTCCCGCATGTCTGTTTGGGGTGTATACCCGGTCAGCGTTTGCAGCAGCGACGCGTCGGCCCAAGTCTTCGGAACGTCGCCCGCCTGCATGTCCATGTAGTTGCGCACCGCCGTGCGCCCTGTCGCCACCTCAATCGCGTCGATGAAATCCACCAACCGCTCGCTGCGAGAATTGCCAATGTTCACCACCCGCCAAGGGGCGACCCGCGACAGGCTGTCGCCTGGCACCGCCGTCTCGGGCCCGCCCGGCACGGCGTCTATCAGCCCGCGAATGCCACGCACCAGGTCGTCCACATAGGTGAAGTCCCGCCACATGTCGCCGTGGTTGTAGACGTCGATCGGATCGCCGTTCAGAATCGCCTTCGTGAACTTGAACAGCGCCATATCCGGCCGCCCCCATGGCCCGTAGACCGTGAAGAACCGGAACATGGTGATCGGCAGCCCGTGGATATGTGCCCAGGCGTGGGACATCGCCTCGTTCGCCTTCTTGGTCGCTGCATAGAACGACATCTGCGTGTCGGCTTTCTGACCTTCTGCGTAGGGCATGTCGGTGTTGGCACCATAGACCGAGCTGGTGGAGGCCATTAGCAGATGCGTGGGCCGCACGGCCAGCGCCGCCTGCATCAGGTTGAAGGTCCCGACAATGTTCGCGTCCACATAGGCGCGAGGGTTATCGATCGAATACCGCACCCCGGCCTGAGCCGCGAGATGCACGATCACATCCGGGCGTGCGTCCGTGACGGCCGCGGACAGGGCGGCGGCGTCCTCGAGCATCGCCTTGGTGAAGGAGTACCCGGGATGCTGGCGCAGGATGTCGTTTCGCGCCTCCTTCAAACTGACGTCGTAGTAGTCCGTCATCCCGTCATACCCGGCCACCTGCCAGCCCTCGCGCAGCAGCAGTTCGGCCAGATGAAAGCCGATAAAGCCCGCTGTGCCGGTGATGAAGGCCGTTCTCACCGACCCACCCCCACATGGGCCACGAACCCGGCGGCGCGGACGTCCTCGGGCGGGTAGACGTTGCGCAGGTCGGCCATGCGCGGCGTGGCCATCACATCCGCCAGCCGTTTTAGATCAAGCCCGCGGAACTCGTTCCACTCGGTCAACAGCACGATCGCATCCGCGCCCGCTGCCGCCGCGTAGGGGTCGTCCGCCCAAGTCACCCCCGGCAGCAGCGCTTCGCCCTCCCGGCGACCATGCGGATCGACTACGCGTACTTGCGCGCCCCCGCCCACCAGCGCGGGCACGATGGTCAGGCTCGGCGCCTCGCGCATGTCGTCGGTGTTCGGCTTGAAGGTCACGCCCAGCACCAAGATCGTCTTTCCGTTCACCGACCCGCCGCACAGGTCCATGACCTTGCCGATCATGCGCCGCTTCATGTCCTCGTTCACCGCGATAACGGTCTCGGTGATCCGCATCGGGCTGGCATGTTCCTGCCCGATCCGCGCGAGCGCCTGGGTGTCCTTGGGAAAACATGACCCACCATAGCCCGGACCCGCATGCAGGAACTTGTTGCCGATCCGACCATCGAGTCCCATGCCCTTCGCCACCGCCTTGATGTCCGCCCCGGTCTTTTCGCACAGCATCGCCATCTCGTTGATGAAGCTGATCTTGGTCGCGAGGAACGCGTTCGCGCCGTACTTGATCATCTCGGCGGATTCGAGGTCGGTATAAACGACGGGAAAATCGCGCAGGAACAGCGGGCGATAGATGTCGGCCATCACGCCGCGGGCGCGTTCGGTCTCCACGCCGACCACCACCCGGTCGGGGCGCATGAAATCGTCGATCGCAGCACCTTCGCGCAGGAACTCGGGATTCGAGGCCACGTCGAACGCCGCCGCCGGATTGGCCGCCGCGATCACGGCCTGAACCTTGCGATTGGTGCCCACCGGCACGGTCGATTTCGTCACCACGACCGCGTAGCCGGTCAGGGCCTTGGCGATGTCCTCGGCGGCGGCCATCACATAGCTCAGATCCGCATGCCCGTCGCCGCGCCGCGTGGGTGTTCCCACGGCGATAAACACCGCATCCGCCCCGTCGACCGCTGCGGCCAGATCACCGGTGAACGATAGTCGCCCGGCCTGCATGTTGCGCGCCATGACCGCATCGAGGCCGGGTTCATAGATCGGCACCTCGCCCTGCGACAGCGCGTCGATCTTGCGCGGGTCCTTGTCCACGCAGACGACGTCATGCCCGAAATCCGAGAAACAGACCCCGGAGACAAGGCCCACATAGCCCGTCCCGATCATCGCGATCTTCATTGCTTGGTCTCCTTCGCCGTGTCCTCGGCCACTTCGGCCCGCACGGCGTCGATCTCGGCCCGCAAGGCTTCATACTCCGCCATCTTGCGGGCGAGGAAGCGACGGGTCAGGGCGGCCTTCTCGGCGATGCCCCGCGGCGTCAACACATACGCATACCGGCGACGGTCTTCGGAGGCAGTGAAATTGCCCAGCTTGATCCAGCCCTTTTCAAGCAGCGCGTTCAGCACGTAGTGCACCCCGCCCGTGCTGACCCCGACAGCCTTCGCCAGATCACGTTGCGACATTTCAGGGTTGTCCAGAAGCAGACGCAAGATGCGGAACTGCACGTCCTCGCGGAGCTTGTCGCGCTTGGTGGTCATGAGTGGATCGGGTTCACCACGGCTACCGCACAAGGCCTGCCTGCACGGCGCCTCGGAATGGCGGGCTTGGGTCTGCAAGGGCGCATCGACATGATCGCTCAAGAATGAGCGGTACACGCCGCCGTGTTCTGAAACAAGCGGTATTCTCAATTTAGGGGAGTGAGCTCTCTGCCAGCTAGGCTGGGTCGCCTTGCGACAGATATCTCTGCGCCAGAGACCAACCGCCAACGCGTAATGCTTACCCGGCGACCGACCTTCGGGCAAGCAAAATTGCTGCAGGCGCAACATGACGCACACGACGACCAGCCGTCAGCGTGCCAGTGGCCCGACCGGTCCGCGCCGTCGATGCCGGCACCTACTCAGCCGCAAGGTCCGGTGCGTTGCCCTCCGCGCCGGCGTCGTCGTGCTCGTCTGCCGGCGCCGCGCTGTCACCCCGTGCCTCCTGTTCCAGCGCTTCCTCCATGCTGGTCGTGTTGATCACCAGATCGAACTGCTCGCCGATATCGGGCGCGTTGCGGCTCGGGCTGACGCACAAAAAAAGACCTGCAGGCGCTTGAGCAGAAGCGCCTGCAGGTCTTTTTTTGTGTGATAGCCCGAGCCGGTGCAGCAACCGCCCGACCGACGAGCGATGCACTT
>NZ_QDFI01000009.1 GCF_003254465.1 Meridianimarinicoccus zhengii
ATACTCGGTGATCGCGTTGCCGCCATTCTCGGGTGCCGCCGGCCGCGGGAACCGGATCGCGCTGGCGCTCAGCACCTCCGGCACCGGGGCGGCCATCGCGTCGGGCGCCTCGTAGGCCGGAACCGACGCGGTCACAGGGTCGGTCTCGATCTCGCCCGCCGTGTTCGTGACGGTCCACACCGCCGCCAGCGCCTGCGCCGCCAGCGCTTTCGGGATGATCGCCTCGCCGTCGGTCACGGCCAGCACACCGCCGTCGATCGTCGCCGCGAGGACGTCGCCCGGCGCGGGCACGCCCGACAGCTCGGGCACGACGAAGGTCGCCCGCACGGT
Source organism: Meridianimarinicoccus zhengii (assembly GCF_003254465.1). Taxonomy (GTDB): domain Bacteria; phylum Pseudomonadota; class Alphaproteobacteria; order Rhodobacterales; family Rhodobacteraceae; genus Meridianimarinicoccus; species Meridianimarinicoccus zhengii. Next base: position 331 of record NZ_QDFI01000009.1, read on the forward strand.
CGTGCCCAGGTCCTCAATCTCGATGCGGCCGGGCGTCACCACTGCCGGCGCGCTTTCGCCAACAGTATAGAGGAACGAGACGGTGACCTCGCCTTCACTGTTCGATCCGGTCACGATGATCGTTTCTGTCTTGACGTCGACAACGCCCTCGGCGGTGAGGGTCACGCGGCCGACATCGTCGATGCTGGCCCCGGCGCCGGACACGCTCCAATCCGTTGCACCCGTGATCACCGCGGCGGCGTTCACGGTCACGTCGGGCGCGCCACCCGGCAGCGTCACGTCGGCCAGCTCGCCGATGACCTGTGGCAGCTCAAACAGCATGTCGCCGGGACTGGTCGTGCGAAACCCAGGGTAGCGTCGGCGCGGGGTGACCACGGCGACCGCGTACTCGCCGTCAAAAAGCTGCAGCGGCTCTCCGGCGGCGACGTCTTTCCAGACCCGACCGCTTGCATCCGTGGCGGCGATTACGGCACCCGGCGCAACCGTCGTCGAGCCGGAATATGCCCACCGATGTTTGACGGGCGTGAACGTGACCTGGGCATTGCCGATTGGCCTGCCGTCGGGATCCTTGATGGTGGCGATCAGCGTGCGCAGCATGTCTGGTTCCTTATTCGTGGCGCGGCGCGAGCTTCACCGTCGCCATGCCCGTGCCGTCGGCCTGAGCGCCCGTCATCACGTCGAAGATCCTGCTTCCAACCTGAACGATGTCGCCACGCTGGATGTCGAAGACATCGGATTCACGGCAGGTCAGGCGGGGCTGCGACGTGTCCAGCCGGTATTCGCCCAGCTCGGCCTCGAGAAACGGATCGTCGAAGATCGCGGACACGTCGCGGTGCGACCCGTCCCGCAATGTGATCCGCGCTTCGATGGCGAAGTCTCCCGTATCGAGAAACACGCTCAGATCGTCAAAGCGCGGATGCATGTCACACGCCGTCGGCCTGTGCGCGCAGCGCGGCGATGATGTCAGGCTTGCGCGCCCCATTGGCAAGCTCGACACCCCGCTCGTCGGCGAGTACCCGCAGTTCGGCCACGGTCATGTCGCCAAGATCGCGCGCCTCACCAGGTTCGGCGATCTCGTCATGCGCCACGACGATGGCCTTGCGCCGTGCCAGCAGGCGGCGGGCGACACTCTGCGGCACCGGGATCACATCGCCCTTTCGGGCGATGCGACCGTCGATCATGACGCCGGAAGTGATCTTGATGTGCATCGGCAGTCTCCTTGGCCGTGGCGATCAGGCCGATCAGGTTGCGGTTGCGTCGGTGCCGTACGCGAAGGCCTGTTCGTGCAGCAGCGCGATGTCCACGGACTGGAAGGCCGTGACCCTGATGCGCCCGCGACGGCTGTGCGTGTAGGGGTCGGCCAGAAGGTCCAGGCCGCCCCACATCCCGACGGCGGCCTGTGCGAACGCGCCGAAGAACAGATCGCCAGCGGCGACCTGGTTGGTGATCTCCGTCGCATAGCCGTTCACGGTGTTGCCCGGCTCCCAGATGGTCTGGCCGTTCGAGCCCGCAAACTTCTCGGTCGTCTTGAAATGACCTCGCATGGGCGCGCCCATCACATAGGCCATCGACCCAATGTCCGCGTTGTCGGCCGCGATCGCGGTCTCCATTTCCACGACGTCCGCATAGGTCGGCATGTCCGTGGTGTCCGCGCCCGATCCATCGTCGAAATCGACCGCATTGACGCCGGTGTAGTTCACGATGCCCTTGGGCTGTCCACCGGACCCGGTGCCGTAGAAGCCCGCGAGGTCGATGGTCTCGGCCATGGCGATCGCGAGGTTCATCCGCGTGAACGCCTCGGCGTCGAGCGACGTCTGAAGAATGAACTGCCGCGTGAGCTCAGTGAATGCCGCGACGGTCTTGGGCGACATCGCGATCTGGCGCAGGTCGAACGTGTCTTCCGTCGACTCGTCGTCTTCGTTCGCGATCCAGTACCCCGACGGCGCGAGGGACTGTCCGGGGATTTCAACGTTCCCCTCGAGATTTTGCATCGGACGGGCCAGCCGCATGAACACGGTGCGGTTGCGCAGCATGTCGATGAACGAGCCGCCGAGATAGTCCGTCGCGATGGCGAACCCACCCGTGTCGCCGGGATTCGTGCCGGTCACTGTCGTGTTTACCGGGGCCCGCTGCTGAGCCATCGGCGCGCGCAGCACGTCGGTCGGCACGACAAAGCCCTTACCGCCATTCGGCGCCTCGCGGGCGGCTGCCTCGCACGCCTCCATCTCGAAGCGCGCCGCTTCCTGCGCCGCGCGGCTGGTCGGTTCGGCCATTGCGCGGATCAGTCGGTTGAAGCTGAACCGCTGGGTCTCGCGCTGCGACATGCCGATATCGTGGCTGCGCGACAGCGTGGCATCGGTGCGCTGCGCCATGCGCTCGAGCAGGGCCTCGCGCATGTCCTCTGCCGAACGGCTGTCCCCGATCATCTCGAGCGCAAGGTCCGGGGCATTGTACTGTTCGCCCAGGCGCCGCAGCTCGGACACACGCGCGCGCTCTTCCTGCTGGGCGGCGGTGCGCGCGGCCTGCGTTTCCGCACCCGCCTCTTCGAGGATCTCGATCGTCTCGACGATGCTGCCGTCGTCGTCCACCTTGGCGCGAACCAGCTGGCCCGCCTCGTTCCGCATGATGCGCGTTTTCATGTGCTGCCCTTTCCTGCTTGCACGTCCCTCGGGCGGGCTGCCCGCCGGATTGCTCGTGGAGCCACCCTGCCCCGTGTCAGTTCTCGGTGCCTCTGGCGCGTCGCTGCCGTTCCTGGACCGCCCGACACCCACAGTCGGGTCCGCCGCAACCGACACGAAGGACACCTCGTAGGGCTCCCAATCCGTGACGCGCACCAGGTCGTGCTCGCCATCGCGAACCTCGATCTCGATCGTGTGCACGAGGTAACCGACGGAAATCTGCCTGCGGATGCCGTCAATCACGTCCTGGAAGATTTCGGACGCGCGCGCGCTCTGCGAAAAACGGACGCGGCACCGTCCGACTCCATCGCCATCGATCCGCGCCTCTTCCACGACGCCGACCTGATCGCGCATGTTGTGATCCATGAGCAGTGCCGCGCCGTCGTTCAACCGCTCCAGCCGCACCGCGTCGGCCGTGTGCACGAGCACCTCGTCGCCGAACCAGCGCTCCACCACGGTTTCCGACGAAAAGGCGACCTCGACCGTCCGGCCGGCCTGATCGATGCTGCGCACCGAGCCGGTCCGCCGCAGACCGCCCTCGGCGCGGCGATTGATCTGCTCGGGCGTGACCGATCGTGTCAGCGTCCGCCCGACGATCCCGTGCGCGGGGTGCTGGCGATCAGTCGTCGCCGGTTCCGTTGGCTGCGCCGGCCGCTCCGGCGCTGCCTGCGTCTTGCGGTCGGTCATTGCCGCCTCCTGTGCTGATGAGCGAATTGATGATTGCCTCGGGAATGCCGGCATCGCGCATGGCGTCGATGTCGGCCGCGATCTCGCGCCAGACGGTTTGCGGATCGTGGCCGCGCTCGCGGATGATCTGCCCCGGAGACGTGAAAAGGTTGTTCTTGGCCTCGATCGCCGCGCGCACATCCTTTCCGGGGTCAATCCAGTCCCAGCGCCGGCCCTGCCAGGCCACCCGGGAAAAGCGATCGAACCTGTCAGGCCGCGCGGGCGTGTTTCCGACAACGATCCTTCCACGCAGCAGCGCCTGCCGAAGCCACGCCAGGTATATCGGATGCACGACGGACTCGATCAGCCACTCCTGCAGATCCTTCCAGTGTTCGCGCTCGTCGAGCGTCCCCTGCCGGATGGACGAGAAGTTCACACCCTCGAGGTCCGTGGCGAGGTTGTTGTAGGCCACGCCCATGCCCGAAGCGACGCCGCGGAGCATCGCCTTGTGGAACACCGCGAATTCACCCGACGGGTACGTCGGATCATGCGCCTTGAACCGCAGGCCCGCCGGCAGCTCGTGGTAGGTACCGGCTTCGGATTCGATGAGGACCTCTTCGTCGTCATCGGGATCGGGACCGTGACCCTCTTCCCATTCAAGGAAGCCCTGCTTGTTGGCGCTTTCGCGCGCGTTCACCAGCGACGCGTTCTCGAACTCCGTAAGCTGGCCCATGCGCCACAGCGACGTTGCCACCCAAGGCAGGCCGCGGCGCTGCCCTGGGAAATCCTCGACGAAGGCATGAATGATTTCCGTGGCGGGCACCCGCACGAAAGCCTTGGCGCCGTAGTGATAGTTCGCCTCGCTGGTATCGAGCGTGGTGAACAGGTATGCGACCGGGCGGCCCCAGCGGTTGTATTCGATGCCGCTGCGAATGTAGGCGCCGTCGCGCATGTTGTCCTGGTCGTGGTCGACGGGGCATCGCTGCGGGTCGAGCACCTGCACTGCGAAACCGTCCTCTGACGCATCCGCGGCATAGACCAGCCGGATCATTATCTCGCCATCGCGCGCGGCCGTCGCGACAGCGCCGTGCAGCATCATCCGGAAGCTGTGCCGCCCAGTGACCTCGCATCGCCCTTTGCGTGTCCAGCGGTGCCAGGCGGCCTCGATGGCGTCGTTCTCGCGCTGCGACAACCGGCCATTCGCCATCCGCGCCTGCGCCTGCAGCGTCACCCCGCGCGAACCCACGACGTTTTGTCGTGCCATGCGGAGGAACGCTCGCATGTAGTCGTTGTTCATTGCCTGGTGACGCGCCCTGGCCACAAGCGGCTTCTGATGACGGCGAACGATGTCGTCGATCGGCACCGGGACGGTCGGCATCTTCTGGGAAAACCGATCCGGCAGGGCGGCCATGAACCCGCGAGCTGCGCGATGCATCGCCTTGCGCACGGCGCGGAAACTGCGGGGTGGCCCGACTGTCGTTTTCTCCGCCATCACATGACCACCTTGATCCGGCGGCCATAGCCCTTGCCGCGCTTCTGGCGCAGTTCCGCGCGATACCGATCGCGCAGCATGAGAAGATCCTTGATGGGCGTCAGCGCCAGCTGGCGATTATTGATCGTGTAGCTTTGCTGATCCTTCGTCGCACGTCCTTCGATGACGGCCTCGATCGCATCGAGCACGCGCTGCGCGTGATTGCGGCCGTCATACCCGGCGCCCTGAAGGGCCATGTCGTGGCGCATGGTCAGCTCGCCACGCGCGACCGTCAGGGTGTCCGATCCATCCGTCGCGCGCAGCTCGTACCAGTATCGGCCCGGAAGCCACGTCGTGGTTTCAGACGCATCCGCTTCCAGCATGTGCGCCGCGCCGTCCGGTATCGAGAGGATATCAATCGATATGACACCTCGCAGGAATGCCGTGACCGTCCACAAGGGCGCCGGACGCTCCGGCAGCAGCACACGCGCCGAAAAATCGGACCCGGCGGACACTTCGCTCGGAAAATAATCTGACAAGACGGCCCTCGATCAACGGCGGCGCGCGCGCGGCTTCCACTTGCGCTTCTGGACAGTCTGCCCCTGCTCCACCGTCTTCGCCTCTGGCGCGTCCGTCTGCGCCTGTGCCGCCGTCAGCGATTTCAGCAGTCGCGGTATGTTCGGGTTTAGGATCTTCAGTGCAGCGTAGGCGTAGACCCGACAGTCCAGCGCTTCGTTGCGGTCGCGTGTCTTGTGCCATTCGCGCCGCGTGAATCCCTTGACGACCCGCCGCCTCAGGGCCTCGGCCGTGGCCTGCTCGGCCCATTCCGGCGACCGGTCGAGCGGCACGTGGCAATACCCGGGGCCGTGTTCTTCGATGCGCCATCTCTGGCTGACGATCATCTTCGCTTCATCGACCCCGACCGGGAAGATGTCGACGGCGCGCACCCGGCGGCCGCGGCGGCGCGCCGGCGGCCCGACAACGGGACGGCCCCAGCCCCCCACACCCTTGATCGCGAAAAGACGGCGACGCCCCCCACCGCGGGCGTACTCATAGGCTGCCTGCGTCATGCCTTCGGTGCCGCCCGTGTCCAGGCAGGCCGCAGAGATGCCCAGCTTCGCGCCCGCCTCGTGCTCGAATGTTTCGTCGAGAAGATCATCGAGCGCCGACCATACCTCGGGACGCATCGGATCGCCCCAAAGTACGCGGTAGTCGATCGACCAGGACTCTTCGCCAAGCCCCCAGCCGACGACCTCCACCTCGAGGCGATCGGCCTGCATGTCGACGCCCGCGGTAATGACCGCGACGCCGGTGGGCGCGGGCGCCGCGAACGCTTCGGCGCGTGCGATCAGGGTCGAGGATTCGACCTGGTCGCCTTCTTCCTCCCAGGTCTCGGCCAGCGACACGTTGATGAAAGTCTGCAAGTCTCCCGCCGCCTTCTTGTCCAGGAACGATTGAGCGATGTCGCTCAGAGCGCGAAAGCAGCTATAGAGTTCGGAAAGATGGTAGGACGCGTGCCCGCGAAACGGCCGCTGCGCCACCCACGCGCCTTTCCGGATTGCGCCTATGCGCTCGTGATCGGACCAAAGCACGCCGCACCCGGTGCAGATGTAACCGGCCGTTTCAGGAAAATGCGTGCCGTCTTCATCCTTGCCCCACCACACCTGCGCCCAGTCGAGGGGCTGTTCGACGCCGCAATGCGGACATGGCACATGAAAGCGCCGCCCGTCGCCCTGGTCGTGCGCGGCCTCGATCCAACTGCCGCCCTTGATCGTCGGCGTGCTGATTTCCATCAGAAGGCGTTGATCACCGAACGTCGCGGCCCGCTGCCACAGCAGCCCCACCGGGTGCCCTTCGTGGGTCCGGTCATAGCCGTCGGTTTCGTCGCAAACGACGAAAGGCGCGGACCGTCCGCGCATGGTTTTCGGCGATCCCGACCACGAGAACATGATGAAGCCGCCGGGATAGGACTTCATTTTCTGGTTGTTCACGCCATCGCGCCCGCGCGGTTTCGCGATCAGTGCGCGCAACTTGTCGTTGGCCTCGACGAGCGGATTGAACTTGGTCTCAAGCCATGTCTCGAGGTCGCCCTGCGAGGGCTGCATCATGATCTGCGAACTCGGCCGCTGCTCTATCCGATACGCCTGCGCGCATAGTGCGAGCATCGTCTTTCCCACCTGAGCGCCCCACATGAGCGTGATCCGGTGGCAGTCCGGGTTGATGGTCATATCGAGCGGCTCGCGCTGGTACGGTGCGTTGTCGAACCGGATCAGGCCCGGGATGGCGTTGCCCACGGGCACGTAAACGGACCTCTCGGCCCATTCCGACGGCAGAAGCCGGGGCGGCGGCGCCATGCGCGCCATCACCCGCGCGACCGCGGCACGGCACGGAGCGTCGAACCTGGTCACTCCGCAGGCTCCGCATCCGCCGCCAGGACCTCGTCGATATCCGCATCGGCCAGAACCTGAAGCGCCAGCTCGACCTCCTCGATGACGATCCGCTTGATGGCGGTTTCCCCGTCGACGCCGATGAGCCGGCGCGCCAGCCGTGGTGGAAATGCTCCCAGCAAGGTCGCCCGGACTTCACCGGATATCAGCATCCAGCCCCGTTCGACCTGGTCGGCCGGGATCACTTCGCCACGGCGTTCGGCGGCGTCGAGCTCGGCCAGCTCGGCCTCGGCCGCCAACTTGCGCTTCTTCAGCTCGTCGATCGAGTGGTCGTTGGCGGACAGCGCAGCGCGCTCTTCGCGGATGTCCTGTTCCCGCCACCGGATCACATCGGCGCTGTTGAACTTCCACTGCTTTCCGCGGCCGCCGCGCTCGCGGACCGGGCAGCCCCTTCGGACCCATTCGTCCAGCGTCGGCATCGCGATGCCCAGGTAGTCGGCCATGCTGGTGCGGTTCAGGATCTGGCCCCGGCCCTTCCGGGTAGACATGGCGCGCGCCTCTCAGGGTTCTAATGACCGATCAACCTGCGGCCTCGCACAAATAAAATTCTGCGGTGTTCCCTACCCGCATGCCCCCCGCCCCTCGGAAGGACCCATTCGCCGCGCCTCACACGCCGCACAGCGCATCGAAGGTTCGAAGGAAGGCCGCGCCCTCTGTGCGGGACTGCGCGGTGTCCTGCGTCGACCATGTCGGCAGGTCTGCGCGAAGCTCTCCGCATATGGCCCCCTCAGTCGCGGAGCCGCCCGTATCCGCGCAGCTGCTCGTCATCATCGCCGCCGCCACCAGCCCGGGCCACGTCCGCCTTGCGCCGCATGTCCTCGGCTCGCTCGAGGTCCCCCACCCTTTGGTCGCGACGTTCATCCTTGCGCCCCTTGCGATGGATACCCCTGTCGCGCAGCAACATCGCCGCAAACCCGACAATCGCCGCGAGCCAGCGCCAACGCCTCTTGCCCATCAGCCATTCGATCATGCCTCCACGTCCCATGTGCGCCAGATCAGGTAAGCGAAACCCGCCACGATCACGCCCGCCAGAGCCCACTGCACCGGCTGGGCGGCACTTCCAGAGGCGGCAAGAACGGAAGCCGCCATGCCGGCGCCGCCAGTGACGATCTTGCGCAGCTCTGTGCGCAATTGGGATTTCACGCTGGGCCTGTCGTCTGCCTTCGGCGTCTCAATCGGCGCGATGTCATCGGCCCCGGTCTCGGCGCCCGATGCGAACAAAAGCGCCTGCCGCTCGACACCCTCGGTACGGCGGGTCCATCCGCGTCCGAATTTCGACCAGGTCTTCAAGGCGCGGTAATGCGCCATGCGGCCCTGGCCGAACCGCACGATCACGTCCCTCGGATCAGCCGCGCGTGCGGCGGCAAGCGTCATCTCCCCGGCAATGCCGTCCGCGTCGACACCCAGCACCCGCTGCAAAAGCTTCACGGACCGGGCCACGCCGGCATTGACGCCAAAATCGAACACGACGAGGTCGATGCCAACCGGCAGATCGTCGCCCTGCACGGTCTTCCAGTAGCTGCGATGATATATCGCCTTTGCTTCCGCGCGCGTCAGTTCGCGCACGTCCTGGACGCTCACTGCGCTGCCCCGATGGGCGGCCAGCGTCCCATGCGTGATCCCGAAGTTCGTGGCGCCACCCGGATCATCCGGATGGTCGACGAACCCGCCCTCATGCGCCAGCACGATCCCGACACAGGCCTCGAAACGCTGAGATTTCATTGTGCCGCCCCCAGATAGCTCCGCAGGAACGACTCGACCGCCTCGAGCGACCGCGCTGCCTCTTCCTGCGTTTCCTGTATCGCGATCATCCGCTGTTCCATGCGGACCGATCCCCGGCGAACCTCGGCCAACTCCTCGCGGTTCGAACGGATATCCTGGCGATCCTCGGCCTGCCGAGCGGCCAGCGCGTTGAGCGCCTTCGTCTGCGCCTCGATGGCGCTGCTCTGCGTCGCGTCCCGGGTGCCGAACCAGAAGGCGGCCGTGACGATCGTGACCAACATGCCCCAGCCAAGGCTCTTGTTGATCGTGAAGCCCCGATCGCTGCTTTCAATCATCGGTGGTGTCATGAGACTCCGCCATGTCCTCGATCTCCGCGCCGCGTTCTCGTGTCGTGCGTCCAGTGCTAAAGACCCGGTCATCGGCTCGCCTCTGGCGGGATCATCGCCGCCACGGCGCGCTCCGAACGGCACAACTCCACGGCGATCTCGGGCACCGTCCAGCCCTCCGCGTGCCAGCGCGCCGCCAGCCACGCCTCGTAGGCCTGCACGAGTTCGCGGCATTGCGGCAGCTCGACCACCATGTGCGCATGCGTGACGGAGAGCGCCCGCGCCGCCTTGAGGCCGATCATGGCCGCGAGCGGATGGGCTTCGTGCACGCGCTTCGGGATGTAGACCTGGCGCCGCCTTGGGCGGGCCCCTGTCTGGCGCGCCGCCTCGACCATGCGGATCGCGGCATGACGGCCGATGACCGTGGCGATGTCCTCGACCACCTCGGGAAGCCGGACGTCGGCCCCATCGCGAACGGCGAAATCCGCAAGCGGGAAGGCCGTGCGCGCTGGCAGGCTGCGGGCATACTCCGCGTCCGGATGCGGTGCGTTGTTGGGCAGCCGCGCCAGTGCGGTGCCGGTGCGTCCGGTGCCGTTCCCCGCCATCACGCGTGCACTCCGATCTTGCGCAGGTCCGCACGATCGACATGCCCGCCCTCGATCATGGCCCGCGCCAATTCGCCCCCGATCGCCGACGGCGCGACGAACACACCGGCCCGGATCTTGGCCGCCCAGAACGCCGCCCGCTCCTGCAGCGTCGCCGGGGGCGCCCCGCTCCGACCCGAGGCGCAAGTCGCGCCAGGCGCGCCGCCGTCCGCCCAGCCGCCATCCCGCAGCCAGTTGGCTGGCTTCTTGCGAAACCGCTCCTCGACGTCCTCGTTCGCCAGGGCCTCGGCTGCCGCGACCAGCGCCGCCGGGTCGGCGCCCCGCTTGATCGCATCGCGCCACGCCCTTTCCGCAGCAGCCCGCTCCACCGGCCTCGGATAGACCTCCCAGAAATCGTCGAAGGAAAAATCACCCTCGCGCGCTGGCACGCGCGTTACGGGTTCTTTTAGAGGTTCCCTTACAGGGTTAGTGTCCAAATTCTGGACACGGGATGGCCCCGAATTTGGACACGGGGATGTCGAAATTTTGGACACGGACCCATGTCCAGTATCTGGACACGGATCGCCCTCATGTTCCTCTTCCGTTCCGGTTTCGCCGTGTCCAACATCTGGACACGGGACTTGTGCGAACTCTTTCTCGAAGCCCAAGATGTAGCGGGTCGCAAGCTGCTTGCCGGTCCGATCATCGATCTGCCGAACCCGCCGGATCAGCCCCATGTCCTCCAGCTTCGCAAGCTGGTTGTTGATGCTCGACCGGCTCATTTCGCACTCGTGCGCCAGCGTCACCTGCATCGGGAAACAGCCGTAGGACGGGTTGTGATGATCCGCCAGGTACATGAGGACCAGCTTGGCGGACGGGCCCAGACCGCGCTGCTTGAATGCCCAGTTGGTCGCCTCGTGGCTCATGAAGGCACCTCGGTTATCGTCACGTCCACCGCGCCGTTCTTCACCGGTGCGGCCATATCCATCGACAGGCGGAATTCGGCGTCATCGACGCCCAGCGCGTCGGCCAGACCATCAAGACCGGCCTTCATCGTCGCGATCAGGTTGTCCCAGTCGCGCCGCCGGCGGTCGGGCGGACGGAACAGCAGGTGCACGGACAAACGCCGCCCCGCGAGGTTCCGCGCCCCGAACTTCCGTGCCAGCCACCCACAGTCGTGCCTGTAGGACTTGCGCAGACCGGACACCGCGCGACGGTCCACGCGCGCATTCGGCGACAGCGCGCTGGGCGGCCATGGCAGCACCACGCGCACAAGCGGCGGCGCGCGCTGGGCGCAGACGGGACACGCGGGCGCTACTGCGGACGGATCAGCCATGAATATCCTTCCTGCCCGCATCGACGGGATCGGGCCTCGCGGCACGCTCGACCGCGTCCAGCAGCTCCGTGCCCAGCGCGTGCAGGGCCAGCTCTCCTGTGCCGTCCACCTCGATCCGCGTGGCGAACGCGTCGATCGCATGGCGTAGTGGCGTATCGTCCACCGTGCGCATACGGTCCTGCAGCGCCTCGAGCTCGCGCAGATCGAACGACCCGCAGCGCGCGGCCATCGCCAGCGACAGAGCCGACAGGCGCGCGGCATGCACCGGGCAGCGCGCGCTCACGGCTCCAGCCCCTCGATCACGTCGCCCAGCGCGCTGAATTGCGCCCCCAGGCCCTGCGTCACCGGCATCGAGGCGAACAGCCGCCACGCGCCGCCGGCATCGTGCTGCCCGATCTGCAGCCAAGGGCCGCCCTCGTGCGCGGGCATGACCCGAACGACCCACGGGTCCAGCGGCATCTCGGTCACCGGGCCGGTGCGGACGGGCTGGGCGGTCATCGCAGCGCACTCCCGTGGCTCGACCAGTGCCAGTCGCCGTTCAGCGTTCCGCCGCCGCGCGTGTAGGTGTCACCCACGATCTCGGCGCTCTCGACCGCGTCGGCCGTCCGGATGCGGTGCATGACGCCAAGCACAGAATTTCTGGTCATGCCCATGCGATTGCCGATCTCGAGCGCGGTAAGGTCTTCCACCACGTGCATCTCGAGGATGCGCAGATCGCGTTCGTCCCGCGCCTCCAGCGATGGATGCCGGCTCATGTGCCCTGCCCTTTCAGATGGGATGCCCCTGCCGCCCGCGCGTCTGCGGCGCGGTTCACGACAGGGGCCCACGCGACCGCCACCGACCGGGAGGAAGGAGCCATGCGGACGTGATCTCGATGTGTGGGATATGTGCGGGGGCCAGTGCGCAGCGACGGCGCCCCCGCGGTACCGCGTACCGGGCTATGGCGAACCCCGCCGCGCCTGTCGCGTCGGACCTCAAGAGTGTTGCGCGCCCGAACGGGACTGCGCGACCCTGAAGGCATCGAATCACGAAAGGAATTGCCGATGTCCGAATTCTCGAAATACAGCGCCGCCCGCCTGAACGATCGCCAGACCACCGAACTCGTCGGTATCGCACGCGGCCTCGTGGCCGACGGCATCCTGTCCGACGCCGAGATCGAATTCCTCCACCGGTGGCTGGTCGCGGCCACCGTGGCGACACCGAACCCGCTGCTTGAAAAGCTGTTGCTCCGGATCGAGGACATCCTGTCCGACGGCATCGTGGATCCGGAGGAGCGCGCCGAGGTCCTCGAAGCGCTGCATGCCATCACTGGCCCGGACTTCGCCATAGGCGAAATGCTCAAGCCGACCACGCTTCCCTTGTGCAACCCCGCGCCGGACATCGCCTTCGACGGGCACCGGTTCACGTTCACGGGTGCTTTCGTCTTCGGGAAAAGGAAGGAATGCGAACAGGCTGTCATCGAACGTGGCGGCGACGCAGGCTCGCTGCGCAAGGACACGGCGTTTCTGGTGATCGGAGAATACGCCAGCGACGACTGGATCCACTCGTCGTACGGTCGCAAGATCGAGAAGGCGATGCAGATGAAGCAGGGCGGTGTGCCGGTCCGGATCGTCTCTGAGGCGCATTGGCGCGGATTTCTGGGCTGACGCGCCCATCTTGCGGGCACGGTCGGGATTTCCACCGTCGCCTCAAACGCCCCTGCCGTGACAGGGTCAGGGCAACAGGCGGCAGACCCGGCCGAGGGGGATGTTGCACCAATCCATCGCGCACCGATACGTGTGCGACAAGCCGGATCGCGCCATGACGGCTTCACAGCATCGCCCTGCCTCATGCCGCGTCCCGATCCGCACTCGGCGCCGCGCGACGGGCGCGCTCATCGGCCATGAACCGCTCCACGCGGGCGCGCGTTTCCGGCCAGATGCGACGGCGCAGGCGCAGGCGCTCGACCAGGCGACCGTTCGACACCGCGCAGAACCCGAAGCGATACGCGGACATGCCGGTCTCGCGAAGGAACAGTTCCACCTGAGGCAGAAGATCATCGTCTTGCATCATCATGGGGCGAAACTTGCACGCTTTAGCGTGCAGGTCAACGCACGCTATAACGTTCGTTCGCCGCACGCTGTCACGTGCTAGGCGATTAAGCATGACAAAGAACGCAACGGAAGAAATGCTGGCGCGGCTGCGCGAAGTTCTTCAGCGGGGCCTCGACGAGAATCGGTACTCGATGCGCGAGCTGAGCGCCCGCGCAAAGAGCGGTACCAACTATGTCCAGCAATTCATGAAGGGCAACAAACGCAACATGTCGCTCGAGAAATTCGGGCTAATCATGATGGCTCTCGATCAGGAGGAGATGCTCTACGTAATGATCGGGCAGCGGCTCACCGAGACAGATCGTCATCTGATGGCGCTGATTTCGAGTCTGCCCGACTCCCTGCGTCCGAATGCTGTCGGGATTCTCGAAGAGATCGCTGCGATGGGTCAGGAAGGCCGTGATCAAAGGTCAAATCTCGAATCCGTGCAAGCGCCTCCGATTTCTGGTCGGGGGACAAGCTCGACATAATTGCCAAGGCCCTGATAACATCCATGAAGCCTCCCTGTGTTCTTAATATGTTCTTATACGCTCCGGCGTGCGCGCACGTCAATCAAACCGAAGGCGCAACCACCTGCCGGGGCCGATGCTGCGCAGCCTGATAATGCGCCGTCGTGCACGCGTCGTGTGGCCAACCGCCTGGCCGGCCAGCGTCCGTCTTGCGGCGATCAAGGCTGGGATCGTGCTGGTGCCGTCGTACACGGCGGCATGGCTAACGGACAAGATGGTCTATGTCGTGCCGACCCTCGCCGCCGCGGGAATCGTGGCCGCGCAGATCAGCTTTCAAAGCGATACGCAGCGTCGCACCGATGAAGAAAGCGACCACGACGGCAACCCGAACAGCGACACACAGGTCGACGTAACCGACGACACCGACGGCTGAAATAGGCTGCGATTCGAGCGCTGGGCGCAATCGACTGAGTGAACCGCACGCTATGGCGTGCAAAAGGGATTGCACCGCACGCTTTGGCGTGCATACTGCCCCCATCACACCGATGGGAGGCCCCGATGCGCCGACAGACCGATTTCACCCCAGACCCGGCCGCGCAGGTGCGCACTGCGCTGGACATGCTGCGCACAGCACTTGCCGCAGGCCCTGACATCGACGAGCTGACCGCCGCCGCCGGCGACTGGGCCGAAGACGTGGCACACAGCGATGCCACCGAGGTCGACAAGGCGCAGTGCCAGGCGCTCGCGTGGTCGGCCGACGCCATGTTCCGCCTTCTTGGGGCGCATGACAAAGGCCTGGGCATGATCTCGGTCACGGCGCCGGGCTTCAACGGGTTGTTCTTCGAATACGACCGCAACGGCCCGAACCCGCCCGACATCGTGGCAGGCGTGGAGAACGCCGTCCGCACGGCACTGGGAAAGGCGGTGCATGCATGACCGCGCAGCTTATCCCGTTCCGCCAGACCCCGGCCATGCGCGCCCGCCTTGCGCTGATTTCCGGGTCACTGGTCCGCCGCCGCGATCTTGCACAGACGGCCGTCGACCCGACCGCCGATCCGGACGACCGCGCAGCAGCCGTGGCCGAACTGATCGAAACCGCCCTGCACCCCGACCAAGCCGCGACCTGGTCGCGCTTCGGCTGCGAGATGCTCGCCGCATGGGGCTGGACGCACGGCACCGCGCCGGGCGGTGCGGCATGACCCGGCACATCACGACATTCGGGCGCGACCTTATGCGCGCGATCAGCGGCACGCCGCTGGCCGGGCACCTGCGGCTGCGCGGCATCGTGGCCGACGCGGTGCACGGGGCCAACGGATCGCTCGACCGCGCGCTGGACAAGGTGGAACGCGCCGTGCGCGACGAACCGCGGCTGCTGGTCGAACTGCTGGACGAGCGCAAGTTCCTGCGCGCCCTGTGCCGCAGCTTCACCGAGTCCGAAGCGCGCCGCCATGGCGTCACCCTGCGCAAGTCCGACGCGATGAAGCCGGGCACACAGGATCGGCCCGCCGCCACGACTGGCGCGGCCACCACGACTTCGACCGGCCGGGCCAAGCACAGCATGTCGCCCACTCACTCATTGCCCCGTCGGTCGGGGGCCATGATGGCCGGTGCGGCGGGGGCCGCGCGCGTCGCGCTGCTGGACGTGATGCGCGTGAACGGCCAGCCCCTTCGCGCCGTCACGGCGGGCGAAGCGTTGAAATACGCGGACAAGACGAAATCCGACGCCGTCACGATCGAACGCATCTGCGCCGGGCTGAAGGAACGCGTCCCCGTGGGCGACCAGATTGACGACGCCGAGGCCGCGCGCCGCGCCGCCCCGTCGTGACCGAGATGCGCGGGGCCAACCAAACTGTGACTCCCTTTTGCGGGCTGCCCCCGCGCAGCAACATCCCGGCGAGGGCCGCTCAACTATTGACGCCCAAGTTCTCGGTGCCCCCGCCGGGACACCCCACAACCGGAGACACCCGATGACCCACATTCCCGAGACGGCCGACACAGGCCACGACATGCGCGGGGGCCACGAAAATGTTGACACCCTGACAAGCAGCGCCCCCGCGCAACCCCATCCCGGCGAGGACCAAGACCCAGTTGACGCCCAATTGCGGTGTGCCCTTGCCGGGACATGCGACGCGCTGATGGAGCTTCAGGTCCGCCGCCGCGCCTTCATCGCCGATATCGGCACGATCGAACGCCGCCTGGGGGCGCTGGCGCGCCGGATGCTCGGCTGGCACGCCGCTCTGCCCGAAGCCGAAAGAAAGCGCCTGAACACCCGCGCCGACAAGCTGGTGCGCGACCTGATGGCCGGAAAGGACCCGGGCGACGACGCCGCGCTGGCCCGCCAGACCGGGCTGGTCGATCACGTCGCCATCGCCGTGCAGGGGCTCGCGGCCTTTCGCGCAGGCCGCAAGGCGACAGAGAAAGATATGGAACGCCTTGCCGCCGACCTGCCCGCCATGGCGCTGGTCACCGCAACGCGCGGGTTTTCGGCTCGTGGGCTCGCGATCATCGTGGGCGAGGCCGGGAACCTGTCGGACTACGCCAACCCCGCGAAGCTGTGGAAGCGGCTGGGGCTGGCCCCGATGAACGGCCGCGCCGGATCGACCTGGCGCATGAAGGGCGGGCTGACCGCCGAGGAATGGATCACGCTGGGTTACAGTCCGGCGCGGCTGGGCCAGATTTACGGTGTCGTCACCGAACCGCTGATGAAGGCGAACGACGGCAAGTATCGCGCGCTCTATCTGCGCGAGAAGGCCCGATTTGCCGATGACGGCAAGGCCGCGCGCCCGATGCACGCGCACCGCCACGGCATGCGCGTGATGACCAAGGAACTGGTGCTGGACACATGGCGCGCATGGCACGGCCTGCCCCCGCGCGTCCGGAACGGGCTGCCCGCGTGCAGCCCCGGCGGGGGCCTGCCTCTTTGCGCCGCCCATACCGGGAGTGCCCCCGCCGACGACACGCTGCTGGAGGACGTCGCATGACCCACGCACACCCCACCGACCGCGCCCTGCGCACCCGCCTGCGCCGCCTGACGGACAAGGGGCTGAAGGCCGAACTGGCGCAAGTCGCGCCGGACGGGCCCACGCCTTGCACGCGCCGCCACAGGATCATCGAGGACGAGATCACGCGCCGCGCCTTCGATCTGGGATGCCAGGCGGCCCGCGCCGGGCACCGCCTGCGCGACAACCCCTACCCGGCCCGCCACGCTGCGCTGTTCTGCGCATGGCGGCAGGGCTTCGTGGCAGAGGCCGAACGGACCGGTCCGCAGCAGGTGGCGTCATGAGCGCGTATGCCGGCGTGGCCGCCGCCGCGGACCGGATGGTCGCGGACCTGCGCGCGGCGGGCCTGACGATCGAAAACGTCTCGATCGCCGTTCGGGGCGAAATGACCGCGACCACGTCCGTGGTTCGCCTCTCCGTCGAGCTGCGCGGCCGTGAGGACAGCGAACAAGATGACGACAGCACACGGATCGAGGTCACCGGGAAAATCGGTGATGTGGCGTGCGACAGTCATACGCTGACGCCGCCGGCCGCCGACATGGTGACGAGGATGGCCGATGCGAAGGCCCAGGCCGATATCGGCTTTCCGATATCGCAGGTTGCGCCGCCGCCCAGCGCACCGAACGGACCAACGTGTAAGCTTCCGGAAAAGCCCCGTTCGGAACCGGAGCCCCTGCACAAGGGCCCGCTTTCGAGTGACGAGCGAGCCCTTGTGCGCGACATGCTCGAAAAGGGCGCGACCGGGAAAGACATCGCCGCGCGCCTGAACCGCGATCCACGCCAGCTTGGCGGCGTCATCGGAGCAATGCGCAAGCAGCCCCGGAAGCGGGTCCTGACACCCCCTGCGCCGAAAGCGGCAGCATCGCCCGCGCCTAGGCCCGATCCGGAGCCTCCGCGATCGGCACCAGCAGCGGCGCCCGTCGCGGAACCGCCACGCGCTGCGGCGCCACGGTCCGACGCGGGACCGGACAACACGACTTCGGCGCGCCTGCGGGACCTGCGGCAGCGGCTCGACGCGCTGGACGGCGTCGACGGCTGGAACGCCCAGCGCGATGTTGCGCTGATCGGCTCGCTGTTCATGGGCGAAGGGCTGGACGCGGCGACGGTCGCATCCGGCGCGGCGTCGCGGGCCGATGCACGCGCGCGTTTCGATGCGCTCTGCCCGGACAAGACGATCGCGGCGCAACAGGACCTGTTCAGGGAATTGAAGCGCCGCGCGGGCGACGCGGAGGAAGCGTCATGATCCCCCGCACGGGCGATCGTCGTCGCCATCCCATCCGCACCGCCGAGAGCGCCGACCAGATCGACCCGCCGCTGGCATCGGTCTGGTCCGACCGCAACCGCGCCGACGCGCGCTGCGCCCTGATCCGCCGCTGCCTGCTGTGGGCCTGCATCGCCGCCATCGTCGCCCTGTGGGCATGGGCCGCGGTCTACGCGGCGGGCGCGGGCCTGACCGAAAGGATGCCGATATGACCGAGATCGACGCACACATCTTCCCCGGCGCGTCCGGGCTGTGGCACATGGCGCATCCCGATTTTCCCGAATTGTTCGTGTCGGGCGAAAGCCCGGATGAAATCCGGCAGGCCGTGCTGCCGGTCGCGGTCAAGATGCTTCAGGCCTACAAGCGCGATGCGCTGGAACTGCGCGCCGAACGCGACGCCCTGCGCCAGCAGCTCGAGGCCGCCGAATGCCACGCGGAGGCGCTGGAGGACGCGCTGAACGAACCGCTCTGGCGCTTCGACAACCCGATCGCACCCGTCGCCCTGGTCGGCGCCGCGCTGCTGCTGGGCTGGCTGCTGTGGAGGGTCGTGGAATGGACGATCTGACCGAGATCGACACGAGCACAGATGCCGTCATCGTTCTTGCCGCTGCGCTGCCGCACAATCCGTCGCTGGAAACCAAATGGCTGGCCGGCAACACCCTTGCCGAACTTGCCCGGGAACGCGACCGCCTGCGCGAGCTGCTTGTAGCCGCCGAGAGCCATGCGGCGGAATTGAACGAGGCTATTTTCAGGATCCAAAGCTCTTTTTCTGCTGCAGCCGCATCTGCCGCGGCGACGACCGACCTGATCTATTCAGCGCGCAACGGCGACACCGCAACAAGAAACGTGACTGATGGCGAGACTGTCATGGGCCTTGCGGCCGCACTTCGCCAAACCATGGCGCTTGCGAAATCGCCGCTCGGTGCGGATTTGCGCGAGGCGCTAGATGAATACCTCGAAGACAGAAATTCCGTGAAAACGACCGGATTCGAGGAACGAAGAGCGCGCCTCAAGGCGGTGCCGTCGCCTAAAGACCCCCATATCAAGGCCGCCCGTGTGCGCGAAATTTGCGGCGGCATCTCGGACATGACGCTATGGCGCTGGCTGGAGAACGCCGAAATGGGCTTTCCGCGTCCGGTTTACATCGGCCGTCGCCGGTACTGGCGCGAAGCCGATGTTGTGGCGTGGCTGGAACTTCAGAGGGAAAGCACATGACCAACAGTCTCAAAGATCTGAACGATCACCTGTTCGCGCAGCTCGGGCGACTGTCCGGCGACGACATGACCGCGGAACAGATCACCCAGGAAGCGCAACGCGCCGATGCGATGGTGTCTCTGGCCGACCAGATCACGCGCAACGCGGACCTGCAGCTCAAGGCGGCGAAGCTGTTCGCCGAACATGGCAACGTCGTCCTGCCGATGCTGCCCCAGATCGCGGGGCCGAAGGAATGAAGGGCCGCCACGTTCCCTACAGCGCGGCCGAGCTTGCCTGGATCGAACAGCGCAAGGAACAGCCGCGCCGCCAGCTGCACGCGGCGTTCTGCGAGGCTTTCGGGCGGAGCGACGTGTCGTTCGACAACTTCAAGGCGCTCTGCACGCGCCGGGGCTGGAAGACCGGTCGCACTGGGCGGATCGAGCCCGGAGCGACGCCGCACAACAAGGGGGTCAAGGGATGGCGCGCGCCCGGCTCGGAAAAGGGCTGGTTTCGCAAGGGCGAGCGGAGGGGCAAGGCTAACCGCCTTTACAAGCCGATCGGCACGGAACGTGTGAACAGGGACGGCTACCTCGAGCGCAAGGTGAACGACGACATGCCGCTCCAGGCCCGCTGGCGCGCCGTGCATCTGATCGAATGGGAGCGCGTGAACGGTCCAGTGCCCGATGGCCACTGCCTGAAATGCCTGGACGGCGACAAATCGAACACCGACCCGTCGAACTGGGCGCTGGTCCCGCGCGCCATGCTGCCGCGCCTGGCGGGGCGCTGGTCGCTTGGCTACGACGAGGCCCCGCCGGAACTGCGCCCGACCATCCTGGCCGCCGCTCGCCTGCAGCACGCCGCCCGCGAGCGGCGGAAGGGTGACAAGACATGACGGTCCGCCTCAAGGCGGACGACATCCGCGCGGCCATGGCAAAGCGATGGTCCAATCCGGAATGGGCGATCATGTGGGAAGTTGGCGAGGGCACGGGCGCGAAGTCCGGTCGCTATGCTGACGCTGTGATGATGAGCCTGTGGCCGTCGCGCGGTCTTGAACTGCATGGCGTCGAAATCAAGGTGACTCGCGCGGACTGGAAGCGCGAAGCGGCTGATCCGTCCAAGGCCGAGGCCATCGCGCGCTTCTGTGATCGCTGGTGGATACACACGCCGCCGGGTATCGTGGATGACCTGTCCGACCTGCCGCCCGCATGGGGCCTGCGGGAGTTCGACGGCAAGGCCTGGAAAACGATCCGCGAGGCTGACAAGACCGAAGCCGCGCAGGTCTCGCGCCCGTTCCTTGCCGCCATGCTTCGCCGCGCGGACGGGCTGATGAAGGGCATGATCCGCGAAGCCATGCGGGAGGCGGATGAAGCCCGCTATGCCGAAATGGAGCGCGCTCGCGCTGGGATCGAAAGTCGCGTTTCGAAAATGGTGAGCGCCAGAACCAAGGATCTTGAAAGGGCGGCCGAGAATGTCGCGGCCTTCGAGGCTGCCTTCGGGAAGGGCTCTTCGACTGGATGGAGTTGCCGCCCGGAGGCATGGGGCGCGGCGGCGAAGGCGCTGGCGAACGTCGGTGCCACTGGATACGGCCCGCTGGCCGAGCGGCTACGGAAGGCGGCAGATGAGATTGATGCGCTGGCCGCACTTTCCCGCGCCGCCGATGCGGAAGGGGGTGCGGTGTGAGCGATGCGATCATCAAGCCGTGCCCGTTTTGTGGCGACCCAATGTTTCGCGGTAAATTCGGTGACAGCATCCAGCACGTCGATCAGGGAAAATGTCTGATCGGCTCAATGGCGGTGCCTGTCGAGCGGATAGCTTTCTGGAACACCCGCGCCACCGACGACACCGGCTTGGCGATAGACGAATGGCGCGCGATGCTCTGCGCGCCGGACGGGACCCGCGCCACCGAGGCCGAAGCGGAGCTTGTCCGGTCGGCGAGCGAAAAGAACGAGCTCCGGTTGATGGTGGATGCGCTGGAGGCGGAGCGGGATAATCCACCGCGAGTCCGGCCCCTCATTTGGGAAAGCCCGAGCAACATCAACAACTGGATATATCAGGCTCATGCGCCTTGGGGAACGTATGGCATCCACATCTGCGGCGGAAAGCACCAAGCATGGCTTGAAGCGCACGAGAAACCGTACGAGCGCTGGCTAGGCGATGGATATGTTGGATCAGTGATGGAGGCGCAAAGCGTTGCCGACCTAGATCACCGGCGCCGCGTACTGGACCTGCTCTGCGACCGCGCCGCACTGACCGGGGAGCCGCAGGGATGAGCGACAGCACTGGATTCGTCGCTGGGCTTGGCCGATGCGGCACCACGATGGTCATGGCGATGCTCGACGCTGGCGGCATTCCCGTCGCCGGTGAGCCGCCAGACTACGAGGACATGAGACTGCGCCCCGGCATCACGGACACGCGCTGGCTGGCTGGTCAATCCGGAAGGGTGGTGAAATGGATCGACCCCACGACGACCTTCGTGCCTGACGGTCGGTATGGACCCATCGCATGGCTGGATCGCAACCCGGAAGAACAGGCGCGCAGCCAGCTTAAACTGGTGGCGGCCGATCAACCAGGAATGTCCGTATCTCGCCGCCTGCGCCGCGCATGGGTCGCGTCTTTGCGCGGCGACCGAGTGAAAGCGCGGCGAGAGGTGCAGCGCCGGGGCACCGTGCTGACACTCAGCTTCGAGGCGATCCTGCGCGACCCGCACAAGTCGGCCGAGTCGCTTGCCGCGCACTTCGCCTTGCTTGGAGCGCTCGACGTGGCGCGCGCGGCTTCCGTGGTTGAGGCGCGGTCACCGGCCTGCACTCCGGACCTGCACATGGAGGCGCGGTCAATTCGCGCCCTGACCGGGGCTGGCAAGGGATGAACCAGGACACCCAGAGATACTACGACGCCGCGGCCAAGGTGCTCGACGGCCGCGATCCCATCGCCGATCGCGGCGAGATCATGGTCACGCTCGAGGGCGCCGTGACGGCCGTCCTGCTGATGGTGATGAACGGTGACCCGCGCAAGGCCGCGGGGATGCTCAACGAGGGACTGGTGCAGGGGGTCGAGGGCCGCCTGGCGCTGTGGGCAAGTCGGAAACAGGCAAAGGAAACGCCATGACGAAAATGCTGTCGACCGAACCCTGTGCGGGGGGGGGTGAGATGCCTCGCATGAAATACACCGCAGCGGTCGAAGCGCTGAAGGCGGGCGACAGGCTTCGCGTGACGCTGCCGAACCCGGAACGCGCAAACGACCCCGGCGAATTCTACCTGGAACGCGGGGGCCCCGTGACGGCCGCGACGTTCCGCCGGCTCGTGCCCAACCTTCACCCCCAGGCCGACGGCCTGTTCGCAGACGGCCCGTCTCAGACCTACACCTGGAAGGACGCCACATGACCGAGAACACCGACGCAGCCTACAACGTGACGGCCGACGAGCTGCGCCAGTTGATCGAGCGCTGGGAAAGGCTCGATGCCGAGCGCGCCGAGATCGTCGATCAGCAAAAGGAGGTGATGGCCGAGGCGAAAGGGCGCGGCTACGACACCAAGGTCATGCGCAAGGTGATCGCCCTGCGAAAGCGCGATCGCGACGACATAGCCGAAGAGGAAGCGATCCTCGAAATGTACAGGGAGGCGCTCGGGCTATGACGGATCGCGCCGTCGCGACCCCGGATCGAAGGCAGAGCCCCAGCACCGTCGCGCGAAAGGCCGCGGCGGCGATGGTCGACCGGTATCTGGCCCACGGCGTGATGATACGCACCTACATCAACCCGCGCGGCGAGGTCGTGGTAGAACCCCTGACCGATCGGCGCGAAGACGGGCTGGACGGAGTCACCTGGTGAGAGACTATCCCGGCACCTACCGCAAGGGTTCCACCTGGTACTTCCGGTACCGGGGGCACTATTGCGGCAAGCTGCCGGGCCGGAAGGGCTCTCCCGAATTCGTCGCGGCGATGCGGCAGCACCAGGCGCGGATCGACGCCGGGCACACGCCGAAGCCGCAGAAGCGCACGATCCGGAAGCTGATCACGAGTTATCGAAAGGCTGAGCTGCCGAAGCGCGCGCCGCGCACCCAGAAGGACTATCTGCGCGTACTCGAATACCTCGAGGCAAAGGCGGGCGACCAGCCTGTCACCGCGGTCGAGCGGCGGCACGTCATCGCGATGCGCGACGCGCAAAGCTCCGTGAAGTTCGCGCGGGACTGCATCGCCGTGATGTCGGTCCTCATGGAGCATGCGATCGACATCGGTTGGCGCGCGTCCGGATCGAACCCCGCCAAGGGCGTGAAGAAGCCGAAAACCCCGGACGAGGACGCATTGAACCGCGAGCCGTGGCCGGCGGACATGCTGACCGCATACCGCGCGGAAGCGCCACTGGGCACCCGCGAACGGCTTGTCATGGAGCTCTGCATCGGAACCGGTCAACGGATCGGCGACGTCTTGAAGATGCGTTGGAGCGACATCGAGGACGGCGCGATCAGGGTAAAGCAGAACAAGACGAAGAAGCGGCTTCTCGTACCCCCGACTCGCCTGCTGACAGAAGCTCTGGCCGCGACGCGCCGCCGGTCGGTGTTCATGTTGACCAATCACAAGGCGACGGGTCCGTGGTCCTACCGCGGCGCATCGGCCGCGATCTTCAAGGTGCGCGAGAAGATCGGCGCGGCCCGGGGCGGCATGGACATCCACGCGTGGCGCCATAACGCCGCCAGCGAACTCTGGCTTCTGGGCTGCACCGTGGACGAGATTGGCGCGATCACCGGCATGAGCCCGCCTATGGTCCGGCACTACACCGCGACCGTGACCCAGATCGAGGCCGCCCGCCGCGCCCAGGAACGGCGCGAATGACCGCGGGAACAGAAAACGAACGTGCGAAACGGGGTGCGAAACCCTTTTCCGCCCCTTGTCGCGGCCCGAAAAAGGCCATATGAACACCGGGCTTGGCGAGTTGGCGGAGTGGTTACGCAGCGGATTGCAAATCCGTGTACACCGGTTCGATTCCGGTACTCGCCTCCAGTATTTTCGGTTATTTGCAGCGTCGCGCAGGCATGCGCGGGTGCTTTGGTCGGCTTCTTGGCGGCCGCGGGATAGCTTTTCCTCCCATTTGTCGATTCCACACGCACTGCCCCCGCATGGCCTCTGCCCGCCGGGCGGTGATCCTGCCCCGTGCCTGGTGCATCCCGGAGCCGGATTGACCGGTGAGGGCCTTCGCGGTCCAAGTGCAGTGCCATGCTCGATGGAGGTCGCCGCTGGCAAGGCTGCCCGCCCCATACACGATGGGCATCTCGGCCCTCGACGCCCGATGCCGGGAGCGGGTGCCGCTGCGCTACTCGCCCCGGCAGTTGCCGACGCGGCTGTCCCTGTCCGCGCCCTGATCCGCAGACTGTCTACGTACCCCCCGACGGGCCAAGAAGATTGGCCGCCGGGGGAACACCGCCTGGTCAGCACGTGGCAACAGGCACGTCCCGCGAAGCGGTCTGGGCACGACGCGGATGCAGTCCGCGTCGTGCCCAACCGGGTCGGGAGGATCCCGGCCCGCCAGCGCGGCCCGGTCAGCCCGGTCCCGCGAGGCGTTCGATGCCGCGGTCGATGGACACGGCGAAGACCAGCAGCAGCCCGGTCACGATCAGCCGCGCCTCGTTCGCCACGCCCATCAGGTTGAGCCCGTTCGACACGGTGGCGATGATGAGCGCGCCGAAGAGCGCCCCGATCACCCGCCCGCGTCCACCGAAGAGGCTCACCCCGCCGATCACCGCCGCGGCGATGGATTCCAGCAACAGCGCCCCGCCGCCGACCCCGCCGCCCGACGACACGGACACCCCGAGGATGCGGGACGCCGCGAGGATGCCGCCGAAGGCCGCCAGACCGCCCGCGATGGCGAAGGCCGTGATCTTGATCCGGTCGACCTTGACCCCGGCGCGGCGGGCGGCCTCGGCGTTGGCGCCGATGGCATAGAGATAGAGCCCGAAGCGGGTCTGCCCGGCGACGTAGCTCATGACGCCCAGCAGCACCGCGAACAGGATCAGCGGCATCGGCAGGCCGCGCTGCTGGTCGAGAAACAGCGTGACCGCCGCAAGCCCGAGCGCCACACCGCCCACGGGCACGATCACCGTACCCATCAGCGGCGCGTCGAGGCCCTGCGCGCGCCGCTCCCGCAGGTCGGCCAGTTTCAGCACCAGCATCCCGGCGATTCCGAACATCACGAGCACCCAAGCGAGCGGCCCGCTGACGAAGGTGCCCGCCAGCGTTTCGACCCCCGTGTCGAGCAGGTTATAGCGCCCGGTATTGGGCAGCATGAGCAACTGCCCGCCGTTCAGCACCAGGCCCACGCCCAGCGTGACCACGAAGGACGGCACGCCGATCAGCGTGACCCATCGCCCCGAAGCGGCCCCGATGAGCACGCCCAGCCCGATCCCCAAGGCGATGGCCAGCGGCACGGGGAGCCCGAAATCCACCACGCCCTTGGCCATCAGCACCGCGCTGATCCCGCTGGTGGCGGCGACCGAAAGGTCAATTTCGCCCACCAGCAGCACGAACACCAGCCCCAGCGCGATGATCCCCGTCACCGTGGACTGGACCAGCAGGTTGTTGATGTTGCGGGATGTCAGGAACACGTCGCTTTGCGTGGCGAAGAACAGCCACAGCGCGAGAAGCCCCAGCGCCACGGGCAAGAGCCGCAACTCGTTGCCCAGCCGTTCCGACAGGCTGCGCCGCGGCGTGGCGGTCGGCGTCGGGGTGTCGACGGTTTGCGTCGTCATGTCATCGTCCTTGTCTGATGCATCGGCCCGGTCACCCGGCGGCGTTCACGGCGGCGTCGCCGCCGACCATGGCGTTGACGACCTGTTCGCCGGTCACGGCCTTGCTGTCGAAGCGGCCCGCGTTGCGCCCCAGCCGGAGCACTTCGATCACGTCGGTATTGTCGAGCACGAAATGATGGATGTCATGGCTGATGACGAGCACGGCCAGCCCGTGGGATGCGAGTTCGCGCACCAGATCGCCCACCTGGGCCGCCGCCGAATGGCTGAGCGCGGCCGTCGGTTCGTCCAACAGCACGACCTTGGGTTCCCACAGAATCGAGCGGGCGATGGCGATGTTCTGGCGCTGCCCCCCCGACATCGCGCCCACGTTGCGGGTCAGCGAAATCCCGTCCAGCCGCAGGCGCCGAAGCACGTCACGCGCGCGGCGCTCGGCCTCGGCGCGGCGGATGCGCCCGGCGGAATACCATGGGCCCGTCAGTTCACGGCCAAGGAACAGGTTCTGCACCGCGTCGAGATTGTTGCACAGCGCAAGGTCCTGATAGACCGTCTGCACGCCCATCTCGGCCACGGCGGCGGGGCCCGCGGGATGCACCTCCCGGCCTTCGAAGAAATACTGCCCCCGGTCGGGGCGCAGCACGCCGGACATGGTCTTGACCAGCGTGGACTTGCCCGCGCCGTTGTCGCCCACCAGTGCGACGACCTTGCCCGGTGTCAGGTCGATGGACACGTCGCTCAGCGCGCGGACACCCCCGAAGGACTTGGAAATCCCGCGCAGGCTCAGGATCGGCTGCGTTTGTCGGTCTGTCATCTGGCTCCCCCCGGATGCGGCCTGTGGACCGGCCCGGCGGCGTCGCGCCGCCGGGCCGGGCGGGTTACATGTTCTGCTGGCAGACCGGCGTGTCCTCGGCCCCTTCGCAGACCTGCGCCCATGTATAGAGCCCGGCATCGACCACGACCCCGAGATTGTCGATGGTCACGTTCTCCACATCCAGAAACGCCGCCGGCACGTCCATGTACCCGTTATTGACCTCGCCATTGATGAGATCGGCGGGGATGGGATCGCCGTTCAGGACGGCCACGGCCATGTCGGCGGCCACATTCGCCATGATGCGCAGGTCCTTGTAGATCGTGTTGTCCTGCCAGCCGCGCACGATGAACTGCATCGCCTCGATCGTGGCGTCCTGCCCGCCGGTCACGATCACCTCGCCGGGGCGGTAGCCCTGGCTGATGAGCGCCGAGACCGCGCCGCCCGCTGTGCCGTCGTTCATGCCGATGAACATGTCCACCGCGCCACCGGTGCGGGTCAGGCAGTTCTCGGCAAAGGCCTGCGCCTCGACCGGATCCCAGTTGCGGGTAAAATCCTCGCAAACGACCTCCACCTTGCCGCTGTCGATCAGGGGCTGAAGGTATTCGTTCTGACCGATCTCGAACTGGGTCGTGCCGTATTCGCCCTGGTTGCCCTTGACCCGGCCGATGCGCACCGACGTCTGGTCCATCGCTTCGATAAGCTCGGCGGCGCGTTTGCCCTGGGCCTGCCCGATCACGCGCGGGTTGAAGACGACATGCGCCTCGGCCTTGCCGCCCACCGCGTCGTGTTCGTACAGGATCACGGGCACCCCGGCCTCCTCGGCGGCAGCCAGCGCGCCGGCCGCAAGATTGGCATCCGACGATGTGAACATGATCAGATCAGCGCCTTGCGTCAGCGCGTCCTCGACCAACCGCTGCTGGCGCACGGGATCGCCTTCGCCATTCTGCACGGTGACCGTCGCCTCGGGCATCCGATCCTGCATTGCGGCCACGAACAGCGGTCCGTCGCGGCGTTCATAGCGGATCGTGGTCGTGTTCGGCAGCATGAAATAGACCTGCGGGCCGTCCTGCGCCGCAGCGGGAAAGGCCCCCGCCCCGGCGGAGAGTAGCGCCATTACACCGGCCGTCTGGAAAAGTCGCGTCGTGATCGTCGTCATCTGGTGTTCCTCCCTTGGGTTGATCGCGCCGCCCGGACCCCGTCCCCGCAAGGCCCCGGCGCTGTCTTGACGGTCTTGCCCTCTAGTCGTGCGGGGCTGGCAATGGCGTGGCTTCGTAGCAGCCAAGCACACCATGGTCGAAATCGATGACGGCGCCCGTCATGATCCCGGATTCGGGGCTGGCGAGATGGACGATCCAGCGCGCCACCTCGTTCATGTTCAGCAGGCGCCCCGCGGGCAGCGCCCTGCCCGCCTCGGCCTGCCAGCCGTCTGGCATGTCGTGGAATGTCTTCTGCGTGGCGTCCTCGGCCGGGGTGTCCATCCAGCCGATGGCGAGCGCGTTCACCCGGATGCCGTCGCGCGCAAGGCTGAAGGCCGCGTTCTTGACCGTGGCCACGAGTGCAGCCTTGGACGCGGCATAGACGGTCAGGAACGGCACGCCGCCATGGGCCGTGACGGTTGCCACGTTGACGATGCTGCCCGGCTTGTCCATGGCGCGGAAATGCTTCGCTGCGTGCTGGATCAGGAAGAACGGTGCTCGGGCGTTGATGGCGAAGGTGCGTTCCCACAGATCCGCATC
Source organism: Meridianimarinicoccus zhengii (assembly GCF_003254465.1). GTDB lineage: Bacteria > Pseudomonadota > Alphaproteobacteria > Rhodobacterales > Rhodobacteraceae > Meridianimarinicoccus > Meridianimarinicoccus zhengii. Next base: position 28,834 of record NZ_QDFI01000009.1, read on the forward strand.
GCCGTCGAGGATGCCGCCCCGATCCGTGATCCCGGCGGAGTTCACGAGGATGTCGAAACTGCCGAATTCCGCGATGGCCCGGTCGATCAGCGCCTTGCAGTCGCCAAGATCGGACAGGTCGGTCTGCTGATAGACGACCCGTGCGCCATCGGTGGTCAGATCGGCGGCGGCAGCTTCGCCTGCGGCGGCGTTGCGTCCGCAGATCACGGCGCCCTTCAGGCCCCGGCGCAACATCAGTTTCACCGCTGCCAGCCCGAGCCCCTGGGTCGATCCGGTCACGACGGCGACCTTGCCCGCAAGCTGGTCGGTCAGGGGCAAGTCGGTTTCAGCGGCGGCATGGGTGGCGGCATCACCGAACGGATTGGTCCGTTGTGTCATGGTCGGCTCCTTCAGATCTCGGCCACGGTCACGGGGCGGTTTTCGCGGTAGGATTGCAACGCCGCCTCGGACAGTAAAAGCGCGCGGTGCCCGTCGTCGAAGGTCACGCTGGGCCTGCCACCCGCGGCAAGCATGTCGATGAAGTCGCGGATCTCGGCCTCGTAGGCGGCGGCGTAGCGTTCGATGAAGAAATGCAAAAGCGGTGTGCGTGCGGCGGTCGCTTGGTCGCCGTGGCGCGATACCTCGGAGGGGCGGTGGTTGTTCGACCGGACCATGCCATCGGCGCCGAACGCCTCTACCCGCTGATCGTAGCCATAATTTGTGCGGCGAGAGTTGTTCACATGCACCAGCGCCCCCGATGCGCTGCGCATCACGATCATCGCTGTGTCCACGTCGCCCAGTTCGGCGAAGACGGGATCGACCCGGTTCGCGGCCATGGCGTAGACCTCGGTCACTTCCTCGCCCAGCACGAAACGGGCCATGTCGAAATCGTGGATGGACGTGTCGCGGAAGAGCCCGCCGCAGGCTTCGAGGATCGCGCGCGGCGGGGGCGGGCCGGGATCGCGGCTGGTGATGACCAGCAACTCCAGCGCGCCGATCTCGCCCGCGGCGACGGCATCGCGGACGGCGCGGTGGCTGGGGTCGAACCGCCGGTTGAAGCCCAGTTGCAACGGCACGTCGAAATCGGCCAGCGCCGCGCGGCAGGCTTCGACCTTGGCGAGATCCACGTCGATCGGCTTTTCGCACAGGATCGGTTTCCCGGCGGCGGCGGATTTCAGGATCAGGTCCACATGGGTGTTCGTGGGCGACGCGATCAGCACCGCGTCCACGTCATCGGCGGCGAGGATCGCGTCCACATCTGTCGAGGCCCGCCCGCCGACCTGCGCCGCGCAGGCTGCTGCGCGGTCGTGATCCACGTCATAGCACCACGTCACCGCCGCATCCGGCTGCCGTGCCACGATGCCCGCATGCATCGCCCCGATCCGGCCCGTGCCGAGTATCGCGAAACGCACCATCCTGTCCTCCCTGTCGCCGCGGCGTCTGACCGGCCGCTTGTGTGATCTGCGCCAAGGTTGGCCCCGCCGCGCCGGGGGCGAAACGCGGGTTTTGTCCAGTCTGGAAATCTTCCGGGCATCGGTCGCCGCGTTTTTCGTGTTTCGATGCCGGGACAAGGTCTTGCACAGCATGAAGAGGACAGGATCGTGTCCAGAGTGGAAAATCGGCCCATCCCGGACAGTACCGGCGGGCACAGCTTTCACCGCATGTCGGGTCACGAGCTTGACCGCTTTCTCGATTTCGTCACCCGAATCCAGACGGAAACCGAAAGCTGTCTCGGCCTGCCCCCGCCGCGCGAGATGCCCGTGATGATCCAGCTTCTGCGCAGCCATTTCCGTGGGCGGCTGGAAACACCGTCCTCGCTCATCGACGCGGCGGGACTGCCGCGGGGCACGGGCCACCGGATGCTGGAAGACCTGATCGCACGCGGGCTGGTGCAGCGCCGCCCGCGCACAAGGTCGGGCAAGACGTTCTCGCTGCATCCGTCGCCTGACCTGATCCGCAACTGGTTCGACTACGCGCGCCGAATGAAATCGCTTGTCGGGTCTGCCTTCGGGATGCCCGAAGGAACCGAGTATTTCTTCGGCGCGTCCTACCTGACCGGATCGATCATCCCGCCGCTGCCGGTGATGCGCGAGCAGCTGTCCCTGCGCCACGGGCTGCGGCTGCTGCTGCATGCGGACCCGGCGTTCTTGGCGATGCAGAAGGTCAAGCAGCAGTTCGAAATGCATTTCGGCACCACGATCGAGGTGCGCGCCCTGTCCATCGACCGCCTGCGGCGCGAGATCCTCGACAACAGCCGCCGTGCGCGGTCCAGCTTCGATATCGTGACTTGCGACCTTGCGTGGATGGCCGAGATGGTGGACGAGGGCGCGCTACATCCGCTATCGGATCTCGCGGGGGCGGAAACGGCGACGGACCTGCACGATTTCCACCCCGAGGCACTGGCGACGGCGCGTTTCGGCGACCGGCTGTTCGGCCTGCCGGTGCAGACCACCCCGGAACTGCTGATCCATCGCACCGACCTGTTGGCCGAACGCGGCCTGGCCCCACCCACCACGCTGGAAGAGACATTGCAGGCCGCCCGCGCGCTGCATGACCCGGACCGAGGCGTGTCCGGCATCTGCTGGAATGGCGCGCGGGGGACGCCGGTTGGCACGACCTTCATGCTGTTGATGGCGGATTTCGGCCAGCCGGTGCTGAACCTGCCGCGCACCGCCGAGGGGTTTTCCGACCGCGACCTGTCTGCGGCCCATCTGCGTCCCGCGCTCGACAGCGACACGGCCCTGATGGCGGCGGAATTCCTGGTGGAGCTTCTATCCGTGTCGCCCGACAACGTGTTGCAGATGTCGTGGTTCGAACGCGCCAAGTGCTATGCCGAGGGGCGCGCAGCCATGGCCTACTGCTACACGCAGATCATGCCGATGTTCGAAAACGACCCGGCCTCGCCCGCCCATGGCCGGACCGGATACCAGTTGCACCCGTCCGCGCCGGGCGTGCCGCGCATGGCGCCGCTGGGGGGCTGGCACCTGTGCATCCCCGCGAACCTGCCGCAGGGCCGTCTGCCCGATGTATGGCGCGCGGCAAGGACCCTGACCTCGCCCGCCGCCACCAAGCTCTATGTCGAGAACGGGTCGCTCGTGTCCTCGCGCTTTTCGGTATGCAACGATCCGGCGGTGGCCCATGCGCGGCCGGTCATCCCGTTCGTGGACCGGATCGCGCGGGCGGGGCAACTGAAATCCTGGCCACGCCCGGCTGTGCCGCAACTGCACGATCTCGTGCGGGTCCTCGGCGAGGAAATCCACACGATGTTGCTGCGCAACAAGAAACCGGCCGCCGCCCTGCGCGATGCGCAGGCACGCTGCGACGGGCTCATGCATGGGATCGATTGAAGGCCGGGGCAATAACGCCCCACGGGTCAGTTGCGCCAGCGTCGCCAATCCGCGACCGAGCCCGCGAAGACGTTGATGTCGACGGGACCTTTCACGCCGGGGACGCGCCCGGTGCCGGTATATTGCCAGAAGGTCCAGCGCTGGCCGGGATAGACCGTGGATGGGTGGCCCGCAACCGAGCGCAGCCAGAACTCTGTGCCCGGCAGCATGCCGATGCCGGTCTCGCGGTAGAAATCGACCGTCGTGTAAATGACCGGGCGCTGGCCGTAATGGGCCGTCAGGATATCGAGAAAGCGCGCCGCCTCGGCGCGGACCGTGGCCGGATCGGGGCGGTACGGGCAATTGCGCGAGCGGTGGTTCCATTCAAGATCGAGCACCGGGGGCAGCGCCGCCGGATCGCGCGGCACATGGCTTATGAACCAGCGGGCCTGCTCCACCGCAGGGCGACACCAGTAGTAGAAATGATAGGCCCCACGCGGAATCCCCGCACGCGCGGCGCCCTGCCAGTTGTCGGGGAAGGCGGGGTCGGTGTGGTCGCCGCCCTCCGTCGCCTTGATGAGGGCGAAGGCTATGCCCGACGCGCGCACCTGCGGCCAGTCGATCGCCCCCTGCCAGCGCGACACGTCGATCCCGTGCACGGCATAATCCGAAGGTGCCCGCCCCTCCCATGGATGAGGCTTGAAGTCGTCGAACGCCGGAAAGGTCACCGCGACCGGACGGGCCGCCGCGATGGCCGCTTGCGACGATGTCGCCGCGGGGGGCGGCGGGTAGTCCCGGAGATCCGGCCCCGCGCAGGCCACGAGAAGCATGAACAGCAGAACGGCCCGAACCCGACGTGCTGCATGCTGCATCGCGCTTCCTTTCCGTTGATGCCGTCCCCCACAGCGCGGGCCGCGCGGCCGAAGGGCCGCCCGGCCATCACCGGCAAGACGCGCAAGAGAACTTCCGGTACCGTGCGACAGCTACAACGCAAGTGCCCCGCAATGACAACCGCATCATGCAGGCGGGATTGATTTCGTGATGACGCGCCGGGCGGCGCCCGGGTCGGCGAGAGGCGGCCCTTCGCAGACGCGGCAGGACCGCGGCCGCACAGGAGCCCTTGGCGGGGTCCGGTCCTGCGGCGGACCCGCGCAGCCCGGCCCGGCCGGCACCCCGCATTCACGGGATGCCGGTCATTCCATCCGATCAGGCCGTCGCCTGCCGGCGCCGCCGCGCGGCAAGGCGCAGGAGCACCAGTCCCGCCAGTGCCAGCGGCCCGGCCGCGGGCAGCGGCACCGGGGCGGTTATGGCCAGTTGCGCGCTCGCGGTGCGCTGCAGCAGGACCGCGCTGTCCGGATCGATACCAAGCGCCTTCGCCGCGCCCTCGTCGCGCCCGAAATCGATCGGGTCGAGGCCGGTCAGCGTGCCGTAAAGCACCAGCGCGCTGAGATAGGACCCGTGCTTGCTGGCATGGGTGCCGTCGTCGTACCAAAGATCGATCAGACCGTCGGTCAGCGCATCGTCCGCCCACATGCTGCGGGTCGCGATGCCGGACTGCACCGCGCGCATGAATGCCTCACCCACTGGCGCGACCCCGGCGAAACCCGGCCCCGCCGCTGCGTCGTAGCTGGCGGCCAGGTCGTCGGTCATCTCTTCCAGCGTGGCGAAGAACGTTCCGGTGGACAGCTCTGACCCGCGGGTCACGACCCCCGTATCCGGGTCTGTGTCGGTCACGAACGCCCCGTCGATCAGGTTCTGCCGCGCCCAGGTCTGGTAGAGATAGACCTCCGTATCCGGATCACCGCTGGGATTGGCAAAGGTGCCGCGGATCCGCGAACAGGTGCCCCTCGCGATCCCTGCCGCTTCGCAGGCGGCCTGCCGTTCATCATCGGTCGCGCCGGGAAAGGCATCGCGGTCGCGCACCGGCCCGACCGGATCCGTCGATTGCACGAATTCGCGCATCTTGTCGGCGTAGAACCGGAAATACTCGGGATTCGAATCCAGTTCCTCCCCCGCCGCATTGGTCTGGCGGGTCAGCGGTTCGGCGCTTTGTTCCTGCAGCACGACCTTGTCCCAGGTCTGCAGCGCCAGGTTGCCGCGCATGTCCCAGTCGGCGGGGTTTGTATTCAGGAAATGCCCGCGCAGACTCGCCGCGTTGCGCGTGGACAGGGCAACGTCGTAATCCAGCCCTGCCTGGTCCGTCAGGTGCTTGAAGATGCCCGCCACACCGCCCCACGGATGGGGCTGGTAGGGGCGCGCGCCGGTCGTGTTCTCGAAGGAGGTACCCGGCACCGGCGCGGTCAGGTCGCGCACGTTTTCCGTGTAGTAACTCAGCGCCGGGTCGTGGTGCCCGAAGGTGTAACTGTTCCCGACGAACAGGACCGACACGGGTGCGGCGTGCACCGTGGTCGCCACAAGACACGCCACCGCCGTCAGGGTGAGCCGTTTCATCACAGGTTTCCTCCCATTATTGATTATTGCGTCAAGCATTGACCGGACCGCCCGCCTGCGTCAATTGCGCAGGGCGTCGGCGGAACGCGGCGCCGGGCGAAAAGCCGCGAAGCCCCTTTCCATTCCCGCGCGCCTTCCGTTAGACCTGATCGAAAGAAAGGGTCGTCCATGTCACGCAGTATCGATTACGGCAACCTGATGCACCGGGCGATGCGGTCGCTGATCCAGAACGTGCTGGCCGGTGTCGCGCGGGATGGGCTTCCCGGCGACCATCATTTCTTCATCACTTTCGACACGCTGCACCCGGACGTGCAGATCGCCGACTGGCTTTCGGACCGCTATCCCGAGGACATGACCATCGTCATCCAGCACTGGTACGACAACCTGACTGTGACGGATGACGGGTTCGCGATCACGCTGAATTTCGGCGACCGCCCGGAACCGATGTTCATCCCCTATGACGCGATCCGAACATTCGTCGATCCGTCGGTGGAATTCGGACTGCGTTTCGAAACCCACGCCCATGACGATGACGATGACGCGGACGACGACGCGGGCGTTGGCGCCCCTATGGCCGAGGACGTGCCCCCAGGCGACGACGATGGCCCGCGCAAGGACGCTGAGATCGTCAGCCTCGACAAGTTCCGCAAGTAGCGTTGGCGCTCACGGCATTGCGCGCTGGCGCGGGCGCGCCTAAACAGCCGCCAGACACTACGCCGAGAGGACAGCGCAGATGACCGCGACCCGCACCGAATCCGACAGTTTCGGCCCCCTTGAAGTACCCGCCGACAAGTATTGGGGTGCGCAGACCCAGCGGAGCATCATGAACTTTCCCATCGGCTGGGAAAAGCAGCCCGTGGCCATCGTGCGAGCGCTCGGCGTCATCAAGCAGGCCTGCGCCGAGGCGAACATGACGCTCGGCGCGCTGGACGACATGCGCGGCAAGGCCATCGTGCAGGCCGCGTCCGAGGTCGTGGCGGGCAAGTTCGACGACAATTTCCCGCTTGTCGTGTGGCAGACCGGGTCGGGCACGCAAAGCAACATGAATGCCAACGAGGTCATCGCGAACCGCGCCATCGAGATTCTCGGCGGCACGATCGGATCCAAGGATCCGGTCCACCCGAACGATCATTGCAACATGGGCCAGTCGTCCAACGACACCTTTCCGACGGCCATGCACATCGCCACGGCGATGATGGCCCGCGACGTGCTGCTGCCGGGACTGGAAAAGCTGCACGCGGCGCTGGAAACCAAGGTCGCCGAGTTCGACGGCATCATCAAGATCGGCCGCACGCATACGCAGGATGCGACGCCCCTGACGCTCGCACAGGAATTCTCCGGCTACGCGCATCAGGTGGCGATGGGAATTGCGCGCGTTAGGTCGTCGCTGTGCCATATCCACGAACTGGCGCAGGGCGGCACGGCGGTCGGCACGGGGCTGAACACCAAGAAGGGCTGGGGCGAGATGGTCGCGGCCAACATGGCGCGCATCACCGGCCTGCCCTTCGTGACCGCGCCGAACAAGTTCGAAGCACTGGCCGCTCACGACGCGATGGTGGAATTGTCGGGGTCGCTCAAGACGGTGGCCGCGTCCCTGTTCAAGATCGCCAATGACATTCGCCTGCTGGGGTCCGGCCCGCGCTGCGGTCTGGGCGAGCTGATCCTGCCGGAGAACGAACCAGGCAGCTCGATCATGCCGGGCAAGGTCAACCCGACCCAGTGCGAGGCGCTGACGCAGGTCTGCGCCCATGTGATGGGCAACGACGCGGCGGTGGGCTTCGCAGGCTCGCAGGGGCATTTCGAACTGAACGTCTACAAGCCCATGATGGCCTATAACGTGCTGCAATCCATGCAGCTTCTGGGCGATGCGGCCTCGGCCTTCACCGACAACCTGATGGTGGGGCTGAAGGCCGACACGGTGCGGATCGAAAAGCTGATGCGCGAGTCGCTGATGCTTGTGACGGCGCTGGCCCCGACCATCGGCTATGACAACGCCACCAAGGTCGCCAAGACCGCGCACAAGAACGGCACGACCCTGCGCGAAGAAGCCATCGCGCTTGGCTTCGTGGATGCAGCGACTTTCGATGCGGTGGTGCTGCCGGAACAGATGATCGGGCCGAAGGACTGACCCTTGGCCGATGCGCCGATCAACCTGAACCGTGCGCGCAAGGCCCGCGCGCGGTTGAAGAAGGCCAGGCAGGCCGATGAAAACGCTGTGAAGTTTGGCCGGACCAAGGCAGAGCGCGCGCAGGATGACGCGCAGCGCAGCCTGCTGCGGAACCGGCTGGATGCGCATCGCCGCAATGATCGCGGTGACGACGGGGCGACGGAGACGTGACCGGATCGCGCCCCCGCAAACGGTCGCTCACCCTGCGCGGGCACCAGACCAGCGTATCGCTGGAAGACGCGTTCTGGATTGCCTTTCGCGACATCGCCGCCGCGCAAGACAAGGCAGTGAACGCACTCGCCGCCGAGATCGACGCGAAACGGGGGCTCGACTGCGGGCTCGCCTCGGCGATCCGGGTCTTCGTGCTGAACCACTTCCGACAGGCCGCAGAGCGCGGACCGGAGCCGTGACGCCCTGCTCCACGCCCCGCGTGACGGTGGAACCGCTGGCCGGGATGGAATTGCCCGCGGACAGCCCGATCCTGCGGGATCACGTGGTGGACCCGCCCCATCGCACCCCGGACTATCTTGCCAAATACGACCGCAGGACACTGGTTTACGATGTGCAGCACGACGCCGCACGGGACAGGATCACGCTTGTGGCGCCGCGCCTGCTGAACCTCTGGCCGCTGCTGCGCGACGGTCTGCGGATCGGGGACAGGCCCGCGCGGGGCCTGCGCCGACGGGTCTTTCCGAAGTGCGAAATCCTTACCCTGCCTGCGCGCGGCGACCCGGTCAGCGTGGCTTTGCCGGATGGGCGCGTCCTGTCCGCAAGGCCACGCCGCATCGACCCGACGCCGTTTCGCGGCACGAACGCCATCGTCACCATGAGCCGGGACAACCCGCTCGACTGGATTGCCGACTGGCTTCGCTTCTACGTGCGCGCCCATAGCGCCGACGGCGTGCTGTTCATCGACAACGGATCGACGGCCTATGCCCCGGAACGGCTGGCAGACACCATCGCCGCGGTCTCCGGGCTGCGCCGTGCCGCGATTCTGACGGCACCCCGCGCCTACGGTCCGCTCATCGCGGGCCAGCATGCTCGGATCAAGCCGAACTTCCTGAAGTCCGCGATGCTGAACATGGCACGCGTCGGCCCGCTGGCGCAGGCGCGCGCCGTGCTCAATGCCGATGTGGACGAGCTGGTGCAGGGACCGCCCGGCGCATCGCTGTTCGACGCGGCTCAACGCGCATGGCACGGGACGCTGAATATCGGAGGCACTTTCGCCTTTCCCGCCCCCGGCACGGATGACCCGGCGCCGCAGCGCGCGCATGTCTGGCAGGCGGAACCGCCCCGCATATCGACCCGCAAATGGGCCGCGCGTCCGGGCGGGTTGCTCAGCCGCATGGGTTGGTTCGTCCACCAGGTCGGCGGCGAGCCCTTCCGGCTGGTGCCGGAAAGCCGCCACTTCCGGCTTGTGCATTGCGCCGCGGCCAATCTCAACTGGTTCCGGGGCAAGGACAGCGCCGTCGCGGCCGCGCTCCGACACGACCGGGCGCTGCAGGACATGATGGACAGGGTTTTCGATGATTGACACCGACGTCCGCACCGTACCGCTACAGGGCTTCGTTCTGCCCGCGGGCAGCCCGGTGCTGCGCGACCACGTGCGCCCGGCCGACCGGCGCAGCGAACACTATCTCGCGCGATACGACCGCACGACCTTGTTCTACGATGCCGCCTGGCTGCCGGACCGGCGCGCGCACCTGATCACGGCGCCGCGCTTCCTGAACCTCTGGGCGCCGTTCCGGGCGGGGCTTCGGATTGGCGGGCGGCCGGTGCGACGGTTGCGCCGGCGGACATGGCTGCGCTGCGAGCAGGTGGAAATCCCCGGCCCCGAGACCGCGCTGTCGCTGCACTGGCAGGGCAACGACCACCCGATCCCGTCGCGGCGCAGCGAAACCGCGGGCTTCGCCGGAACCAATGCGCTGGTCGCCGTGAACCGCAACAACGCGCTGGACTGGATCGCGGACTGGGCCGCGTTCTACGCCCGCCGGCACGGTGCCGACGCGGTGGCGCTCTTCGACAACGGTTCGGATGCCTATGGCCCGCAGGACATCGCGGACCGGCTCGGGCGCGTCGAGGGGCTTCGCAGGGTCCGCGTGTTCTCGGCCCCCTACCCTTACGGTCCCGCCGATCACAGCAAACGGCTGGAGGTCAGCCCGCGTTTCTTCCAGACCGCCATGCTGAACATCGCGAAGCGCGATCCGCTTGCCCGGGCACGGGCAGTACTGAACGTGGATATCGACGAGATCTGTATCTCGGCTAGCGGCGGCAGCGTCTTCGACGCCGCGGCGCGCCATCCGCTGGGCATGATCACGATCCCCGGAAGCTGGGTCTATCCCGCGCCCGGCACGACAGGCCCCGTGGGGCACGGCGCGCACCGGTTTCGCGACCAGCCCGACGACCGCTGCAATCAGAAATGGTGTCAGGCACCGCGTGGCGCGTTCGGGCGGATGTTCGGCTGGGCCGTGCACCGGGTGGACGAGGTGTTCCAGAACCTCGCGACCCGGCAATCCGACATCCGGCTCGTGCATTGCAAGGGCACATCCACCGGGTGGAAGGCGAAGCGCTTCGACCTGCCCCCCGATCTGCGCGAGGACCCGGCCCTGTCCGCGGTGATGCAGGCCGAATTCCCCGACCGTTAGCCGAGGGCCGCCAGAGCCGGGAACTGTTCCAGCAGCCACCATGACAGTCGGGTGAAGGCCCCGGTGACCAGCATGATGCCGACGACCAGCAGGAGCCCGCCCATGACGCGCTCGATGGTCTTCATGTGGCGCTTCAGCCGGTTCATCACGGCCATGGACCGGGTCATGAAGGCCGCGACCAGCAGGAAGGGCACGCCAAGTCCCAGAGCATAGACCCCCAGCAGCAGCGTGCCCCGCGCGATGGACGCCTCCGTGGCCGCGATGGACAGGATCGCGCCCAGTTGCGGGCCGATGCAGGGGGTCCAGCCGAAGGCGAAGGCGAGCCCCAGCACATAGGCCCCCAGCGCCGTGCCGCCCTTGTCGCCCGCATCCAGCCGCGCCTCGCGATCAAGGATCGGGATGCGGAACACCCCGAGGAAGTGCAGGCCGAACACGATCACCACGGCCCCCGCGATGCGGGAGAACAGGACCTGGTTCTGCAGGAAGAACGCGCCGAAGGCCGACGCGGTGAAGCCGAGGAACAGGAACACCGTGCTCAGACCCAGCACGAAGAATGTGGCCGGCAGCATGGCCCGCGCGCGGTTCTGCCCGCTCTGCATGTCGCCGACGCTGATCCCGCTCATATAGGCGAGATAGGGCGGCACGATGGGCAGCACGCAGGGCGACAGAAAGGACAACATGCCCGCGGCAAGCGCCACGACCATGGCGGGCACAAGCGCCGCGTCGATGATTTCGATACCGAACATGGTGAGGGTGTAGCCCATGGCGACGGTGGCGTCACGGCACAGAGCGTCACATTACCGTGGCAACCGTGACATCCCGGTAGGGCTTCCCGGCCTGCCTTGCGGCAGACCGGGTTTCCAGCGTTGGATCAGCGTCCGACCGACCACCAGCCGCGCTTGCGGGGCTTCTGGTCGGCGGCGGGGTCCGGCTCCGGCGCGTCAGGCTGCGCTACCGCGTCGGGCTCGGGCTCAGGCTGCTCTGCCGGGACCGTTTCCGCCATGGATGAACCTGCCTGCGCCTTTTCGGCCACAGATGCCGCGTCCGGTTCAGGCGCAGATTCAGGCGCCGGGTCGGGCGTGGTCTCCGCCACGGGTTCGGGGATTGCCTCCGCCATCGGCTCGGGCGTGGCCTCGGCCGCGGGCGACACCGCGCCGCTGTCGTCGGTCGCCTCCACCTGTTCGGCGGGCGCCGTTACTTCGACATGGTCGGGCGCTTCCGCCGTCACACCGGCGGCCGCGTCGTCGGCGACCGGCGCGGCGGCGTCCACAGGTTCCGCCACTTTGGCATCGACACTTGCGTCGTCCGCGACCGTTGCCGTGGCGCCGGGCGCTGCCACATCTTCGGTGTGTTCCGCCGCGGCTGCGGGTGCATCCGTCACCGCCGTTTCAGGAGCGTGCCCGTCCGACCCTGTGCTGTCACGCCCGTCGCGCACATCATCTGCGTCCGGATAGCCGTCGTCATCGTTCCTGTCCCGCCCGGAGTTCTCGGACGCCTCGCCTTCGCCATTCGCGCCACCGCGCCGCCGCCGCCGCCGCCGCCGCTTCTTGCGGGGCTTGCCGTCGTCATCGCTGCCGCTGTCGTCCTTGCCGGTGCTTTCGGCATCCCGGTCGCGCGCGGGTGCCTGCACCTCGGTCGCGGCCTCGGCCTCGGCCAGTTCCGCCGCTTCCGCCTCTTCGGCCTCGCGGTCCAGAAGATCGTCGTCAGGCATCTGGGACATGTCGATGGAAATCACCGGATGCGCCTGCCGCACCACCCGCGTCGCGGTCTTGAATTTCTCGACCGTGAAGTTCGGGCTGATGAGCGTCGGATCGGCCTCCACCCGGACAGCCATGCCATACCGCATCTCGATCCGGGCGATATGTTCGCGCTTTTCGTTGATGAGGTAGTTGGCGATGGCGACGGGCGCCTTCACCAGCACCTCGCCCGAGCGGTTGCGCACGCCTTCTTCTTCCAGCTCACGCAGGATCGACAGCGCAAGGTTGTCGTCAGACCGCACCAGCCCCGTGCCATGGCAATGGGGGCATGGCTTGGTCGTCGCCTCCACCATGCCGGGCCGCAGCCGCTGACGCGACATTTCCAGCAGGCCGAAGCCCGAGATCCGGCCCATCTGGATGCGCGCCCGGTCGGTCTTGAGCTTGTCCTTCAGGCGCTTCTCGACCGCGGCGTTGTTGCGCCGCTCGTCCATGTCGATGAAGTCGATCACGATCAGACCGGCCAGATCCCGCAGGCGGCACTGGCGCGCGACTTCCTCCGCCGCCTCCAGGTTGGTCTTGAGCGCCGTCTCCTCGATGGAGCCTTCCTTGGTGGACTTGCCCGAGTTCACGTCGATGGCAACCAGCGCCTCGGTCACGCCGATCACGATGTAGCCGCCCGATTTCAGCCGCACGGTCGGATTGAACATCTCCGACAGGTAGCTTTCGACCTGGTAGCGCGCGAACAGCGGTTGCGCCTCGCTGTAGAGCTTCACGTTCTTGGCGTGGCTCGGCATGATCATGCGCATGAAGTCCTTGGCGGTGCGGTAACCCGCCTCGCCCTCCACCAGCACCTCGTCGATGTCGCGGTTGTAGAGGTCGCGGATCGTGCGCTTGATGAGGTCCCCTTCGGCATAGATCGCCGCCGGAGCCACGGATTTCAGCGTCAGGTCGCGGATCTGTTCCCACAGCCGTTGCAGATATTCGTAATCGCGCCGGATCTCGGCCTTGGTGCGGTTGGCACCGGCCGTGCGGATGATGAGACCGGCCCCGCGCGGCACGTCTATCTCGGCCGCGATCTCCTTGAGTTTCTTGCGATCCTGCACGTTGGTGATCTTGCGGGAAATCCCGCCGCCGCGCGCCGTGTTGGGCATCAGCACGCAATAGCGGCCGGCCAGCGAGAGGTAGGTCGTGAGCGCCGCACCCTTGTTGCCGCGTTCTTCCTTGACCACCTGCACCAGCATGATCTGGCGGACCTTGATGACCTCCTGGATCTTGTAGCGGCGCGGGCGCGGCTTGCGCGGCGGGCGGATGTCCTCGGCGGTGTCGTCGTCGGCCACGGACTCGATGGCGCGGTCGGTGGCGGCGTCGTCCTCGACCTCCTGCACGGCATCGTCGCGCGACGGGCGTTCGTCGTCTTCCGCAGGGGCGGCGGTGTCGGCGGTCGCCGCATCCACGTCTTCATGCAGAACCGCGTCCGTCCCGTCATGGCGCGCGGCCATGGTGGAGGGCGGCGTGCGCGGCGTGTCGTCATCACCGTCCGTGTTCGTGTCTGCGGCGCTGCCGTCTTCGGTCGCGTCCGCGTCCGTGTCCGTGGCGGCTTCCCCAGCCGTCTCGGGGCTGTCGGCATCCGTGGCCGGGGCGGTGTCGGCGGGCGCATCAGCGTCCCGCGGCGCGGCTTCGTCGTCGCCGCCGGCGTCCGCCGTGTCGCCCGCCGGTGCCGACGGAACGACCTCGGGCGCCGCGGCGGCACCAGAGCCGTTCGGCACGCGCTGCAGGCCCGAACTGTTCATGTCCTCGACCTCTGCGGGCGCGTCGGCCTCGCCAAGATCGACGACATCCATGCCGGGGATCGACTGCGCGGGGATGTCCGACGCACCAGCCTCGGCAGGCCCGGCGGATGCATCGTCCGGCGGCGTGCCCTCGCCCGCATCGTCTGCGCCGCGCTTTCCGCGCGACCGCCGCGTGCGCGTGCGCCGCGGCTTCGCGGGCGCATCGGCCGAGGTCTCTGGCGCAGCCGGTTCCGCAGGGTCGTCATCGTCCTGCTGGGACTGGTCATAGGCCAGTTCCTCGGCCAGCAGCGCCTCGCGGTCCGCGACCGGGATCTGGTAGTAGTCCGGGTGAATTTCGCTGAAGGCGAGGAAGCCGTGGCGGTTCCCGCCGTAATCCACGAATGCCGCCTGGAGCGACGGCTCGACCCGCGTTACCTTGGCAAGGTAGATGTTGCCCGCAAGCTGGCGCTTGTTCTCGGACTCGAAATCGAATTCCTCGACCTTGTTTCCATCGACGACGACCACCCGCGTTTCTTCCGCGTGGGTGGCATCGATAAGCATTTTCTTGGCCATGAAGTCTCTTTGCACCGGGGCGGCCCCGCGGGCGGCTCTCTGCGCGCAGCGCAGGGCGGCCGGTGTCTCGTTGCGGCGTGGCCCGCTGGCACGCTGGTTCGCGCAGGGCAGAGCGGCCTTTGGGCCGATGCTGCTGCGGTGCCTTGGCGGTCAGGGTCCATCGCGATCTGTCCTTGGCACGTTACCGTGCCGATAAATGTCCCGCGCTTTGGGCGCGGGCGGTTCATGCCCCGTAACGGGGCGTCTTTCGGCTGCCGTTCGGTGGGTGCAGCTGGCACCGGTCACGGACGCGGCAGGGAAATCCTGGGACAGCAAGGCTGCCACACCCCCATTAAACCCGCAAAGGACGAAATGACAATGCAAAACGCGCATAATCCGGACCGGATCGTTCAGATGGACCCGCAACCTCAGGTATAGTGGCTGCGCACGAGCCCGTATTTCGCCATCTTCTCGTTCAGGGTCCGCCGCGGCAGGCAAAGTTCCTCCATCACGCGGGCGATGGACCCCTGGTGGCGGCGCATCGTGTTGTCGATCAGCATGCGTTCGAACGCCTCGACATACTCCTTGAGCGGCTTTCCTTCCTGCGTGACATGGGTCATCGGCAGGCTCACCGCTTCGTTGTCGGAAATCAGCAGCGATGTCAGCGACCCCGCCCCGCGACGGCTTTGCATCACGGCACGCTCGGCCACGTTCATCAACTGGCGCACGTTGCCCGGCCATGGCGCCTGCAGAAGCTGCGCGGCCTCGTGCGGGCTGAGCTGCGGCGCCGCGGCCCCGTACTCGCCTGCGAAGTTGCGGGTGAAGTCGTTGAACAGCAACAGGATGTCGTCACCGCGCTGGCGCAGGGGCGGCAGCGACAGGTGCAGCGCGGAGAGCCGGTGATACAGATCCGGCCGCAGGTCCGCGCAGGAGCTTTCGCCATCCGAACCGCAGATCGACACGATCCGCGGGCCATCCACGCCCTGCGGCGCATCGAGCCATGCCACAAGCCGCGCCTGCACCGCGGGCATCAGCGCCTGCACGTCTTCCAGCAGCAGAACGCCGTTGCGGGCCGCGACCAGCGCCGGCACGGTACCCGTGTCGCCATCATCCGCACCGAACAGTTCGGCGATCTGTCCCGCCTCGTCCAGCTGACCGCAGAACACCTGCACGAGCGGGCGCGACGCGCGGGCCCCCACCGCATGCAGCGCGCGCGCCACCAGCGTCTTTCCGGTGCCCGTCTCGCCGTCGATCAGCACCGGCGCGTCGGCCTGTGCGAGATCGAGGATGTCCTCGCGCAGCCGCACCATCGCGGGGCTTTCCCCGATCAGCCGCGTCGCCGCCGCGTCCCCCGACGCAAGTTCGTTGCGCAGCGCCCGGTTTTCCAGCGCAATCTTGCGCGCGGCGCAGGCGCGCTGGACGATGTCGGTCATCTGCTCTGGATCGAACGGCTTTTCAAGGAAGTCATAGGCGCCGATCCGCATCGCCTCCACCGCCATGGGCACGTCGCCATGGCCGGTGATCAGCACCACGGGCAACGCGCTGTCATGGTGCATCAGCCGCTTGAGAAAGGTCATGCCGTCGATATCCGGCATCCGGATGTCGGACAGGACCACGCCGGGATAGCCCGGCCCCACGACCTTCAGCGCATCGCGGGCGTTTGAAAAGGTCTCGGTGTCATAGCCCGACAGGACCAGCCACTGGCTGATCGATTGCCGCATGTCCAGTTCGTCATCGACGATCGCTACCTTCATGGCCTCATCCTCTCCGCGCGCCTGTCGCGCCGCGTTGTGCCTGCGCGGCTATTGCGCCGCGATGCTGTCCTCGCCGAAGCGGGGCAGATGCATTTCGAACACCGCGCCACCCTCGGGACGGTTGCGCGCGATCAGCCGGCCGCCCAGATCGGCCACGATGCTGCTCGAGATCGCCAGCCCCAGCCCCAGCCCGTCGCCCGCATCTTTCGTCGTGTAGAACGGCTCGAACAGCGCGTCGAGATCGGCGATCCCGGTCCCGTTGTCCAGCACGCTCAGCGTTACCTGATCCCCGGCCACGAGGATGATGTCGATCTGCGGGTCGGGCTGGCCCCGCGTCGCATCGACCGCGTTGCGCAGCAGGTTCACGATCACCTGTTCCAGCCGGAACCGTTCGGCCAGCACATCGACGGGGGTATCGGGGCGGCTTACGGTCAGGCCGATGGATCGCTGGCGGAACTGCGGCTCCATCATGGCGAGCGATGCATCCACGGCGGCGCGCAGGTCAACCCGGCCCATGGCGTCGGTGCTCTTGGAGGCATAGGATTTCAACTGCCGCGTGATCGCCGCCATCCGGTCGATCAGGTCGTTGATGCGCTGGAAACTGACAACCGCCTCGTCCGTGCGCTGGCGACTGACAAGCAGCCGCGCCCCCGCAAGATAGGTCTTCATCGCCGCGAGCGGCTGGTTGAGTTCATGGCTGACCGCCGCGGACATCTCGCCCAACGCGGCGAGCTTGGACGATTGCGCGATGGTCTGCTCGGCCACTTCGAGATTGCGCTCCACCTTCTGCCGCTCGGCGATTTCGCGCTGCAGGAGCAGGTTCAGCTTGCGCAGTTCCGCCGATTCCCGTTGCAGCCGCAGCGACCGCCGCTCTGCCTGCCTTGAGGTCAGGTAGAACAGCCCCGCGGCGAGGATGGCGAAGACCATGATCTGCACCGCCACGACCGATGCCACCCGTTCGCGCACCGGCGTGAATGTCGAGAAGCTGACGATCCGCCATCCCTGGAACGGGATGCGGGTTTCGCTGCGCATGACCTGCTGGCCGTCGAGCACGCTGTTGTTGGCGTCAAAGGTGTCGCTGCGCGCGCGCAAGGCCCGGACGAGCGCGTTCTTCGGCGGCTCCTGGGCCAGCGCCTCCGCCTCGGTCTTGCCGCGCCAGCGCGGTTCGGTGCTCAGGATCACGACATCATTGCTGTCCTTGACGATGACCGCCTCGCTGATCCCGTCCCAACTGCGTTCGTACTTGAACAGATCGACTTCGGCGGTGATGACGCCCAGCAGCGATCCGTTCCGGGTCAGCTTGCGCGAATAGACGAATTGTGGCCGCCCACTGCCGTCGAAGGCGACGGTAAACACCGTCGAGTCGGACCGGAGCGCCTCCACCACGTAGGGCGCGTTGCGGTGTTCCGTTCCGATATCGCCCCGCTCGGACGACGCGACGGCGCGCCCGTCCCGATCCAGCAACATCAGCCGGGTCACGCCGATCTCATCCCGCGCCTCGATCAGACGCGCCGAGGTCTGGCTGAAATCCCGCGTTTCCAGTGCATTGGCCAGTACCGGGTCGCGCGACAGAAGCTGCGGCACGATGGAGGACCGGCGCAGTTCGCTCATCACGTTGCCCGCGAAAAGCGTCAGGCGCAATTCGGCCTGGTTGCGCAGGGTGGCTTCCCGGCGCTGGCCAAGCACCACCACCGTGATCGTGATGACGATCAGCGCCACCACCACGAGCGCGACCAGCGCAAGGCGCTGTCGCGTGCGGACCGGCAGGGTATCGGATGACGGAGTTGCGCCCATGGGAGCAGAATGGACCCGGATGCCCGGTGAATTCCAGAGATTTCCGATCACGTCACGCGGCGCGGCGGCGCGGGCGGTGCCCATCGGCAGGTGCCTGCCGATGGTGGCGAAAGCCCGCTCATCCGGTGCGGCGGCGACGCGATCAGGCGTCGGCCAGCGCGCCGGCCAGCGCCGCGAACAAAACCGCCCCGTCCGTTCCGCCCTGCGCAGGGTCGATGGCACGCTCGGGATGAGGCATCAGGCCCAGAACCCGCCGGTTCTCGGACAGGATGCCCGCGATGTCCCCGGCCGACCCGTTGGGATTGTCCATGTACCGGAACGCCACACGATCCTCGCCGTCGAGCCGTGCCAGCGTGTCGGCATCCGCGGTGTAGTTGCCGTCGTGATGGGCGATGGGGAAGGTGACCGCCTGCCCCACGGTGTAGCCGGAGGTGAACGGGCTGTCGGCGGTGGCCACGGTCATGGGCGCGGGCTTGCAGATGAATTTCAGCCCGGCATTGCGCATCAGCGCCCCGGGCAGCAGCCCCGCCTCCACCAGAACCTGGAAGCCGTTGCAGATGCCGATGACGGCCCCACCCCGGCGCGCGTGATCGGCGACCGCCACACAGATCGGCGACCGCGCGGCGATGGCGCCGCAGCGCAGGTAATCGCCATAGGAAAAGCCGCCGGGCAGGCCGACCACGTCCACGCCCGCGGGCAGCGACGTGTCCTTGTGCCAGACCATGACGGGGTCTATCCCCGCCGCGCGAAACGCCACGGCAAGATCGCGGTCGCAGTTGGACCCGGGAAAGACGATGACGGCGCCGCGCATCAGGCGATCTCGATCCGGTAGCTTTCGATCACGGTATTGGCGAGCAGCTTCTCGCACATCCGCCGCACTTCGGCCTCCGCCGCCGCGGCATCGGTCCCCGCCAGGTCCAGTTCGATCACCTTGCCCTGCCGCACACCGTTCACGCCGTCGAAGCCGAGCGCGCCAAGCGCATGGCGCACCGCCTCGCCCTGCGGGTCGAGCACGCCGGGTTTCAGCATCACGTGCACCACTGCCTTCATGGTCATCGGTCCCTTTCAGTTGATCAGCGTCGGCCGGGTGATCGGCTGCGCGTTCTTCGGCAGCACACCCAGCCGCCGCGCCAGCTCCGTGTAGGCATCGGCGAGGTTGCCGAGGTCCTGCCGGAACACGTCCTTGTCCAGCTTCTGGCCGGTCTTCACGTCCCACAACCGGCAACTGTCCGGGCTGATCTCGTCCGCGACGATCAGCCGGTGAAAATCGTTGTCCCAGATGCGCCCGATCTCGATCTTGAAGTCGATCAGCCGGATGCCGACGCCCATGAACACGCCCGACAGGAAATCGTTCACCCGCAGCGCAAGCGACACCATGTCGTCCATGTCCTGCTGGCTCGCCCAACCGAAGGCGGCGATATGTTCTTCCGTCACCAGCGGGTCGCCCAGCTTGTCGTCCTTGTAATAGAATTCCACGATCGGCCGCGGCAGCGCCTGCCCCTCGGGCAGCCCGAGCCGCTTGCACATGGACCCCGCGGCGCGGTTGCGAACCACCACCTCGAGCGGGATGATCTCCACCTGCCGGATCAGTTGCTCGCGCATGTTGATGCGGCGGATGAAATGGGTGGGCACGCCGATATCGTTCAGCCCGGTCATGAAGAATTCCGACAGGCGGTTGTTCAGCACGCCCTTGCCTTCGATCACGTCGTGCTTCTGCGCGTTGAACGCGGTGGCGTCGTCCTTGAAATACTGCACCAGCGTACCGGGTTCCGGCCCTTCATAGAGTATCTTGGCCTTGCCTTCGTAAAGCTTCTTGCGGCGTGCCATGCTGTCTCCGATCTGGGGTTGCGCGCGGGCAGCGCACTTGGATTGGGCGCGTATACGGCAACGGAACAAGTGTCGCAAGAACGCGCAGCGCTTGCCCCTTGCCCGCCCTGCGCACAACGCCCATAACGCTTGCGACCCATCGGGCCGAGAACGACAGGAGGACGGCAATGAACAGCTTCAAGGACCGCGAGAATGCGTTCGAAAACAAGTTCGCCCATGACGAGGACATGCAGTTCCGGGCCATCGCGCGGCGCAACAAGCTGACCGGGCTCTGGGCGGCGGAACTTCTGGGCAAGACGGGCGACGACGCCCAGGCCTATGCCATGGAAGTGGTGAAAGCCGATTTCGAGGAAGCGGGCCATGACGACGTGGTGCGCAAGCTGATGGCGGATCTGGGCGACAAGACCGACGAGATCACGGTGCGCGCCAAGATGGACGAGATGCTGACGGTGGCCAAGGCGCAACTGGCCGAGGAATGACCCGACCGGCGGGCCGCGGCGCCCGCCGCGGACCGCGCCCCGGCCTGGCCCATTGCGGGCTTGCACACCTGCGGGGCGACCACGCGTTGCGCGAGGAATGATTGCCATGACCGATCACCTGTCCCGCCGTCTGGCCGAGACGCCTGTCATCATGGCCGATGGCGCGACCGGCACGACCCTGTTCAACATGGGTCTGTCGTCGGGCGATGCGCCGGAACTGTGGAATGTCGATCACCCTGACCGCATCCGCGCACTCTATCGCGGTGCGGTTGACGCTGGCAGCGATCTGTTCCTGACCAACAGCTTCGGCTCGAACGCCGCGCGCCTGCGCCTCCACGATGCCGCCGATCGCGCGTTCGAACTGTCGCGGGTCGCTGCCGAACTGGGGCGCGAGATCGCGGATACGGCAGGACGGGACGTGATCGTGGCCGGGTCCATGGGCCCGACGGGTGACATCATGGAACCGATGGGAACCCTTTCGCACGCGCGCGCCGTCGAGATCTTCCACGAACAGGCGGAAGGCCTGAAGGCCGGCGGCGCCGACGTGCTTTGGGTCGAGACGATTTCGGCCGCCGAGGAATACCGCGCCGCCGCCGAAGCCGCGCGGTTGGCGGGCATGCCCTGGTGCGGCACAATGAGCTTCGACACCGCCGGGCGCACGATGATGGGGCTGACCGCCGCGGACATGGTCGCCATGGTTGACCGGCTGCCGCACCCCCCGCTCGCTTTCGGGGCGAATTGCGGCGTCGGCGCGTCGGACCTGCTGCGCACCGTTCTGGGTTTTGCCGCGCAGGGACCGGACCGGCCCGTGATCGCCAAGGGCAATGCCGGGATCCCCAAATACGTCGACGGCCATATCCATTATGACGGCACGCCCGACCTGATGGCCCGCTACGCGACGCTGGCCGCCGATTGCGGCGCACGGATCATCGGCGGCTGCTGCGGCACGACGCCCGAACATCTGGCCGCCATGCGCGCGGCACTCGACGCGCACACGCCGGGGCCGCGGCCCAGTCTCGACGATATCACGGCGGCGCTCGGGGGCTTTTCGTCGGCCTCCGACGGGCTGGACGGTGCGGACGCCCCTGCCCGCACCCGCCGCCGTGGCCGCTCGCCGCGCGGCTGAGGTCGCTTGCGCAGGCTCACGGGTCGCAATCCGCATACTCCGGCGCGGGTCCTGTTCCATAAAGGCGGGAACAGGCAAACCCGGCGTGGCAGGAGTATCCCATGAGTGACGAGTCCGAAGACGATCTGATCCTCGCCGACCTGCCGGATGACGAACTGGTCCAGCAGATGTTCGATGATCTCTACGACGGGCTGAAGCCCGAGATCGAGGAAGCGGTGCATATCCTGCTCGACCGCGGCTGGGCGCCCTACGACATCCTGACCAAGGCGCTGGTGGGCGGCATGACCATCGTGGGCCGCGATTTCCGCGATGGCATCCTGTTCGTCCCCGAGGTTTTACTGGCCGCAGGCGCGATGAAGGGCGGCATGGCCATCCTCAAGCCGCTTCTCGCCGAAACCGGCGCGCCGCGCGTGGGCAAGATGGTGATCGGCACCGTGAAGGGCGACATCCACGACATCGGCAAGAACCTCGTGTCGATGATGATGGAGGGCGCGGGCTTCGAGGTCGTCGATATCGGCATCAACAACGCGGTCGAGAAATACCTTGCGGCGCTGGAGACCGAAAAGCCCGACATCCTCGGAATGTCCGCGCTGCTGACGACCACGATGCCCTACATGAAGGTGGTGATCGACACGATGGCCGCGCAGGGTATCCGGGACGAGTATATCGTGCTGGTGGGCGGCGCGCCGCTGAACGAGGAATTCGGCCGCGCCATCGGGGCCGACGCCTATTGCCGCGATGCCGCCGTCGCGGTGGAAACCGCGAAATCCTTCATGGCGCGCAAGCACAACCAGATGGCCACGGCCTGACCGCTTGCGCGCCGCGCGCGCCCGCACCATGTGGAATGCAGGAGGTGCGACCATGCCTTTCTCTGTTTATCTCGGGCTGATCGGCGGCGCGATCGCCGCTGCAGCCCTGACCATCGCGCTGGCGCAGGCTGCGGGAATCCTTGCCGCGCTCGCCCCCGTGGCGCTGGTGCTTGCGTGGCTGGTGCGGCAGGGCGCCTGACGGACTCGGCCCCGCCGGCGCGGGTGCTCGTGGTGGCCTGCGGCGCGCTGGCACGCGAGATCACGGCGCTGCAACGCGCCTACGGGTGGGACCACCTGACGCTCGTCTGCCTGCCCGCCATCCTGCACAACCGTCCTGAACGCATCCCGTCCGCCGTGGCCGACACCATCGCGGCGCGCCGCGCGGGTCACGACCGGGTGTTCGTCGCCTACGCCGATTGCGGCACAGGCGGGCGGCTGGCCGCTCTCTGCGACGACCTCGGTGCGACGATGATCGACGCGCCCCATTGCTATGCCTTCTACGAAGGCGCCGCGGCGTTCCGCGACCATGCCGACGAGATCGACGCCTTCTACCTGACCGACTTCCTCGCGCGGCAGTTCGACGCCTTCGTCTGGGAACCGCTCGGGCTCGACCGCCATCCGCGACTGCGGGACATGTATTTCGGCCATTACACGAAGCTGGTCTACCTCGCCCAGACGGACGACCCGGCCCTGACCGCGCGTGCCGCCGATGCGGCCGACCGGCTCGGCCTCGGGTTCGAGCGGCGCTTCACCGGCTTCGGCGAACTCGGCGACTGGATCGCGCGCGCCTAGGCTTCCGCCGCCGCCTTCGCGTGGTCCTGTATCCGCGCGATCATCGCGCGAACCCCGTTGGACCGCTGCGCCGACAGGTGGTCGTGCAGGCCCAGGCGCCGCAACTCGGCCTGTGCATCCACGCCCAGCACCTCGCGCACCGGCAACCCGGCATAAAGCGCATGCAGCACCGCGATCAGCCCGCGGACGATCATCGCGTCGCTCTCGCCCTCGAAATCGAACCGCGCGTCCGGCCCCGCGCCATCGATCGCGGGGCGGATCCAGACCTGGCTCGCGCAGCCGTCAACCTTGGTTGCGGGCACGCGCAGCGCGTCGTCCATGGGCGGCATGGCCTTGCCCATGTCGATCACATGGCGGTAGCGGTCTTCCCAGTCGTCCAGGAATTCGAAGGTCTCGGCGATCTCTTCGAAGGCTTCGGTGGCCATGATGGCGGTCTCCTCGTGCTCGCCGCACAGGTAAGCCCGCGGCCGCACGCCGTCCAGCCCCTTCCCAAGGCCAATGGTTTGGGCTACGCGACTGTCCATGCGGATCCGATTTGCCCCTGCCCTTCGTCTTCTGTCGCTGGCCCTTGTGCTTGCCGTAACAAGCGCATGTTCGCGGCAGGATGACACCACGCTGGAGCCCGAGGGCGGCTATCCGGTCCCCTTCGCCGACAGTCGCCCGCTCGTGTCCGATGTGACCCGCGTGACGATGGAACCGACACCGGGCGGGGCGATCCTGCGCGTGACCGGCGTCACGGCGACCCAGGGCTGGTGGGACATCGCGCTCCGCCGCGAAACCGGAAGCGACACGGCATCGACCGAACGGCGCTACGTGCTGCGCGGCTGGCCCCCGGTCGACGCCGAAGGCAACCCGGTCCCCGCACCGACAGGCCCCGTCACCCTGCGCGAAGTGGACGCCGCGATCTTCCTGTCGGACAGCGACCTCGACGGCGTGCGCCGCATCACCGTGACGGGTGCGAACACCAGCCGTTCGGTGACGCGCTGATCGCCCGGCAATTGCTCAGCCGATCATCGACAGGCCGGAACCGCCCGTTTCGTCGTAGTGCCGCCTGAGCCGCTGAAGGGCGATGCGCAGCACGATCTTGCCCGACCGCGCCGACCATCCCATCGTCTTCTCGGTGGTCTCGATCCCCTCGAGAAAGCAGCAGCAGCGCAGCGCCACGTCGCCCAGCCCCGGCCCAAGGTCCGCCAGCGCCGCATGCACGCGGTCCGATGCCGCCTGCGCCCCGCCCGACCGGCCGCCGCCATGGCGATAGCCGCCTTTCTGCGGCCCGGTCATGAAGCTGTCCCAGTTCTGCGCCACGCGCGGCCCCATCTGCGCCAGTTCGAAATCCTCGCGCAGGCGCTCCCCCGCGGCCACAAGGTCATCCGACAGGAACAGCTTGCCATCCTTGTCGCGCCGGCGGGCCAGCGCGCTCAGCGGCGATTCCGCAAGATTGTACTTCACCTTGCGCACGCCATCGGCATCCCGCGACCGGCCCGTGTCCCAATCCCGGTGCTGCGCGGCGAAGGGCTGGGCGTCTTCCGCCATTCCGTCAGGGGCTTCGTCCGCGCCATTCTGCTCCAGCATCCGCTTCAGGGCCGACCGGCCCAACGCCGTGATGGCATAGCGTGAAATCCGGCCCGCGGACGGCATCGCCGCGATCCATTCGTTCAGCGCCATCACCTCGGCCACAGCCCGTGCGACCACGGTCGTCTGCGCGCTCTTGCCGCCGGGCAGGTCGCGCACCACCACCGCCTTGTCGAGGTCTTGCGCCACGGCCAGCACCGCGCCGGTTTCGGCCAGCCGCCGCAGCACCCGGAACGCCGCATCGGAAATGTCGTTGGCGGGATCGGCTGTGAACTGGGCCTGGATTGTCGCGGTCATCGAAAGGCACTCCTTGTTGGCATTGCTGATCGGGGCACGCGCGGCCCCCATAACGCTGAGACGATCGAAGGCACCGTCCACAAGCGGATCGTCGCGACGGTTCTCGCAACGGCGCACCCGTCGCAGTACGGTCGAGGCGTGGTAGCCGGTCTCGCGGGCGATCTCACGGATCGACCGACCAAGCTCCGTGTGGTACAGGTAGTGGACCGCGGCCTCTGGCACCCATTCCTCCGATCGCACCGATCCTGGTGACATCATCGCCAGTTTCGTCACGCGTTTACTCCTCGTTTCCTGCCGCCAGGCCTTCGGCGATCCCGCCCGGCTGCATGCCCGAAACCTGAAGCAACGATCATTTCAGGTTTATTAAAATTGGTCGCAGTCTTAAGCATTGTTTATAATGCCTAAATGTTGCTAAGCATTCCGTCCGCTCGACCGGCAAGGATGCAACACCCTGTGGTTGCAACGCAGTCTTCGTTCATGACCCGCAAAGGAGCGCACCATGAACGACCCGCAAAGCCTTCTGAACACCCTCAACCGCCCCCGTCTGCTGGTGACCGCCGCGCAGATCGCAAGCGCGCATTACCGCCGCGAAACCATGTTGCGGCCGTTGCTCGGCGACCCGGTACCGACCGGCCCGGCCGAAACGGTCATGGCGCTTTTCGTTCTGGAACAAGGGCTTGAAGCGGCACGGCGCGAACGGCATGCCGGTTATGGCGTCGAACGCCACGTGCGCGTGCTGGCCGCGCTGATCGCCGAGGGACAGGCGCTCGCCGCGCGCCCCGCGCGCCGTCAGGAAAAGGCGTCGGCGACCTCGGTCTTGCGCGTGGTGATGTAGGCCTGCAACGCCTCGCGGATGGCGGGATCGAGCGTCGGCTCGACATAGTCCTGCAACATTTGTCGCGCCTTCGCATTGGCCAGCATCCGGGTATCCGGGCGCCCCGCGTCTTCCCATGTCTCGAACGGGCGATAATCCAATACGCCGCTGCGCCAGAAGGCCGTCTTGAAATTGGCCTGTGTGTGCGCGCAGCCTAGGTAATGCCCGCCCGGCCCGACCTCGCGCAGTGCATCGAGCGCCATGGTCGCATCGTCAACCGCGGGGGTCTGCGCCAGCCGGTGCAGCGCCCCAAGCTGGTCGGCATCCATCACGAATTTCTCCAGCGATACGACAAGCCCGCCTTCCAGCCAGCCACAGGCATGGAGCATGAAGTTCACCCCGGCCAGCAGCCCTGTGTTCAGCGAATTGGCGGTCTCGAACCCCGCCTGCGCGTCGGGCAGCTTCGATCCGGTGAAACTGCCCGCGGACCGGAACGGCACGCCCAGCCGCCGCGCCAATTGCCCCGCCCCATAGATGATCTGCGACGCCTCGGGCGTGCCGAATGTGGGCGCACCGGAATTCATGTCGATCGACGTCACGAACGCGCCGAAGATCACCGGCGCACCGGGGCGGATCAACTGGCTGTAGCCGATGGCGACCATCACCTCGGCCAGCACCTGCACCAGTGTGCCCGCCACCGTCACCGGCGACATGGCCCCGCCCACGATGAAGGGCGACAGGATGCAGGCCTGACCGGCGGCGGCATAGACCTCCAGCGCGCCCATCATCGTGCTGTCGAAGGTCAGCGGCGAATTCACGTTGATGAGCGAGGTCAGCACCGTGTTGTTGGCCACCACGTCGGCACCGAACAGGATCTCGCACATCTCCACGCTGTGGCGCGCACGTTCGGGTTCGGTCACCGACCCCATGAAGGGCTTGTCCGACAGGGTCATGTGCGCCAGCAGCATGTCGAGATGGCGCTTGTTGGCGGGAATGTCCGTAGGCTCGCAGACCGTGCCGCCGGAATGGTGCAGCCACGGGGTCATCTGACCGATCTTCACGAAATCATGGAAATCAGACAGGGTCGCATAGCGCCGCGTGCCATCGAGGTCGAGCACGAAAGGCGGGCCGTAGACCGGCGCCAGCACCAGCCGGTCGCCGCCGATCACCACCGACTTGTCACGGTTGCGCGCCAGTTGCGTGAATTCGCGCGGTGCCGTGGCACATAGCGCCTTCAACAGCCCTCGCGGGAAATGCACCCGTTCGCCCTGCACGTCCGCACCCGCGTCGCGCCAGCGGTCAAGTGCCGCAGGGTTCTCGACGAAATTCACGCCGATCTCTTCCAGAACCTGTTCAGCGGCATCCTCGATCCGCTCCAGCGCCTCGCTGCTGAACAGATCCAGTGTCGGGATCAGCCGGTCGATGACCTGCGCGGTCTCCACCGAGACAGCCGACCGTTCCGCGCGCCGGGCGGCCCCGCCGCCGCCTGCGCGCCCGCGCCGCCGTGCCAGTTCCGCCATGATCGCACCCCGTTCATCTGTCGTATTGTTCCGCCCCGACCTATCCCCCGCGTGCCGCGGCACTCCGTGCCGGTTTGCGCCGCTTCCCACCACCAATGCGACATCCGGCACGCAAAGCCGCTTGATCCGCCGGGGGCTTGGCCCTAAGCGGCGCACATGCGCCAGCCAGACCCCCAGACCCGCCCCCAGATCCGGCATGACCTGTTGCTGATCGTCGATTTCGGCAGCCAGGTGACGCAACTCATCGCGCGCCGCCTGCGCGAACTCAACGTCTACTGCGAAATCCATCCCTACCAGTCGGTGACCGACGACAGCCTCGCGGCGCTCGCCCCCCGCGCGGTGATCCTGTCGGGCGGCCCCGACAGCGTCACCCGTCCCGGCAGCCCGCGCGCCCCGCAGGCATTGTTCGACATGGGCGTGCCCGTCTTCGGCATCTGCTACGGCCAGCAGGTGATGATGGAGCAGCTTGGCGGCCGCGTCGAAGGCGGCCACCACGCCGAATACGGCCGCGCCTTCGTCAGCCCCGCCGAGGGCCACCGGCGCGACGGCATCTTCGCGGGCCTGTTCACGGAAACGGGCCGCGAACAGGTCTGGATGAGCCACGGCGACCGCGTCACCGCCCTCGCCCCCGGCTTCGAGGTCATCGGCACCTCCCAGGGCGCGCCCCTCGCCATGATCGCCGACGAGACGCGCCATTTCTACGCCGTGCAGTTCCACCCGGAGGTGCACCACACCCCGAACGGCCGCACCATGCTGGAAAACTTCGTGCGCATGGCGGGCTTCACCGGCGACTGGACCATGGCCGCCTACCGCGCCGAGGCCATCGCCAGGATCCGCGCGCAGGTCGGCGACGGCAAGGTCATCTGCGGGCTGTCCGGCGGCGTCGATTCGTCGGTCGCCGCCGTGCTGATCCATGAAGCCATCGGTGACCAACTCACCTGCGTCTTCGTCGATCACGGCCTTCTGCGGCAGGGCGAGGCGGACGAGGTCCTCACCATGTTCCGCGATCATTACAACATCCCGCTGATCCACGCCGACGAATCGGACCTGTTTCTGAACGCGCTCGACGGTCAGTCCGACCCGGAACGCAAGCGCAAGATCATCGGCTCGCTCTTCATCGACGTGTTCCAGAAACACGCGACCGATGTGGGCGGGGCCGAATTCCTGGCACAGGGCACGCTTTATCCCGACGTGATCGAATCGGTCAGCTTCTCGGGCGGCCCGTCCGTGACGATAAAAAGCCACCACAACGTGGGCGGCCTGCCCGAAAAGATGGGCCTCAAGCTCGTCGAACCCCTGCGCGAACTCTTCAAGGACGAGGTTCGCGCCTTGGGGCGCGAACTGGGCCTGCCCGACAGCTTCATCGGGCGCCACCCCTTTCCCGGTCCGGGCCTTGCGATAAGGTGCCCCGGCGAGATCACGCGCGAAAAGCTCGACATCCTGCGCAAGGCCGATGCGGTCTTCATCGACCAGATCCGCCGCCACGGACTTTATGACGACATCTGGCAGGCCTTCGTGGCGATCCTGCCGGTGCGCACCGTGGGCGTGATGGGCGACGGGCGCACCTATGATTTCGCCTGCGCGTTGCGGGCGGTGACCTCGGTCGATGGCATGACCGCCGACTATTACCCGTTCAGCCACGATTTCCTCGGCGAAACCGCGACCCGGATCATCAACGAGGTGCCGGGGATCAACCGCGTGACCTATGACATCACCAGCAAGCCCCCCGGCACCATCGAATGGGAATGATCCCGGCGCCGCGCAGCTGACACCGGAAACGTCCAAGCCCTTGACACCGCACGCCCATGGCGTCACCCGCGCCCCATGACCGTATCCCGCCCCACCCCGCCCCGCGCGGACCAGATCAAGGCCGTGCTCTGGGCGCTCGCGGCGGTGTGCAGTTTCGCGGCCATGGCCGTCGCGGGGCGCGAGGCCGGGCGCAGTCTCGACACGTTCGAGATCATGACCTACCGCTCGATCATCGGCATCGTGCTCGTGTGCGGCGTCATCACCCTGCGCCGGCGCTGGGGCGACATCCGGCGCGACCGGCTGGGCCTACACGGCGCGCGTAACCTGTGCCATTTCGCGGGCCAGAACCTGTGGCTCTACGCGCTGACCGTGATCCCGCTGGCGCAGGTCGCGGTGCTCGAATTCTCCTACCCGATCTGGGTGGCGCTCGCCGCCCCCTTCCTGCTGGGCGAACGCATGACCCTGCAACGGGCCGTCGCGGTCGCCCTTGGCTTCGCGGGCATCCTTCTGGTGGTGCGGCCGGGCCTGATGCCGGTGAACGCGGGCACGCTCGCCGCCCTCGGGGCCGCGTTCTGCTTCGCGGGCGTCGCGCTGGCGACCCGCAAGCTGACCGCGGACCAGACCACGCTCTGCATCATGTTCTGGCTCACCGCGATGCAGCTTGTGATGGGGTTGGTGATGGCGCTCCATGATGGGGCGATGGCCCTGCCCGATGCGCGTGCCCTGCCCTTCGTGATCGTCGTGGGGTTGGCCGGGCTTCTGGCGCATGTCTTCCTGACCACCGCGCTGTCGCTCGCGCCCGCGACGCTGGTCATGCCCGTGGAATTCCTGCGCCTGCCGATCACGGCGACGCTGGGCGCAGTGCTCTATCTCGAAGGGCTCGATCCCTTCGTTCTGCTGGGCAGCGCGGTGATTCTCGGCGGGAACCTCGTGAACCTCTGGCCGCGCCGTGCGCCGCACGTGGCAGGAACGTCACGTCGCAAGTTGCCGTGACGTGACGTTGCACGTTGACCGGTAAATACGCGTGATCCTAAGCCAGCTGACAGCGTAAAGCATCCATATCGGGGGGAGACACGGGCATGCGCATCACCACCACGGCACTGGTCCTGACGGCCATCGGCGCGCAGGGCGCGGCGGCGGGCGGAATCGACCGCGCCGCCAACGCCAACGACATCATCTTCCGGGATGGCAACTACGCCGAGATCGGTGTGTCGCGCACGGTCCCCGACGTGACGGGCACCGACCGGCCAAGCGCCCTGCCCGGCCGCTACGACTACACCGGCGTGGCCGACAGCTTCACGCTGTTCAATTTCGGCATCAAGTACGACGTGAACGACCGCTTCAGCCTCGCCTTCACCGGGCAGCAGGATTACGGGTCCGACATCAACTACGACGGTAATCCCGGCACCAGCCTTCTGGGCGGCACCTCGGCGGTGGCCGACACCTATGCCCTGTCGCTTCTGGCCCGTTACAAGCTGACCGAGAATTTCTCGGTCCATGGCGGCGTTCGCGCCGACCGCGCGGATGGCAGCATCCGGCTCGATGGGCTCGCCTATGGCGGATCGACGGCATTCGGGCCGACCGGCGCACCGCTGACCGCGGCCCAGATCAGCGGCCTGACCGGCGGCGCCCGGACGACCAACGCCGTCTCGGGCTACGAGGTCGAACTGGATCAGGACTGGGGCTATGGTTTCCAGCTTGGCGCCGCCTATGAGATCCCCGACATCGCCCTGCGGCTCGCCGTGACCTACACGTCGAAGATCACCCACGACTTCGACACGACCGAAACCTTCCGGGGCGCGGGCGGACGCACCGCCAGCTTCTCCGGCAGCACGACCAGCGTGGACACGCCGCAATCGGTCAACGTGAACCTCCAGTCCGGCGTCGCGAAAGACACGCTCGTCTTCGCCAACTACCGCTGGGCGGACTGGTCCGAGTTCAAGATCAACCCCGACCAGTTCGCGGCCGTGACCGGATCGCAGCTCGTGTCCATCGACGACGCGCATACCTATGAAATCGGGATCGCGCGCCGCTTCACCCCCGCCTTCGCCGCGCGCGCCTCGGTTGTCCGCGACATCGTGGAAGGCGACAACCTCGTGTCGCCGCTGTCCCCGACCAAGGGCTACACCGCCGTGGCCCTGGGTGGCACCTACACCGTGGGCGCGGTCGAGTATTCGGCAGGCGTGCGCTATTTCTGGCTCGGCGACGCGAAGCCCGAAACCGGCACACCGGACGTGGCCCGCGCCGATTTCACCGACAACGACGCGATCGCGTTCGGCTTCCGGGTCGGGTACTCCTTCTGATCCTGCGCGCGCGGACCGTGGAAAGGGCCGCGCGACCCGCCGACGCGCGTCATACGGAAATCATACGAGAGTCATACAAGAGTCCGACACCTCAAAAACCGGGGGCCGCAGCCAATGCGGCCCCCTTTTCGCGTCGCCAACGCGCTTTGGCTTGAGCCCGCCATCCCCGCCCTGCTAGGGCTTCCGCGAAACATCGCGGGGATGACCGATGGCACGACCCACCGCCGACGAATGGCGCAACATGACCGGACGCAAGCTGCTGATGTTCGGCATGTCCGGACTTGGGAAAACCCATATTTCCAACATGTTGCGCGCGTCCGGCGGCTGGTTCCACTACTCCGTGGACTACCGCATCGGCACCCGCTACATGGGCGAGCACATCGTCGACAACTTCAAGCGCGAAGCGATGCGCAACCCGTTCCTGCGCGAATTGCTGCTGTCGGATTCGATCTACATCTCGTCCAACATCACCTTCGACAATCTCGCGCCGCTGTCCACCTATCTCGGCAAACCCGGCAACCCCGACAAGGGCGGCCTGCCCTTTGCCGAATACATGATCCGCCAGGAGCAGCACCGCGCCGCCGAGATCGCGGCGCTCATGGACACGTCCCATTTCATCCGCCGGGCCGAGGATATCTATGGCTATACAAATTTCGTCTGCGACAGCAGCGGATCGATCTGCGAGGTCGTTGACCCGGACGATCCCGATGACCCGGTGCTGAGCGCCCTGACCGACGAGACGCTGCTGATCTGGCTGCGCGGGTCGGATGCCCACACGGCGGAACTGGTGCGCCGCTTCGACCGCGCGCCCAAGCCCATGTATTACCAGCCGGATTTCCTGACCGCGAAATGGCAGCAATACCTGGACGAGAACCGCCTGACAGAACGCGAGGTCGATCCCGACGCCTTCGTGCGCTGGACCTATGCGCAGGCGCTCGCGCACCGCCAACCGCGCTATGCCGCGATGGCCCGCAACTGGGGCGTGACCATCGATGCGGACCAGCTGGCGCAGGTGCGGGATGCCAACGGGTTCGTCGAGCTTGTCGCCACAAGCCTTGAGCAGGACTGACCGGCAGTCTATCTGAGGACTTCCCAGTACCGGACCCTGCCCGAGCCATGCCCATCAAGATCCCATCCGACCTGCCCGCCCACGACGTGCTCGCACGCGAGGGCGTCATGGTCATGAGCGATCTGGCCGCAGCGCAGCAGGACATCCGCCC
Source organism: Meridianimarinicoccus zhengii (assembly GCF_003254465.1). Taxonomy (GTDB): domain Bacteria; phylum Pseudomonadota; class Alphaproteobacteria; order Rhodobacterales; family Rhodobacteraceae; genus Meridianimarinicoccus; species Meridianimarinicoccus zhengii. Next base: position 61,476 of record NZ_QDFI01000009.1, read on the forward strand.
CCTGCGCATCGGGCTTCTCAACCTGATGCCCAAGAAGATCCAGACCGAGACGCAATTCGCCCGGCTGATCGGCGCGACGCCGCTGCAGATCGACCTGACGCTGGTGCGCATGACCGAACACGAGTCGAAGAACACCTCCGCCGAGCACATGGAGGCGTTCTATCGCCCCTTCCAGGACATCAAGCACCAGAAATTCGACGGGTTCATCATCACAGGCGCGCCGATCGAACACCTGCCCTTCGAGGCGGTGACCTATTGGGACGAGTTGCAGGAGGTCATGGACTGGACCCAAACCAACGTGCTGTCGACCTTCGGCGTGTGCTGGGGCGGGATGGCGATGATCCACCATTTCCACGGCGTTCAGAAACACATGCTCGACCGCAAGGCGTTCGGCTGTTTCCGGCATGAAAACTATGCCCCCGCGTCGCCCTATCTGCGCGGGTTCTCGGACGAGTTCGTGATCCCGGTGTCGCGCTGGACGGAAATGCGCCAGTCGGAAATCGATGCGGTGCCGGGGCTGGTGACGCTTCTGGGCAGCGACGAGGTCGGCCCCTGCCTCGTGCAGGACGACGCGCATCGCGCGCTCTATATCTTCAACCACTTCGAATACGACAATCACACGTTGAAGGAAGAATACGACCGCGACATAGAAGCGGGAAAGGTCATCAACGTGCCCGGCAACTATTACCCGAACGACGACCCGTCCCGCACGCCGCGGAACCGCTGGCGTAGCCATGCGCATCTGCTCTACGGCAACTGGATCAACCAGATTTACCAGACGACACCCTATGATATCGATGAAATCGGTCGCTAGCTTCGCCGCGGCGCTTGCCGTGGCGGCGGGCATGGCGACCCATTTCCGGGCCGGCGCGCGCGAAGCGGCGGCCGAAGCCGCGTGGCCGCCTGCGGGACAGTTGCTCGACGTGGGCGGGGTGAAGGTCCATGCCCATGTGTCGGGCAGCGGGCCGGACGTCGTGCTGATCCACGGTGCGGGCGGCAGCCTGCGGGATTTCACCTTTGATCTCGTCGGGCGGCTGGAGGATCGCTATCGCGTCATCGCCTTCGACCGGCCCGGCCACGGCTGGACCGACATGCGGGACACGCAGGGCCAGCCCTTCGACAGCCCGCAGGCGCAGGCGACCCTGTTACAGGCGGCGGCTCGGCAACTCGATGTCCACACACCCATCGTGCTCGGTCACAGTTTCGGTGGGTCGGTCGCCATGGCCTGGGCCGTCACGCAGCCCGACACGCTGGCCGGTGTCGTGCTGCTGGCCGGGGCGTCCATGCCCTGGCCCGGCACGCTGAACGCCAGCTACCGGGTCAATGCGAACCCGCTGGGCGCCGCGGTCGTCGTGCCGCTCATCACCGCCTGGGCGCCGCTGTCCTATGCCGAGACCGTGCTGGCGGGCATCTTCGCACCGCAGCCCATGCCCGACGGCTATGCGGACCATTTCGGTCTGCCCATGGCCATGCGCCGCGATATCCTGCGCGCCAATGCGCGGCAGGTGAACGGGTTGCGGCCCCATGTCGTGGCCCTGTCGGAACGCTACCCGCTGCTGTCGCTGCCGGTCGAGCTGGTGCACGGCACCGCAGACACGATCGTGCCGCTCGCCGTCCATTCCGGGCCGCTCGCGGCGCTGGTGCCGGGCGCGAACCTGACTGCGCTCGAAGGGGTCGGTCACATGCCCCATCACAGCGACCCCGCGGCCGCCGTGGCCGCCATCGACCGGGCCGCGGCGCGGGCAGGATTGCGCTGATCCGGTCGCCCCTGTAGCCATACCGGATGACAGACCAGCCTGCCCCGCCGCCGCATAGCCTGCCCTTCGAAGGTGCGATCACGCGTTTTTTCGAAACCGAGGCCCCCCCCGAAGTGCGCGCGGCGATCACCCCGGATCGCAAGACGATCCTCGGCCCGCACTACCCCTATGACGCGCGGATGGACGCGGACGATTACGCCGCCACGCTCTACGCCCTCCAGATCGAACTGGCGCGGTTTCAGCACTGGGTGCAGGACAGCGGCGCACGGGTGGTCGTGCTGTTCGAAGGCCGCGACGCCGCCGGCAAGGGCGGCACGATCAAGCGGTTCCGCGAGAATCTCAATCCACGCGTCGCCCGCGTCATCGCCCTGCCGCGGCCCAGCCCGACCGAAGCGGGGCAATGGTATTTCCAGCGCTACATCGCGCAACTGCCCACGGCGGGCCAGATCGCGCTGTTCGACCGGTCGTGGTACAATCGCTCGGTGGTGGAACGGGTGTTCGATTTCTGCACCACCGCCGAACGCGACCTGTTCTTTCAGCAGGTGCCGGGCTTCGAACGCGCGCTCGTGCAGGATGGCATCCACCTTGTGAAACTCTGGCTCAACGTGGGGCAGGCCGAACAGCTGCGCCGGTTTCTCGACCGCGAATCCGATCCGCTGAAACAGTGGAAGCTCAGCCAGATCGACGTGGACGGGCTGCGCCGCTGGAACGCCTATTCGGCGGCGATCCGCGAAACCTTCGCGGCCACTCATTTCGACCACGCCCCGTGGACGGTCATCAAGGCCGATGACAAGCGCCGCGCGCGCATCGCCGCGATCCGGGCGGTGCTGTCGGCCGTGCCCTATGCCGGGCGCAACGACGACGTGGTGCAGGCGCCCGACCCGAAGATCTGCGGCGGGCCGGACCTCTGGGATGCCTAAGCGCGGCTATCACCATGGCAATCTGCGGCAGGCGCTGGTCGATGCGGCGCTCGAGCTCATAGCGGAACGCGGACCCATGGGCTTCACCCTGTCCGAAGCGGCCAAGCTCGCGGGCGTCACCCCGGCAGCGGTCTACCGCCATTTCGACGGGCGCGAGGCGCTAATCGCCGAGGCGGCACTCCAGGGCTACGCCATCTTCGCGGACCTGATGGAATTCGCTTATGACGACGGGCGGCCCACGGCGCTTGCGGCGTTCGAAGCCACAGGGCGCGCCTATCTCGCCTTCGCGCGCAAGTATCCCGGCCATTACGTGGCGATGTTCGAAAGCGGCATCCCGGTCAACGCGTCGGCGGATCTGGCGCGCGCGGCGGAACGGTCGCGCGGCGTGTTGGAACGCGCCGCGATGGAACTGGCCCGCCACATTCCGCCCGAAAAGCGTCCCCCCGCAGCAATGGTCAGCGCCCATGTCTGGGCGCTGTCGCACGGCGTGGTGGAGCTGTTCGCGCGAGGGGCGCCCGGCGGGCGGGCGCCCTACCCGCCCGAGGACCTGCTGGAAACGGGCGTGGGCATTTATCTGCGCGGGCTGGGGCTGATCCCGCCCGATACCTGATCAGGCGCGGTTGAGCCGCACGACCTTGTCCGCCAACCCGAGCGCCTGACGTGCCGTCGCCGCGATGTCCTGCGCGCTCATGCCCGCATCGGCGTACATCTCCGCCGGGCTCGCCTGGTCGATGTAGCGGTCGGGCAGATGCACGCAGCGCACGCGCAGCTTGCCGTCCAGCGCCCCGGTCGCGGCCAGTTCGTGCAGCACCATGGACCCGAAACCGCCCTGCGCGCCTTCCTCGATCACGACAAGCGCGCCGTGCCACGCCGCCAGATCGGCCAGAAGCGCGCGGTCGAGCGGCTTTGCGAAACGGGCATCGGCCACGGTGGCCTTGATCCCGTCGCGCTGCAGCAGGTCGGCGGCCTCCAGCGTCTCCGCAAGATGCGTGCCGAGCGACAGGAAGGCCACGTCGGACCCTTCGCGCACGATCCGGCCCTTGCCGATTTCCAGCACCTTCCCGCGTTCGGGCAGCGCCACGCCCGTGCCGTTGCCGCGCGGATAGCGGAAGGCGATGGGCCCGGCGTCATGCGCGACTGCGGTTTCCACCATGTGCATCAGTTCCGCCTCGTCCGACGCGGCCATCACGGTCATCCCCGGCAGCGCCGACAGGTAGACCAGATCGAACGCGCCGGCATGGGTCGGCCCGTCCGCGCCCACCAGCCCGGCGCGGTCGATGGCAAAGCGCACCGGCAGACCCTGCAATGCCACGTCATGGACCACCTGGTCATATCCGCGCTGCAAGAAGGTCGAATAGATCGCGCAAAACGGCTTCAGCCCCGACGCGGCCATCCCGGCTGCAAAGGTCACGGCGTGCTGTTCCGCGATGCCCACGTCGAAGACACGCGCCGGGAACCGGTCGGCCATGGTGTTCAGCCCGGTGCCGCCGGGCATCGCCGCGGTGACTGCCACGATATCGGGGTCGCGCGACGCGGCCTCGGTCAGCGCCTTTCCGAAGACCGACGTATAGCTGGGGGCTGCGGGCTTGGATTTCTGCTGCGCGCCGGTCGCCACGTCGAATTTCGCCACCCCGTGATACTTGTCCGCCGATGCCTCCGCAGGTGCGTAGCCCTTGCCCTTGACCGTGCAGGCATGGATCAGCACCGGACCCGTCGCCCGCGCCCGTACTGCGCGGAGCACGCTCAGAAGCTGGACCATGTCGTGCCCGTCGATGGGGCCCACGTAATCGAAGCCAAGTTCCTCGAACAGCGTGCCCTGTCCGCCAAGGCCGGTGACAAGCTGCCTTGCACGGCGCGCGCCGTCACGCATGGGCGCGGGCAGCGCCGCCTCGAACCCTTCGGCAAGGCTGCGCATCTTGGCCAGCGGTTCGCTACCGTACAACCCGGACAGATAGGCCGACATGGCGCCCGTGGGCGGAGCGATCGACATCTCGTTGTCGTTCAGGATCACGAACAGCCGCCGGCCATGCGCGCCCGCGTTGTTGAGCGCCTCATAGGCCATTCCGGCGCTGATCGACCCGTCGCCGATCACGGCGATGGCGTCGCCTGTCGGCTTGCCCATGTCGCGCGCGACGGCGAAACCGAGCGCCGAGGAAATCGACGTGGACGAGTGCGCCGCCCCGAACGGATCGTATTCGCTTTCGGCGCGCTTGGTAAAGCCCGACAGCCCGCCCTTCTGGCGCAGGGTGCGGATACGGTCGCGCCGCCCGGTCAGCACCTTGTGCGGATAGCACTGGTGGCCCACGTCCCACACCAGCTTGTCGCGCGGCGTGTCGAACACGGCATGGAGCGCCACGGACAGTTCCACCACCCCGAGGCTGGAGCCGAGATGCCCGCCCGTATGGCTGACGGCGTCGATCACCTCGGTGCGCAGTTCCTGCGCGACGCGACCAAGATCGACATCGCTCAGCACACGCAGATCGGCGGGGCCTGCAACGCGGTCGAGCGTGGGGGTCAGGGGACGGGTCATGGCGGGGTTCCTTCGGTCGCGGGGGCGGGACAGGGATACCGGGAAACGGGTGCAGCGGTGGGTTCCTACCGGCGCTGCATCGGCGGACCGACACAGCGCCGTTCCTGTCGCCACAGGAAGGGAACCGGGGCCTTGGCCCCGAAGCGCCCGGCCCCCCTGCACGGGGACCGGACCCGGGTGAGAGCGGCCCCGCGCGGGGGCCGGTCCCTCAGTCGTAGACCGGTGCGCCGGGTGCGGCGAGTTCCGGGTAATCGGCGATCACGTTCGTGCCCTGCAGCGGCTTCTGATAGCCTTGGTGGCAGGTCTTGCACGCGACCTTCGGCACGTCTGCATAGATCGGACCCAGCCGGTGTTCCGGCAGCACGTCCGTCAGCGGCACGAGCCAGTCGTTGTTCAACTCCTGCACCATCGCGATCCCGAGCGAGGCCGTGGCCCATTGCGGGGTCACCTGCGCGGGGTCGTAGAACGCGCGGCTGTTGTGGCAGAACACGCAGTTGCGGCCCAGCGAATTGGAGAAGTAGTTCATGAGCGAATAGGTCCGCTCCGTGTCCTGCCATGTCCGCGCGCCCGGATCCGACGGGCCATCGATCGGATGGGCCTGAAGGGTGTGCACGTTGATCGGTTCGTATTCGAGCAGGTACGTCTCCAGCGCGTCCGACGGCAGCGAGGTGAACTGGCTTTGCACGGTCGCACGGTTCTGCACCGCCGACCAGCCGGCCACCCCTTCGTTGACGGGCGCGATCCGGAACCAGACATTGCTGGGCACGTTCTGGCCGCGGTGGCAGGTGTAGCAGGTCACCCCGACCTCCGCGTTGGCGTTCACATGACCATACCAGTCGTCGTTGATCGACTGGGTCATCTGGATCATGCTGCGCGCAACAACCTTGGTATACAGGTCGTCATCCGCATAATTGCCCTCGTTTGCGCCCTCATGACAGTACGTGCAACCCTCGTCCGGGGACACCCACAGCGTGATGGAGTTCATGAGCCGGTTGAAATTGCCCTCGGTCAGATCGCCCAGAACCTGCACGTTTTCATAGATGTCCCGCGCCAGCGGTTCATCGGAGGCCACCTCATAGGGCGGTTCGGCGTAGTATTCGTCGATGGCGGGGTCGGGCGTATCCAGGTCCGCTGTGAACTTGGTCACCGACATGCCGGTGCCACGTGGGCCCGTCTGCAGGCTTTCGTTCGGCAGCGGATTTCCCCAGCTTGCAAACATGGCGACGGCGAAGACCGCGGTGCCGCCCACGCCGACCAGGATGGCCGGCTTGAGCAGGTTCTTGGTCGGATGCTGGGCGTTCCAGTCATCGAACCACTCGGGGATCCAGTTCTTGGGTAGCATGATTACTCTCCCTGCCCGATGAAGGCTTCGTAGGATCCGTAATCCGCGTAGCCATAGCTGCCGTCATACATCGGCGCGAAGTGGTGTTCCTGCGCCCAGATGAACCAGTTGTCCACGACCGTTCCCGTCAGCAGGATGCCTATCCCGCCGGTGATCGGGGTCAGGACCGCGAACCACCACGCCCAGCGGTGGATGCCTTCCATCGTGGCGTTGAAGCCCATGGTCCAGCGCCAGAACAGGGCGGCGCGTTCCGATGCGGTGCCGCGGTCGTAGATCTGCTCCAGTTCCCGGTCGCCGCCATAGCGGGTCACGGCCAGGATCGTGGCGCCGTGCATCGCGAACAACAGCACGGAGCCGTAGAGGAACACGATCGAAAGCGCGTGGAACGGGTTGTAGTAGAGGTTCCCGTAGCGGATCGAGAACGCCGTGGTCCAGTCGAGATGCGGGAAGATGCCATAGGGCACCGCCTCGGACCACGACCCCATCAGGATGGGACGGAACAGGCCCAGCACGAGGAACAGCCAGATCGCCGCGGCGAAGGCCCAGGCCACGTGCTTGCCCATCTTGTGCTGCTGCGCGAGGTGGTAGCTGCGCGCCCACCAGCACATGACCGAGATCAGCAGGAAGAAGGACGAGATGATGTACCAGCCGCCATCGTTCAGCGGCGGCATGGTCAGGCCGTATTCCGGGCTCGGCGGTTCGAGCGCCAGCCAGAACAACTGGCGAATGAACTCGGGGATCGACCAGCCGACCTGCGCCAGCATGTTGAACCCGATGATGTTGAGCCACAGCGTGCCCGTCACCAGCGAGATGATCCCGAACCAGCCAAGGTAGATGGGCCCAAGCTGCGCGTTGCCGATCCAGCCCAGCAAGGTCGAGAATCCGCCCTTGCCCGCGCGTTCGTCCTGGGTGCCGAAATCGGTGGTCATGCCCATCTCGACGGGCCCGCGCACCTGCACCTGGGTGAAGATGTTCTGATAGTCAGCCATTGTTCACATTCCTATCTGCGAGGGCCAGATCGGCAGCGTGAGCCACCAGTTCCACCATTCCGGCCAGCCCTTGGTCCAGACGGGGCCCGAGATGATGATGCAGACCGCCGACCAGAAGCCCGCGTTCAGCGCCAGAAGCAGGCCCACGCGGTGGATGCCCAGCGTGCCGACCGAGTAGCCGATGAAATCGCGGAAGAACGTGTCCTCGTGGTCGGGCGACTTGGCTTCCTCGCCCTTCTCGGGATTGGCCGCCGACAGGATCAGCGCGCCATGCAGCGCCAGCGCCAGCGTCGTGGTGAAGAAGAAGGTCACCGCCAGCATGTGCGCCGGGTTGTAATGGAAGTGCAGATAGGCGTAGCCGGTGTTGCTGACCCAGTCGAGATGGCTGAAGATACCATAGGGAAAGCCGTGCCCCCACGCGCCCATCAGAAGCGGGCGGAAGATGACGAGCGTCGCATAGGCGAGGATCGCGAAGCTGAAGGCGACGGGGACGTGATAGCCCATGCCCAGCTTGCGGCAGATCTCGACCTCGCGCAGCGCCCAGCTGACGAAGGCGCCCATGGCGCAGATCGTGATGATCTGCCACAGCCCGCCCTCCATGAGCGGTGCCATGCCCAGACCATAGCTCAGGTCCGGTGGTGCTATGTTGATGAGCCAGGGATTGAACGTGCCTTGCTGCGACGCGCCCCAGAAGATCAGGACGGTGCCAAGCAGGGCAAAAAAGGCGGTCGTGACCCCGAAGAAGCCCACGTAGAAGGGACCTACCCAGAAATCGAAGAGATCCCCGCCGATCAGCGTCCCCCCGCGGACGCGATATTTTCTTTCGAAGCTGAGCAACGCCATCTTCTGTCTCCGCGTTTGGCGGCCGACCCTTTGCGGGGTCCTCAGCCGTCGTGTTGCCTTGATGGTTTGCCACGGGCGATCGGGCGGACCCGGCCGCCCGCGGCGGACCGGTTTACTGGACGCGCTCGTACTTGGCGGCCGAGATTTCAAACCAGTTGTAGCTGTCCGTGCTGAGCAGGACGAGATGGATCATCGCTGCCAGAAGGAACAGGAAGACGCCTTGTGCGACAAACACGCGGCGCGGATCGAAGATGAGCCAGATCTTGTAGAATTTTGCCATATCTTGATCCTCCTCAGAACCAGGGGCGCCAGATGAGCACTGCGAGGTGGGCGACGCCCGCCACCGCAGAGAAGAGCCAGAGCCCACTCATGTAGACAGAGTGCAGTTCCTGCGCCTGTTCGTCGGTGAGACCTGTGAACGACAGGTCGGTATCATCAGCCATAAACTTTCCTCCGGATCGTTTAGCCGAAAGCCGCAAACCCTGCGGCCGGGTCGTCCATTGGGGCGCAAGTCCCCGCCGGGTTCTGACCGCCCGTGTCCGGGCGGACAGATCGTGATCCCGGTCCTCGGACCGGGAAGTTCAGGTCCCGGTCGTCAGACCGAGAAGATCAGCGGCGTGATCCGGTCCGCTTCCGCCCAGGCGCGCGCGAGCGGCCCGTGCAGGTTCAGCGTCCGGCGCGCCGCGATGTCCATCACCCAGCCGGCGGTGGAAAAGGGCAGCGCCAGCAGGAAGATCAGCGCGAAATAAAGGTGGAACTCCGCCCCGCGGCGCATGGGGCGGCGCTGGGTCGTATGGTCCGAGGTGAAATCGGTCATGGACGAGGTCCTCCGGTCTGGGTGAGCGATGGGTCGCGGCGGCCTGCGGGTTGCAGCGCCTCGACGGTATTCAGATCGACATGGGTCGCGCCTTGCGCCAGCGCCGAGGCCTCGGCCGCATCGCGCAGGGATTTGGCCGCGGAAATCCGTGTCAGGATCGGGTGTTCGGCCACGATGCGATCAAGCGCCGCCTGGGCGTCGTTGTCCCAGGGCAGATCGCGGCGCAGCGTGGACGGTGTCGCGGCGGCGCCATCCAGATCGCTGCCGAGCGGCAGGATGTGGAAGAGCGCATCGAACAGGCCGTTGCAGATTTCCTGCAGCAGGTAGGTAGCCCCCGCATACCCCATGAAGGGCGTGCCGGTCGCGCGCCGGATGGCGGCACCGGGGAACGAAGCCGGGATGAAAGACGGCTTCGGTCCGTGCCCGGCCGTGCCTTCGGCCATGTAGATCTTCTCGTTGATCGAGCCCATCACCACCAGCGGGCGGCGCTGCGCGATCATCGACCGGATCTCCGGGTTGTTGGTCTTGGTGCCGGCACAGCGCGCGACGGCGAAGGCACAGGGGAACCCGAGATCGGTTTCCAGATACTGGCGGATGCCGCGGGTATAGGTCTCGTTCGCGACGATCCCGAAACTGGCGGTGGCGAAGAAATCCTGCGTCACCGACCGCCACAGATCCCAAACGGGCTTCAGCGTCGAGTGTTTTTCACGTTCTATAAACGGTTCCGGGTCCAGCCCGGTCAGTTCGCCCAGCTTGCGCAGGAACCGCGTGGTGGACTCGATCCCGATGGGTGCCTGAAGGTACGGCTTGCCCAGCACCTCCGCCAGCCCGCGCCCGAATTCGCGGTACATCACCACGTTGACGTCGGCGTTCACGAGATTGCGCATCTCGGCCAGATGGCTGCCCAGCGGCATCACCATGTTGATCTCGGCGCCGATACCTTCGACCAGACGCCGAATCTCGGCCAGGTCCGAGGGCATGTTGAACGTGCCGTACATCGGCCCGAGGATGTTGACCCGCGGCGCCTCGCCCTCGATGCGCTTGGTCTCCTTTGGCATCCGGCCCTTGGTCTGGCCGAATTCCGTGAAGATCCAAGTCATCGCCCGGTCGGCGGACTGCCACTGGTCCTCGTCGATGGTGCGCGGCAGGAAGCGCTGGATGTTCGTGCCCTGCGGCGTGACCCCCCCGCCGATCATCTCGGCGATGGAGCCCGTGACGACGACGGCCGGCAGGGCGGGGTCAAGCACTTCCCAGGCGCGTTTCATCGCCTCCTCGGTGCCCGATCCCATCTCGCCCTCGCCAAGCCCGGTCACCACGATCGGCAACTCGTGCGGCGGCAGTGCATCGGTATAATGCAGAACGGATGTGACCGGCAGATTCTCGCAGCCCACCGGGCCGTCGATGACGACCTGCAAGCCCTTGACGGCGGTGAAGGCATAGACCGCGCCCCAGTAGCCCCCTGCGCGATCATGATCCTGGATCAGCATCAGATCATCTCCTGCGCCTTGGCGGCGCGCGCTTGCTTGTCGAGCTTCTTCTGGTGGCTTTCGCGGAAGTCGGGCCGAAGGTTCGGCGCACCTTCCCAGATGCCTGCCGTATCGCCCTGCCCAGAGCCTTCGAAGAATTCACGCATCTTGCCCATGCGGTCTCGGTTGCCGATGGCCGCGATGACGACTTCCTGAAGGCTGCCCGCACCCGCCGGGCCCATGAGCGGCCGGGCCGAGATCAGGTTCGTGAAGTAAAGCGACGGGATACCCGCCTCTTTCGCCTTCTGCACCACCGGGGTCGTACCGATGGCAAGGTCGGGTTTCACCGCCTCCATCGCCGCGAGATCGTCTTCGAGGCTCGCACGGAAGGTCACCTTCACACCGCGATCCGCCAACCAGGCGGCATCCGCCTCGGACCACGGGGTCTTGGGACACGCCGTGCCCACATAGGGGACCCGCGCGCCGCTTTCGATCAGCAGGCGTGCGACCAGCAGCTCCGATCCCTCATAGCCCGACAGCGTGATCGTCGCATCGAGGGGTGTAGCCGCCAGCGCGCCACGGATGGCCGGCAGCACGGCGTTCTGCGCCTCGGCCACCTTGTCCGCCGCGATTCCGTAGGCATCGCCAATGGCCGCCAGCCAGGCGGCGGTGCCGTCATGGCCCACCGGCGCAGACCCGACGACCTTGCGGCCTGCCGCGTGAAACTCGCGCACGGCAGCGGTGTAGAACGGATGGATCGCCGCGGCGACGCCGCAATCGAGCGCGGCATACAATTCGCGCCATTCGCGGCAGGGGACGACCGGCCCGGCGGCCAGCCCCATGGGCGACAGCATCTGCCCGATCACCACAGGATCGGCCGGGAACATCTCGCCCATCAGCGCCACGGCGGGTCGGTCGGCCGTGCCGCCGGTCGGCCGCGGCACCGGGCCGGCTTCGGCCTCGGCACGGGCATAGTTCAGCATGGCCCCTGCAAGGATATCCTTGGCTTCCGCATGGGTCGGCACGCCGAACCCCGGCACGTCGATGCCCACGATGCGCACGCCGTTGATTTCCGTCGGCAGGAGCCGCAGCGGCACGCCCGACGCGGTCGGCACGCAGAGGTTCGTCACCACGATCGCGTCATAGCGATCCGGGTCGGCCATCTCGTGCACCGCGTCGCGGATATCCTCGAACAGCTTGCCGGTCACGAGAGACTCGGAATTGAACGGCACGTAGCCCACCGACCGCCGCGCGCCGTAGAAATGGCTGACGAAAGTCAGGCCGTAGACGCAGCAGGCCGAGCCGGACAGCATCGTGCCCACGCGGCGCATCCGCAGGCCTACACGTAAGGAGCCGAAGGCCGGGCACATGCTTTGTGGCTGGTCATGCGGCCCCTTGGGATAGTCTGCGGCATACTGGTCGAGGATCTCGGCCATGCCGGACGCGCGCGCCTTTGCCTGCATCTGCTCGCCGGGGGCGTGGCAAGTGCCGGCCTCCGGGTCAGCGATGGTGGGTATTTCGGCCTCAGGCATCGTCATAGACCACTTCAAGGCTTTCGCGCGGCGCGCTCTTCTTGCCGCGCATGTCGGCATCGGTCGCGGGTTCCAGCACCACGTCGCCGCCGGTGTCCTTGCTGTCGAACAGACCCAGAAGCCCGTCCTGGTCCAGCGGGTTCGGGTGTCCCGGCGGTGCCAGCGACACGGCGTCCGCCAGTTCGGCGAAGAGCGACCCCCAGCGGGACTCGGACGTGCCCACGATCTGGTAGTTCGCGGATTTCTTGCGCAAGTCGTCGTCGGCGGGGATCGCCGCCAGCACGGGGATGTTCACCGCCTTGGCAAAGGCCTGCGCCTCGCCCGAATGGTCGTCCTTGTTGATGACCAGACCGGCGACGCCGACATTCCCGCCCATCTTGCGGAAATACTGTACCGCTGAGCAGACGTTGTTCGCCACATAGAGCGATTGCAGGTCGTTGGAGGCGACGAGGATCACCTTCTGCGCCATGTCCCGCGCGATGGGCAGACCGAAGCCGCCGCAGACCACGTCGCCGAGGAAATCGAGCAGCACATAGTCGAAATCCCAGTCGTGGAAGCCCAGCTTTTCAAGTAGTTCGAAGCCGTGGATGATGCCGCGTCCGCCGCAGCCGCGCCCGACCTCGGGCCCCCCAAGTTCCATGGCGAAGACGCCGGAGCGCTTGAAGCACACGTCGCCGATAGCGACTTCCTCGCCCGCCAGTTTCTTGCGGGTCGAGGTTTCGATGATCGTCGGGCAAGCTTTGCCGCCGAACAGCAGCGAGGTCGTGTCGGACTTCGGGTCGCACCCGATCAGCAGGACGCGCTTGCCCTGTTCCGCCATCATGCAGCTCAGGTTGGCCAGCGTGAAGGACTTGCCGATCCCGCCCTTGCCGTAGATCGCGATGATCTGGGTGTGCTTCGTCGGCTCGCCCTGCGGCACTTCGAGCGTGGGCTCGGCGGCCTCGTCGCGCAGGCGCGAGTCGAAATCTTTGAGGTTCGGAACCGCGGTCGTGGCGGGCTTTGCCGGTGTATCGTCAAGGCTCATGCGACAGCTCTCCAGTCGAGGATCATTTTCAGGCAGGCCGGGTCGGCAAACGCGGTCTCGTAAGCCGCGGCGGCGTCTTCGGCGGCCCGTGTGTGGGTGATGAGACCGTCCAGCGACAGCGCGCCGCTCTCGACCAGCGCACGAGTCGCGGTCAGGTCGGCACGGGTCCACTCGGCGGCGATGCGGAAGCGGGCTTCCTTCATGAAGGCCGGCGGGAAGGCGAAGCTGAGCGGCGCGGTGTAGAACCCCGCCAGCACGATCTCGCCGCCTTTCACGATGCGGCCCACCAGGTCGTTCAGCAGCGCACCGTTTCCCGATGCGTCATAAATTGCGCGGTAATCGCGCCGCGGATCGTCAGCGGGGTCGATCACGTCGTATCCGAACGCGCCATCGCGCCGGTCTGCGTCGATCTCCCAGACAGTCGGCGCGGGCGCCCCGGCAGCGACGGTCAGGCGCGCGAGCAGACGGCCCAGCGTGCCATGGCCTACGATTAGGTCGGGCATCGCCTTGTCCAGCCCCGCCATGGCGTGGCGCGCCGTGGCGGCCAGCGCAAGAAGGGCCCCGGTGGCACCAAGGGTCGAATCGATCTTTACCGTGCGGTCGCCCGCGCTGACCAGCCGCCGCGCGGCGCCGCCGAACAGGCCATGGGCGCCGTCATAGCAATTGGCGCCCGGCACGAAGACATGATCGCCGACGCGCAAGCCCGAGTCCGGCCCGGCCTCCACCACCTCGCCCGCGGATTCGTAGCCGGGCACGAGCGGATAGCCCATGCCGGGAAAGGGCGGCATCTGCCCGGACCAGAACAGCTTTTCGGTACCCGTCGAGATGCCCGAATGAGCCACCTCGATCACCGCGTCACCCGGTCCGGGTGCCGTCAGACCCAGCGCGCTCAGTCCCAGCCTGCGCGGCTGTTCCAGAAGGACGGCTGTGGTCTGCATGGCGGCTCCCCCCGTTTGACACCGCCGGATCCGGGTACCGGACGAGGACGGGTCATGACTGTCAGTTTAGAGTTACATCCCGACCTGTCAATTAAATTAGACAGTTCGCGCCGAGAAGAATTTGGAGAGAATGCGCTCCGACGGCTTGACACGGGTCAGCCGGTTTTGCGCGCCTCGACCACCGAGGTCACGAAAGGACGCAAGGATTCGTGGCAGCGCAGATCCGCGAACCCGGCAGCGCGACACAGATCGGCGATCCGCGCGGCACTCCGCGCACGGCCCGTGCGCATCGCCAGCGTGTAGAATGCGAAATAGACATCGCCCGCCGGGTCGGGACGGTCCCCGCCCGCCATCGGTTCGGAAATCACGAGCCTGCCGCCCGGCGGCAACGCCGCAAACGCGGCGGACAGCAGCGCGGCGACGGTATCGTCCGCATGGTCATAGAGCACCCGCACGAGCGTGATCATGTCGGCGCCACCGGGCAGCACATCGGTCCGGAAAGACCCCGGCACGAAATCCACCCGGTCCGCCAGGCCCGCAGCGGCGATGCGTTCCGCGGCGAGCGGCGCGACGGCGGGCAGGTCGAACACGGTCGCCCGGATGGCCGGTCGTGCCGTGCACAGCGCCACGGCGAACGCCCCGGAACCGCCGCCGACGTCTAGGACGCGCCGGACACCCCCGAAACGCACGCGCGCCAGCGTATCCTGCGCCACGAGTGTCTGGCTCTCGGCCATGAGGTCGGAATAGACCTGCGTCACAGCGGGCGGCGGCGGCGTGCCGGTCGCCCCGAAGACATAGGGCCAGAATCGAGCCAGTTCGGTGTCCACCTCGCCGCGTAGCAGCGCCACGGGATCGGCCATATCGGCATAGAACGCGCCATGATGGCGGATCATCCCGGCGACGCCCGGCACGCCAGCCAGCGCCGCACCCTGGCGCGCCAGGTCGAAACGGCCGTCGCGGCGTCGGCGCAGCAGCTTCAGCGCCGCGGCGGCCTGCAGCAGCATGTCCATGCGGTCGGGTGGCAGATCGGTTTCGCGGGCAAGATCCTCGGGCCTGCGCGGGCCGTCTATCAGACGTGCGGGCAGGTCCAATTCGACCACCGCCAGCAGCACCTGTGCGCGCACGAACCCTGCCACGAGATCGAACAGCGCCGCTCCGTCGCGCCGTGCCAGCCCGCGCAGCAGCGGCATCCGCGCCACGGCGGCCTGGAATTCCGGGCGGGCGATCAGCCGCGCCAGCCACCCGGGCCGAAAGGGACGGATGGGGCGCGGCAGAACCGGGGCCGCAACAGGCACGGCCACGGGCGGGCGCGCGGCGCCACCCGGCGGCAACGCGCCGTCGGCCATCAGCGAAAACTGCGCGCGTGGACCGGGGCGACCGGGGTCAGGCGCTCCGCCTGCGCGCGCACCATGCCCGCGAGCGCCGCCTCTCCCGGACAGGCAGGGATCGACGCGATAGCCCCACCGAGAATATCCTTGAGCCGCCGGATCGCACCATCGACGCCGTATTCCGCCACCGCACTGGGGCGGGCATGCAATTCGTCCTGACCCACCGGCTTGCCCAGCGTGTCGGCATCGTACAGCACGTCGCGCAGGTCGTCGGCGACCTGAAAGGCAGCGCCGATGCGTGCGCCCAGTTCTTCCCACGCGTCGGGATCTTCATGGCCCGCGGCAATCGCCCCCATACGCGTCGCCGCCACGAACAGCGCGCCCGTCTTGGAGCTGTGATAGGCGGCAAGATCCACATCCGCCTCGCTTTCCCAGCCCTGCCCCGCGCAGATCCCGCCCGGCATCCCCGTGCGCTGCGCAAGCGTCAGCACCAGCGCGTTGGTTCGCACCGCCGCCGTCGCGTCCGTCGCCCCGGCGCGAGCCAACACGTCGAAAGCCAGCACGATCAGGCTGTCTCCAGTCAGCACGGCCAGCGCTTCGCCGTAAGCGCGGTGCACCGATGGCTTGCCGCGGCGCGTGGCCGCGTCGTCGAAACAGGGCAGATCGTCATGCACGAGACTTGCGCAATGGATGAGTTCGAGCGCCGCCGCCGCCGCATCCGCGATGCCCGGGCGGTCGTCGCCGCAGGCCAGCGCCACGGACATGAGGATCGTGGGCCGGATGCGCGCGCCCCCCGGCGTCGTGGCATAGTCCAGCGCCGAGGCCAGCCTGGTGGGCGCCACGCCCCCCCGCCCCAGCGCGATGGCACGCGTTACCGCTTGGTCAATCCGGTGGTCGATATCCATGGCACGGCCCATCTGTCAGCTTTTCGGTACATCGCTCTGTAAATGACAGTGGACAGTTCGGCGCATTGAGTCAACAATTCCTGACAGGGTGCCGCATTCGGCAAGGCAGAGGCGACAGGATGAACCAGACACTCCGGCAGGATGGAGCACCCCGCGCCGAACGCCCCGTCATCGTGATCGGCGCGGGCATCGGCGGGCTTGCGGCGGCGCTTCGGCTGGCGGCAGCCGGGGTGCCGGTGACGGTCTTCGACCGCGCGGCGGGACCGGGCGGCAAGATGCGCACCGTTCCGAGCGCGGCCGGGCCGGTGGACGCAGGCCCCACGGTACTGACCATGCGCGCCGTGTTCGACGATCTGTTCTGCGCCGCGGGCGCCCGGATCGAGGATCACGTGACCCTGCACCGGCAGGACATCCTGGCGCGGCACTGGTGGCCCGACGGCAGCACGCTCGATCTCCACGCTGATCCGGGCGCCCGCGCCGACGCGATCCGGTCCTTCGCGGGGGCGCAGGCCGCACGGGAGTTCTGCCAGTTCAGCGCGCGCGCCGCGCGGCTGTTTGACGCCTTCGACGAACCGATGATGCAGACCGCGCAGCCAAGCCTTGGTGCGCTGACCCGCCGGGTCATGCGGGAACCCGCACTGATCCCGCTGATGGCACCGAACCGGACGCTGGCGCAGATGCTGGCGGGCCAGTTCTCGGACCCGCGGCTGGCACAACTGTTCGGCCGCTACGCGACCTATGTCGGCGGCTCGCCCTACCAGGCCCCCGCCCTGCTGGCGCTGATCTGGCAGGCCGAGGCCGCGGGCGTCTGGGTGGTCGATGGCGGGATGCACGCGCTTGCCCGCGCCATCGCCGGTCTTGCCGGCGCGCGCGGCGCCGTCTTCCGCTACGGCGCAGAGGTGGATGAGATCACGCGCGACGGCACGGGCCGGGCCAGCGGCGTGCGCCTGGCCGACGGAGAGACGGTCCCGGCGGCAGCGGTGCTGTTCAACGGCGATCCGCGTGCGCTCGGGCTCGGGCTGCTCGGCCAGTCGGTGCGCACAGCCGGAAACGGCCCCTTGCGCGCCGAACGCAGCCTGTCGGCGCGGGTCTGGACCTTCGCGGCGCAGCCGGACGGCCCGCTGGCCCGCAGCACCGCCACGGGCGGGCTTGCCCATCACAACGTGTTCTTCGGCGGCGATCCGGAGGCCGAGTTCGCCGACCTGCGCGCCGGCCGCATGCCGCGCGATGCCACGCTCTATGTCTGCGCAGAGGATCGCGGAAAACCCGCGCCGCCAGACGCCATGGAGCGGTTCGAGATCATCATGAACGCCGCGCCGCTGACCGCCCGCACGGGTGCCACGGGCGCGGCGCAAGGCCCCGACGGGCCAGAGGAGCAAGACCCATGCCACACGCGGACATTCGCCACGCTGGCCCGTTTCGGGCTGAGTTTCGACCCGGTTCCAGGGCTTCCGGCGCTCACCACGCCCAGCGAGTTCGAGAGGCTGTTCCCGGGCTCCGCCGGATCCCTTTACGGGCAGAGCCCGCATGGACTGACGGCGGCCCTGTCGCGGCCAACGGCGCGCAGCGCGGTGGCGGGCCTGTACCTGGCGGGCGGGGGGACGCATCCGGGGGCGGGTGTGCCGATGGCGGCGATCTCCGGCAGGCACGCGGCAGAGGCGATCGTGACGGACCTCGGTTCGATCTCGCCGTCCCGCCGAACGGCTATGCCTGGTGGTATGTCGACGGGATAAGCCAGTGTGGCACCCGCGCGGTATCCGTCATCGCCTTCATCGGCTCGGTGTTCTCGCCCTGGTATCGGTGGTCGGGGCGGCGCGACCCGGAAAACCATGTCTGCCTGAACGTGGCGACCTATGGTCCCGGCGGGCGGTTCACGATGACCGACCGGGGCCGCGCGGCGCTGCGGCAATCCGAATCCACGCTGAGGATCGGGCCGAGTTCCGTTCACTGGGACAACGGCGCGCTGCGGATCGACATCGACGAGGTGTCGGGCCCACCCCTCATTTCGCGCGTCCGCGGCACGATCATCCTGCGACCGAAAGCGGTCACGCCGGTGGACCTGCCGCTGACGCCCGACGGCGCCCATGTCTGGCGGCCCTTCGCCCCGGTGGCCGATATCGACGTGGCGCTGGATGCGCCGGGCTGGCAGTGGACAGGCCACGGCTATTTCGACGCCAATTTCGGCACCCGCGCGCTTGAGGAAGATTTCAGCTTCTGGACCTGGGGGCGTTATCCGACGGCGACGGGTGCGAGCTGCTTCTACGACGCGACGCGGCTGGACGGGTCGAAGCTGGCCACCGCCATCCGCTTCGGGACCGATGGCAGCGCCAGCCTTCAGACCGACCCGCCGCCGCTGACGCCGATGCGGCGCAGTCTCTGGGCGGTGCGGCGCGAAACCCGCGCGGACGCCGGTGCGCCGCAGCCCCGGCAGGTCAAGGCGATGCTGGAGGCGCCGTTCTACAGCCGGTCGATGGTGGAAACGCGGATCGACGGTGAAACCACCGTCGGCGTGCACGAGGCGCTGGACCTGCACCGTTTCCGCAGCCCGCTCATCAAACCGATGCTGGCGGTTCGCGTGCCCCGGCGGCCGGGCTGGTCCTTCGACCGGGCCGAGTGACCCTGCGCTGGCCCGGGGTCGGTCTGGTCGCCGTCTTGCCCTTGTCTGGCGGGATCAGGCCGGCGTGCCCGCCTTTTCCTTCGCGGCCTCGTCCGGGTTCATGCGCAGCACGGCCGCGTTCAGCGCCGTGGCGATGGTGACCCACACGAGATAGGGCACGAACAACAGGCCCGCGATCCTGTCCTGCTGGAACAGCGCCAGCATGGTGCAGGCCACGGCCACCCAGAGAATGCCCACCACGATCAGCCCCAGCTTCATGCGCTTCAGCCCGAAGAACACCGGCGTCCACAGCCCGTTGAGCGCGATCTGCAGGGACCAGAGCGCCATGGCCAGCCCCGCGCCGGGCAACATGGCCACGCGCGCCCCGGCGGCAGCCATGCAGACATACAGAACCGTCCAAGCGATCGGGAAAACAAGATCGGGCGGTGTCCACCACGGCTTGTTGAGCCGGCGATACCAGTCGCCCGGCATGAACAGGCCGCCGGTCGATCCCGCCGCGAAGCAGGCGGCGAGAAAGATGGTGAATAGGACATATGCCATGACGCTCAGCTAGCCCAGCGGTCAGCGGTCTTCAAGGCGGAACGCCCCCGGTCGCGCCGTTCGAGTTGCCCCAGCAGGGCCACCAGCGCCTCGGCACGTCCCGTATGCGGGGCGGCATCGCGCCGCGCGGCATCCACGAGGAACGCCGTTTCAGGAAGCGGGCGGGCAAAGATCAGGGGCGAGCGCGGCATCACCAGCGTGCCGCCCGCGCGCAAGGTTGCCAGCATGAGCCAGCCCAGCTTTTCCGCGCCCCCGGTGCGGGCACGCGGCCCGACGCTGTCATGCCCGTTGCGCGCCACGCGCCCGCCGATTCCTGCATAGATGTAGCGCGCGGCGAAGATGGCCGGGCGACAGGACAGCGGCAGCGCCGCGATCCCCGCCTCGGAGCGTGCGTAAAGCTGATCCGCCTCGCGCAGCAGCCGCGCCGTCATGGCCCGGATCGCAGGGTCCGGCCTAGGGTCTGCCAGGAACGCCGCGGGGTCCATGCCCGCTTCGGTCAGCCAGTCGGTGGGCAGGTAGAGCCGCCCTTCCCGCGCGTCCTCGCCCACGTCGCGGGCCACGTTGGTCAGTTGCATCGCCACGCCCAGATCGCAGGCCCGCGCCAGCGCCGCCGCTTCGCGCACGCCCATCAGCACGCACATCATCGCGCCCACGGCCGAGGCGACCCGTGCCGCATAGGCCCGCAGGTCCGACAGGCTGGCGCAGCGACGCCCGATGGCGTCCCACGCGAAGCCCTCCAGCAATGCTTCGGGCAGCGCACGGGGCATCTCGGCATCGTCGACCATCGCGGCAAAGGCCCGGTCGGCGGGCGCGTTGCGCGGGCGGCCCGCATAGACGAGATCGAGCCGGTCTCGCAGCGCCAGAACCGCCCCGGTCTTGTCGTCCTGCAAATCCACCGCGTCGTCAGCCAGACGGCAGAACGCATAGAGCGCGAGCGCCGGGTTCCGCACGCGCGGCGGCATCAGCATGGAGGCGGCATAGAAGGACCGCGACCCATGCCGGATCGCCCGCGCGCAATGGTCGAGATCGGCCTCGGTGATACTCATGCGGACACCGCGTCGGGCACCAGTTTCCCAAGCACCTCGGCCGAGGAAATCACCCCCGGCAGGCCCGCGCCGGGATGCGTGCCCGCGCCCACGAGATACAGGCCCGCCGCCTCTTCGCTGACGTTGTGGGGCCGGAAATACGCACTTTGCAGGATGCGCGGTTCGATGGAAAACCCCGAACCGAGCGGCGACAGGTAGCGGTCGCGGAACGTGTCGGGCGTGAAGACCAGTTCGGGCCCGAGCCGGTCCGACAGGCCCGGCATGCACTGGTCTTCGAGGATCGCCAGCATCCGGTCGCGGTACGGCTTTTCCATCGTCGCCCAGTCCACCGGCGTGTCGTGCCCCAGATGAGGCACGGGGCTGAGCACGTAGAACGTGTCGTCGCCATCCGGCGCAACCGACGGATCGGTGACGGAGGGGCGATGGACGTAAAGGCTCATGTCCTCCGCCAGCTTGCCCTTGACAAAAATGTCCCTGAGCAGACCAGCATAGCGCGGCGCGTTCAGGATCGTGTGGTGCCCGAGATCGGGCCACATCGCGCGCGTGCCTTTCGTGCCGAAATACCAGACGAACAGCCCCATCGACCAGCGCGACCGCTTCAGCTTCGCCGGCGTCCAGCGCCGCTTCGCATGGTTGCGCAGGAGCCGGTCATAGGTATGCCCCGCATCCGCATTGGACACGACCACATCCGCCCCGATGACCGTCCCGTTGGCCAGCCGCACGCCGCGCGCCCGGCCCTTCGTGACAAGGATTTCATCGACTTCCGTGTCGAGACGCAGGTTGCCGCCCTGCCCTTCGATCACCCGCGCCATGGCTTTGGCGATGGCCGCGACCCCGCCCATGGCGTAGTGCACCCCGAACTGCTTTTCGAGATAACTGACGAGGATATACATCGACGTCACATGCAGCGGATCACCCCCGATGAAGAGCGGATGGAACGACAGCGCCATGCGCAGGCGCTCGTCCTTCACGCGCCGACAGGCATGGGCGTAGACGGACCGGTCCGCACGCAACATGGCAAAGCGCGGCAGCACCTTGATGAGGTCCGGAAAGCGGTGCATCGACCGGCGGCCCATGTCCTCGAAACCGAAGGCATAGCGCGCCTCGCTGTCCGCGAGGAACCGGTCGTAGCCAACCACGTCGCCGGGCGACAGGCGCGCGACCTCGGCCCGCATCGCCTCGGTGCTGCCGGACGCCTTGAAGGACGATCCGTCGGGCCAGCGGATCTCGTAGAACGGGTCGAGCGGGCGCAAATCCACATCCGTGTCGAAGTCACGCCCGCAGGCGGACCACAATTCGCGCAGGGTCTGCGGCACGGTGACGATGGTGGGGCCAAGATCGAACCGGTGCCCGTCGTGGGTGATGGACGACCCGCGCCCGCCCGGCATGTCGAGCCGGTCGATGACCGTCACGCGGTATCCCTTGGCCCCAAGCCGCATCGCGGCGGCCAGCCCGCCGATACCGGCCCCGACGACGATGGCATGCGGCGCGGTCAACCGTTCGGCGGTGGCGGCCAGGGTCTGGTCAAGCTTGGTCATCGGTCTCCCTTCGACGGGGCCCAGAGGATGCTGCGGCCAATGGGCTCCGCTTCGGGAATCCCTTCCCTTCCAGCCTAGCACGTGTCAGACTTTGTTGACACATGGAAAGGGAGTCGCACCATTCAAACCGTCAGCCTGAGCCTTTTTCGCTTTGACGGGCTCCGCGACAGGCTCTGGGCATTTGCGCAGATGGGCCTCGCGCGGCAAAAACTGTCAGCCACGCCTGACATCGGTTTCTGGAAGCTGTGCGGCTCGGGCACCGGCGAAGGCTTCACCCCGCGCCCAAACACCGCGGTCTATGCCATCCTCGCCACGTGGCCGGACCTTGCCACGGCACAGGCGCGCACTGCAGACGGCGCTGTCCATGCCCGCCACGCCGGCGAAGCCGCCGAAAGCTGGCACATTTTCCTGCGCCCGGTGTCGGCACGCGGCGCCTGGACCGGTGCCGCGCCCTTTATCCCCCATGACGACACCGGCATCGGCCCCATCGCGGCGTTGACGCGCGCCACCCTGCGCCCGGCCAAGGCCGCGCAGTTCTGGCGCCGGGTGCCCGATATCAGCCAGGTGATCGGGGCCGACCCGAACGTGTTGTTCAAGATCGGCATCGGTGAGGTGCCGCTGCTGCACCAGGTAACCTTCTCGATCTGGCCAGACGCGGCCACCATGGCGCGCTTCGCCCGCGCCGACGGGCCCCATGCCCGCGCCATCGCCGCGGTGCGTGCGGGCGACTGGTTCGCCGAAGAACTTTATGCCCGGTTCCGCCTGCTCGATACCCGCGGTACATGGGGCGGAACGGACCCCTTGAGCGAACGGACCCAAGCTGCATGACTGCCCCCTTTCCCTTTACGGCCATCGTCGGTCAGGACGACATGAAACGCGCGCTGATCCTGACGGCGGTCGATCCCGGTATCGGCGGCGTGCTGGTGTTCGGGGATCGCGGCACCGGCAAATCGACGGCCGTGCGCGCGCTCGCCGCCCTTCTGCCGCCCATTCAGGCCGTGCAGGGCTGCCCGGTCAACGCCGCCCACCACGCCGATTGCCCCGATTGGGCGCAGGTGCCCGCCGACGCGCCCATCGTCACGCGTCCGACGCCCGTGGTGGACCTGCCGCTCGGCGCGTCCGAGGACCGGGTGACCGGCGCGCTCGACATCGAGCGGGCGCTGACCCGCGGCGAGAAGGCGTTCGAGCCGGGGCTGCTGGCCGCAGCGAACCGCGGCTACCTGTATATCGACGAGGCGAACCTGCTGGAGGATCACATCGTGGACCTTCTGCTGGATGTGGCCCAATCGGGCGAGAACGTGGTGGAGCGCGAGGGGCTGTCGATCCGCCACGCCGCGCGCTTCGTGCTGGTCGGGTCGGGCAACCCGGAAGAAGGGGAACTGCGGCCCCAGCTGTTGGACCGGTTCGGCCTGTCCGTGGAAGTCCGCTCCCCCAACGATATCGACGAGCGGATCGAGGTGATCCGCCGCCGCGACGCCTATGACCGCGATCGCGCGGGATTCGTGGCCGCCCATGCAGCTTCAGAGGCGGAGTTGCGCGACCGCATCCTCGCCGCGCGCGACCGGCTGGCCGGGATGGAGACGCCCGAATCCGTTCTGCGCGATTGCGCGGAGCTGTGCGTGGCGCTGGGGTCCGACGGTCTGCGGGGCGAGCTGACACTCCTGCGTGCAGGCCGGGCGCTGGCGGCCTTCGACGGCGCCGACGCCATTGCGCGCGCGCACTTGCGCGACGTCGCCCCCATGGCCCTGAGCCACCGGCTGCGCCGCGATCCGCTGGACGAAGCCGGCAGCGGCGCCCGTGTAGCCCGCACCGTGGCCGAGGTCTTCGCCGCATGACCGACCCCGCCCGGTCAGCGGACACCACGGCCCTCACTCGGCCCGGCATGGCGGGCGACTGGGCGCGGGCGGCCCTGGCGCTGGACCTGCTTGCGGTGGACCCGGTGGGGCTGGGCGGAATGCACCTGCGTGCCCGGCCCGGTCCGGTGCGCGACGCGGTGCTCGCCCGGTTGGGTCCCGTGCCGCTGCCGATCTGCAAACTTCACCCGACGATGGGTGACGAGGCGCTGTTCGGCGGGCTCGACCTGACGGCGACGTTGGCGGCGGGCAGACCGGTGCAGCGCGCGGGACTTCTGGCGGAGCCGCGGCTGCTGGTGCTGACCATGGCCGAACGTTGCCCGGCAGGCATGGCCGCGCGGCTTGCCGCCCATGCAGATACCGGTTCTGGCGCGCTCGTGCTGCTCGACGAAGGGTTGGAGCCGGAAGAAACCGCCCCCGCCGCCCTGACCGACCGGCTGGCCTTTGCCCTGTCGCTCGACGGGGTCGGGCGGCAGGTGATCGCCACGGCGCCCCCCGCGGATGCCGCAGGGTTGGCCGCGGCGCGGGATCGGCTGGCTGACACTGCGCTGCCGGACGATGCCGCCGCGGCGATCGTGACGCTAGCAGCGCGGATGGGCGTCGCGGGACTGCGCGCGCCGCTGCTGGCGCTGGCCGCCGCGCGTGCTCATGCAGCACTCGCCGGGCGGGACCTGGCATCGGAAGATGACATTGCCGCCGCCGCAACGCTCGTGCTTGTGCCACGCGCGACACAAATGCCCGATGCGCCTGAGGAAACACAGGATGATCCACCGCCGCCAGATCCCGATGACAGGCCAGACGACACCCCGGAAGACAGCGACGATCCCGGCGAGCGGCTTGAGATGCCGGAGGAACTGCTGGTCGATGCCATCGCGGCGATGCTGCCGCCGGAGTTGCTCGCCGCCATGGCCGGACGCATGGGGCGGGCAAGCCGCGCGGCGACAGGCAGCGGCGCCGGCGCACGGAGGCAGGGCAACCGGCGGGGGTGCCCCCTGCCCTCGCGCCCAGGGCGGCCCGACAGCGGGCACCGCGTGGACCTTGTGGCCACGCTGCGCGCCGCGGCCCCCTGGCAACGTCTGCGGCGGGAAGAACGCCCGGACGCGCCCGGCATCGTCCAGTTGCGGCCCCGCGATATCCGGCTCAGGCGGTTCGAGGACCGCTCGGACCGGCTGCTGATCTTCGCCGTGGATGCCTCGGGCTCGGCCGCCATCGCCCGGTTGGCCGAAGCGAAGGGCGCGGTCGAGTTGCTGCTGGCGGATGCGTATGCGCGGCGCGATCATGTTGCCCTGATCGCCTTTCGCGGAACGGGCGCCGAGGAACTCCTGCCGCCCACCCGGTCGCTGGTGCAGACCAAGCGGCGGCTCGCGGGGCTGCCCGGCGGCGGCGGCACGCCACTCGCCGCGGGGCTGCGCGCGGGACTCGAGGCAGCGCTGGCCG
>NZ_QDFI01000090.1 GCF_003254465.1 Meridianimarinicoccus zhengii
CGAAGGGCCGAGCGCGTGGCGCGCCAGGCGGTCGGGCGCACCGGATGCAAGCGCGGCGCGGGCCTCCGCCAAGGCCTGCCATTCCAGCGCGCCGCCGCCGATGGTGCCCGCTTGGCCGGCCTGCCAGACCAGCATCGCCGCCCCCGGATCGCGCGGCGACGATCCCGCCACATCCGCGATCACGACGCGGATCACCGGGCCATGGGCGGCGACCGCCGCGTGCAGGTCTGCCAGATCGAGGCTCATGGCGCAGCCTCCGCGCGCACCCGCGCCACCGCCGCGAGCAGCCGTTCCGGCGTCGCTGGCGCGTCGAGCGCGGGATAGCCCGGCCCGCAAGCCGCCACCGCGTCGGACAGCGCAAGGAAGGCCGAGATGCCGTGCATGAAGGGCGGCTCCCCCACGGCCTTGGACCGATAGACCGTCGCTTCGCGGTTGGGCACGTCGTAGAGTGCCACGTTGAACACGCGCGGCCGGTCGCCCATCGCCGGGATCTTGTAGGTGGCGGGCGCGTGGGTGCGCAGGCGGCCCGCATCGTCCCACACCAGTTCCTCCATGGTCAGCCAGCCCGCGCCCTGCACGAAGCCGCCCTCGATCTGGCCGATGTCGAGCGCCGGGTTCAGCGAGGCCCCGGCATCGTGGAGGATGTCAGTGCGCAGGATGCGGTTCTCGCCGGTGAGCGTGTCGAGCACGACCTCGGTGCAAGCCGCACCATAGGCGAAGTAGTAGAACGGCCGCCCATGTCCCTTGATCCGGTCCCACGAGATGTCGGGGGTGCGGTAGAACCCCGTGGCGCTAAGAGACACGCGGGCGAAATAGCATTCCGCGGCGGCCTCGGCAAAGGTCAGCATGTCGCCGCCCACCCGCACCTGCCCGCCCGCGAAGACGACCGATGCCGGGTCGGCCTGCCGTACCTCGGCCAGTTGCACCGCCATCCGGTCGCGGATCGCATCACAGGCCGCCTGCACGGCCATGCCGTTCAGGTCCGACCCGGAGGACGCCGCCGTGGCGGAGGTGTTGGGCACCTTTGCGGTGTCCGTGGCCGTGATCTTTACCGCGCCCACATCCACGCCGAAGCGCGCGGCGGCCACCTGTGCCACCTTCTGGAACAGGCCTTGCCCCATTTCGGTGCCGCCATGGTTCATGGCGATGGACCCGTCTTGATAGACATGCACCAGCGCGCCCGCCTGGTTGAGATGGGTGAGCGTGAAGGAAATGCCGAACTTCACCGGCGTCAGTGCGATGCCGCGTTTGAGCACCGGCTCTCGCGCGTTCCACGTCGCCACCGCCGCGCGGCGGGTGTCGTAGTCGCAGGACCGGGCCAGCCGGCCCGTCAGGTCGTGCAGGCAGAAATCGGTGACCTCCTGCCCATAGGGCGTCACGCGGCCGGTCCGGGGTGCCGCCGGTGCCGTGGCCTCGGCATAGTAGTTGGCGCGCCGCACCGCCAGCGGATCACGTCCCAGAGCGTGGGCGATGTGATCCATCACCCGCTCGATCCCCACCATGCCTTGCGGGCCGCCGAAGCCGCGAAAGGCCGTCGCGCTTTGCGTGTTGGTGCGCAGCCGGTGGGAGGTGATCCGCACGGCGGGCAGCCAATAGGCGTTGTCGGCATGGAGCATCGCGCGGTCGGCCACGGGCAGCGACAGGTCCTGCGCCCAGCCGCAGCGCGCATACTGGGTGAAGGCGATCCCCGCGATCCGGCCGTCGGCGTCGAAGCCCACGTCATAGTCGATGCGGAAATCGTGGCGCTTGCCGGTGATGACCATGTCGTCGTCGCGGTCGTAGCGCATCTTGACCGCGCGGCCCGTGCGGGCGGCCACCAGCGCGCAGGCGATGGCGAGCGCGTTGCCCTGGCTTTCCTTGCCGCCGAAGCCGCCGCCCATGCGGCGCGTTTCCACCCGCACGGCATGCATGGGCCGACCCAGCGCATCGGCGACCTTGTGCTGGATCTCCGTCGGGTGCTGGGTGGAGGCGTAGACGATCATGTCGCCGCCTTCCTGTGGCAGGGCCGCGGCCGCCTGCCCCTCCAGATAGAAGTGCTCCTGCCCGCCGACCTCCATGCGCCCGCTCACCCGGTGGGACGCTACGGCGATCGCGGCCTCCGGGTCGCCTCGACCGTAGATGCGCGGACCGTCCTCGAACCGGCTCCCAGCCGCCAGTGCGTCGTCAATGGTCAGGATCGCGGTCGTGGCCTCTGTCGTGACCTTTGCCCGTCGCGCTGCGGCGCGGGCAGCCACGTGGCTTTCGGCTGCGACCAGAAAGAGGGGCTGGCCGACATAGTGAATTGTGCCGTCGGACAGGAGCGGTTCGTCATGGGCCGAGGGCGAGCAATCGGGGTTCACCCCGAGATCCGCAGCCGACCACGCACCGACCACGCCCGGAGCCGCGCGCACGGCGTCCAGATCGGCCGACACCAGCCGCCCGGCGGCAATCTCGCTCAGCCCAAACGCCAGGTGCAGCGCACCCGCGGGCAGCGGGATGTCATCGACATACGGCGCCTGCCCGGTGACATGTAGCCGGGCCGCGTCATGGGGCAGCGGTCGCCCCACGGTCGGGGCCGCGGTGCCGTCGCGGGGCGGGGTCGGATCAGCGGTCATGGTGCGACCTCCAGCACATCCGTTGCGGAGCCGTGATCGGCGTGGAACGCGCGCCAGAGCAGGTTCTGCGCCACGGTCAGCCGGTAGTCGGCGCTGGCGCGCATGTCGCTGAGCGGCTGGAAATCCTGCGCGAAAGCCGGGATTGCGGCGGTGACGGTCGCCGCGGTCCAGGGCTTGCCCACCAGCGCGGCCTCCACCGCCGCGGCGCGCTTCGGAATGCCCGCCATGCCGCCGAAAGCGATGCGCGCGGATGCGACCGCGCCGTCCGTCACGGTGATGTTGAAGCAGCCGCAGACCGCCGAGATGTCCTGGTCGACGCGTTTGGAAATCTTGTAGCAGCGCAGGCGGTCGGGCTGGCGTGGAATGGTCACGGCCTCGACGAATTCGCCGGGCGCGCGGTCCTGCTTGCCGTAGGCGATGAAGAAATCCTCCAACGGCAGCGTTCGGCGCGTGTCGCCCCGGCGCAGGTGGAGCGTGGCACCCAGCGCGATCAGCGCGGGCGGGCTGTCGCCGATGGGCGATCCGTTGGCGATGTTGCCCCCCACGGTCGCGGCGTTGCGCACCTGCACCGACCCGTAGCGGCGGATCATGGCGGCGAAACTCGGGTGATGGTCATCCATCACCGGCAGCAGGTCCGACAGCGTGGTCATGGCCCCGATGCGGATCGAGTCTAACGTAACGGTAACGCCGCGCAGGTCGGCACAACCGTTGAGGAAGGCCACGGGGCCGAGATCGCGGAATTGTTTCGTCACCCACAGGCCCACATCGGTGGCCCCGGCAACCAGCGTCGCGTCCGGATGGGCGGAATACCAGGCTGCGAGCGCATCGGCGCTGTCAGGCCGGAAGAAAGCCGCATCCGGCGGGGCGGTCCGGTCTTCTGCCGCGCCCTGCCCCGCGGGGGATGCGTCACGGTCGAACATGGCGCGGTCCGCCAGGATATGCGCGGGGATCGCGGCCGCGGCGGTATCTTCCGCGGCGCGATGAATCGGCGCGTAGCCCGTGCACCGGCACAGGTTGCCAGCAAGCGCGGTGTCGTGGTCGGTCATCCCTTCCGCATGCGCCGCGGCCATGGAGACGACGAAACCCGGCGTGCAGAAACCGCATTGCGCGCCGTGGCGGTCCACCATGGCCTGCTGGACGGGGTGCAACGTGCCGTCAGGGGCGGCAAGCCCCTCGACCGTGCGTATGGCGGTGCCATCGACCTGGGGAAGGAACAGGATGCAGGCGTTCAGCGCGCGGCTGCCGTGGGCATCGGTGACCATCACGGTGCAGGCGCCGCAATCGCCTTCGCGGCAGGCTTCCTTGGTGCCGGTGAGGCCCCGCCGGTCGCGCAGCCAGTCGAGCAGCGTATCGGTGGGGGCGGCCTGTGCCACCTGCACCCCGTCTCCGTTGAGGATGAAACGTATCATGGGATCGTTCAGTCCGCCGCGTTACCAATGTCCTGGGGCGCAGGCGCCGCGTATGCCCCGGACCGATGCGGCGTAGACCCGGGACGACAGGCTGCAGAAAAGCGGGGTTTGCCGGGCTTGGCAAGAGCTGTGCGCACCGCGATGCCTCATGGCGCCGCCCCGAACGCCCGAAATTCGGGCAACCGCCCATGAAAAGGCCACGCAGGGCGGCGACAGAACGATGACTGTGCATGTGCCGGCCGGGCTTTCCCCGGCCGCGCCGGGGCGCTAGCGTGGCGCGCATGAACGCCAGCACACCCGCCCCCCGATTCATCCACCTGCGCTTGCACACCGAGTATTCGCTGCTTGAAGGGGCGGTGCGGCTGAAATCCCTGCCCGGTCTGGTGGCCGGGATGGGGATGCCGGCGGTCGCCGTCACGGACACCAACAACATGTTCTGCGCGCTGGAGTTTTCCGAAGGTGCGGCAAAGGCGGGGGTGCAGCCGATCCTTGGGTGCCAGGTGGACGCGGCCACCGAAACGCCCCGCCCCGGCGACCGTGCACCGGACCCGGCGCCGGTGGTGCTGCTGGCGCAGGACGAGACGGGCTACCGCAACCTGCTGAAGATCAACTCGGCGCTCTATCTTGGCGACGGCAGCGGGCGCGCGCATGTCACGCTGGATGATCTGGCGGTCCATGGCGCAGGGCTGATCTGCCTGACGGGCGGACCCGGCGGGCCGGTGGGGCGGCTGTTGCAGGCGGGACAGCGCGCCAAGGCGGAAGCGCTGCTCGAACGGCTCGCCGCGATCTATCCCGACCGGCTTTACATCGAGTTGCAACGCCATCCCGGCGACGATGGCCTGCCCGAGGCCGAGCGCGCGACCGAACGCGGCCACGTGGAACTGGCCTATGCCATGGACCTGCCGCTGGTGGCCACGAACGACGTGCATTTTCCCGATGCCGCGATGTTCGAGGCGCATGATGCGCTCATGTGCATCGCGGACGGAGCGTATGTGGATCAAGCCGCACCGCGCCGCAGGCTGACCCCGCAGCATTACCTGAAGACGCCCGAGGAAATGGCCACGCTCTTCGCCGATCTGCCCGAGGCGCTGGAGAACACGGTGGAGATCGCGCGGCGCTGTGCCTTCCGCGCCCGGACCTGCGACCCGATCCTGCCGCGCTTCGCCGATGACGAGGTGGACGAACTGCGCCGGCAGGCCCGCGCAGGGCTGGCCGCGCGGCTGGCGGTCATCCCGCACGCGGCATCCGTGGCGGATTACGAGGCACGGCTCGATTTCGAACTGGGCATTATCGAGCGGATGGGCTTTCCCGGCTATTTCCTGATCGTGGCCGACTTCATCAAATGGGCCAAGGATCACGACATTCCCGTAGGGCCGGGGCGCGGGTCCGGGGCGGGCAGTCTGGTGGCCTATGCGCTGACGATCACCGACCTCGATCCGCTGCGCTACAGTCTGCTGTTCGAGCGGTTCCTGAACCCCGACCGTGTGTCGATGCCCGACTTCGACATCGATTTCTGCATGGACCGCCGCGAGGAGGTCATCGCCTACGTGCAGGGCAGGTACGGGCGCGACCGGGTGGGGCAGATCATCACCTTCGGCGCGCTTTTGTCCAAGGCGGCGGTGCGCGACATCGGGCGGGTGCTGCAGATGCCGTATGGGCAGGTGGACCGGCTGTCCAAGATGATCCCGGTGGAAGGCGTCAAGCCCGTCAGCATCGAGAAGGCGCTGGCCGACGAGCCGCGCCTGCGCGAGGAAGCCCGGCGCGAGGAGGTCGTCGCGCGCTTGCTCGGCTATGGCCAGCAGGTGGAGGGGCTGCTGCGGAACGCATCGACCCATGCCGCGGGCGTGGTGATCGGCGACCGGCCGCTGGACGAGCTGGTCCCACTGTATCAAGACCCGCGGTCGGACATGCCCGCCACGCAGTTCAACATGAAATGGGTGGAACAGGCGGGGCTGGTGAAGTTCGACTTCCTGGGCCTCAAGACGCTGACCGCGATCCAGAACGCGATCGCGCTTATCCACGCCTCGGGCCGCGATCTGCACATCGCGGCGGACGGGTCCGAGATCTACGCGCCCTTCGAGGGCGCGGAAAACGATATCGGGCAGATCCCGCTGGAGGACGAGAAGACCTATCGGCTGTATGCCAGCGCGAAGACCGTCGCGGTGTTCCAGGTGGAAAGTTCGGGCATGATGGATGCGCTGCGGCGCATGAAGCCCACCTGTATCGAGGATATCATCGCGCTGGTGGCGCTCTATCGCCCCGGCCCGATGGAAAACATCCCGACCTTCTGCGAGGTCAAGAACGGGCTGCGGGAACGGGCGTCCATCCATCCGAGCATCGACCATATCCTGGACGAGACGCAAGGCATCATCGTCTACCAGGAACAGGTGATGCAGATCGCGCAGGAAATGGCGGGATATACCCTTGGCGGCGCGGACCTGTTGCGCCGCGCCATGGGCAAGAAGATCCAGGCGGCCATGGATGCGGAAAGGCCCAAGTTCCTCGAAGGGGCCGCGAAGAACGGCGTGGACAAGGACAAGGCGCTGGAGGTCTGGAACCTTCTCGACAAGTTCGCCAATTACGGCTTCAACAAGTCGCACGCCGCTGCCTATGCCGTGGTCAGCTACCAGACCGCGTGGCTGAAGGCGAACCACCCGGTCGAATTCATGGCCGGGGTGATGAACTGCGATATCCACCTGACCGACAAGCTCGCCGTCTTCGCCGAGGAAGTCCGGCGCGGGCTGGGGATCGAGATCGTGCCGCCCTGCGTGAACCGCTCGGGCGCGCAATTTACGGTGTCACAGGGGCGGCTGGTCTACGGGCTTGGCGCGCTCAAGAACGTGGGTGTCGATGCGATGGGGCTGATCGAGGCCGCGCGGACAACCGGCGGGGACTTCGTCACGCTATTCGATTTCGCGCGCCGGGTGGACCTGCGCCGGATCGGCAAGCGCCCGCTGGAAATGTTGGCGCGTGCCGGGGCGTTCGACCAGCTGGACCGGAACCGCCGGCGGGTCTTTGCCGCGATGGATGCGCTGACGGCCTATTCGGCGGCGATCCACGACCAGCGCGGCTCGGCCCAGGTGTCGCTCTTCGGCGATGCGGGCGAAGACCTGCCCGAACCGCGCCTGCCGCAGATGGACGACTGGATGCCCGCCGAGCGGCTGCGCGAGGAACACGCCGCCATCGGGTTCTACCTGTCGGGCCATCCGCTGGACGACTACATGGGCGCGCTGAAACGCGCGGGGGTGAAGACACTGGCCGAGATCGCCCGGGACGCGCGCGGGGGGCCGCTGGTGGCGAAGATCGCGGGATCGGTGGCAGCGCGGCAGGAACGCAAGTCTGCGCGCGGCAACCGCTATGCCTTTGTCGGGCTTTCGGACCCCACGGGGCTCTACGAGGTCACGGTATTCTCGGAAACGCTGGAGGCCGCGCGCGACGATCTCGAACCCGGTCGCAATGTGGTCCTGACGGTGGAGGCGACGCTGGAAACCGACCAGTTGAAGCTGCTGTGCAAGGGGGCTGCACCCGTGGACAACGTGGTCGCGCGCGCGGGTGTGGCGGGCATGCGCATCCATTTCGATCCGCGCGCGGATGTGTCGCCGGTCGTGTCGCTGCTCGACCGGGTGACGAAGGACGCGCCTGCGCGGCTGCGCGCGCCGGTCAGCCTGCGGCTGCAGGTGCATGACGACACTCTGTCCGAAGTGGACATTCCCCTGCCGGAACCCCGCGCCGTGACGCCGGAGTTGCGCAGCGCGATGAAATCCCTGCCCGGCGTCGTGATGGTGGAGGATATCTGAAGTCGATACGCCGCGCCATCCATCGGCGCGGCGCCTCTTGCAGGGCCGCGCTGCGATCAGGCGGCCTTGCGGGTCCGTGTCGCCGCGATGCTGCCAAGGGCCACGACCAGAAGCCAGCCAGCGGCGGGCAAGGGCACGGGCGCGGGTGCGGCACGCAGATCGAACTGGTCGATAAACCGATCGGCCAGAATCCCATGCACCGCCGATGTCTTGTGCGCCGCATCGAAATTGATCAGCGTGGAGCAATCCGGTTTCTGTGGCTCGCCCGGTGGGACGCAGTAGTCGGCGGGCGCATCGCTGTACAGGTCGAACCCGTTGGACCCGGATCCGGCAATTATTTCGCGGATGATCGCGTAGGCATCGAACAGCAGCACATCGGCCGGCAGCACCGGGTCGAGATCGGTCACCAGCATGGCGATCGCTGCGCTGAGCTGGCGCCCCGCCGCATCGTTCCGCGCGTCTGGGTCGGGCTCGTCCGTGACGGTCGGGGCATCCGAGAGCACCGGGCGCGGCGTGCGCGTGGCGACGACGATGTTGCGCGCGCCCAGATCGGACAGCCGAGTGACGGCGGTGCGCAGGTTCGCGTCGGCGCTGGCCACGGCGGCGTCCACTGCCGTCTGATCGTTCTTGTCGGCGAAGAACAGGTCGTTCGACCCGGCAAAAACCAGGTAGAGCGCGTCAGCATCGGCGGCTCCGCCGCCGAGGAACAGGTCGAACTCGTCGATCTGGCTGAGCGTGCCGGTCTTGAGCGTGTCCGATGCGCCGGGGATCAGGATCCCGAGGATGTTGTCCGGCCCGGCCTGTGCACCGCCCCAGCCATAGTTGCGCTGCGGCACGCCCACGCGGTCGGCAAGGAACTCTGGCAGGATCGTGCCGTCCGCACTGCGGCCGTCCACGGTGTTCGGCGGAACGACCACGCCATCGGCGGGGTCTCCGGCCAGCTCGGCGGCGGCGCGCCCGATATCGACATTGCTGTCACCGAACACGAACAGACTGTTGATCGATAGTGCCGCCGCGGGTGCGACACCTCCGAACGCAGTGGCACAGAGCGCCGCATAGAGAACGTGCCGCATCGGATCCCTCCCGCTTTGTCGCTTCTGGTGATTCTTGGTTAACATGATGCACAGGTCCACCGGGCGATCAAGCTTGCTGCACCTGCATAAGTTCCAGGCGCCGGTGTTGTTCTGGCGCAGCGTCACGGGCTGGACGCCGGGCGGGCAGGGGATCCGGCGCGGTCCACCAGCCCCTGCAAGCCGCGCAAAAGGGCGATGAAGACCAGCCCCGAAGCCCAGGTCGCCCCGTAGAATGCCAGTCGGGCGGTGGGCGGCATGTTGTTCAGGAACGGATAGGGCAGGCCCGCCGTCACCGTGCCAACCGGTTCGTCGTTCAGGGGGGCCACGACGAATTCCGACCAGCCGAGATAGGCGAGCACCGCAACACCAAGCCAGAGCGCCACGGCCAGGACCCGGCGAAAGCCGCGCTTGATCGCCAAAACGTCGATCCATTGCAGCAGCGGTCCGGCGAGATGCAGGTAGTATTCGCGCGCCGGCACGATGTCGTTGTCGCCGTTCACCAGCGTCGGATCATCGAAATAGAGCCGCCAGTAGGACACCACGACGATCATGTTCATGACCGCCACCACCGACACGAAGACCGCCCCGCGGCCGTCCCGCTGACCGAAGCGCCGCGTCAGCATCATCGCGGCGGCGACAAGACTGCCGGTCAGCGCCCAGATCGTGAGGTAGCGAAACTGCCAGCCGAAATCGGACCAGTCCGCGAAATCCTCGACGGTGGCACGATCGATGAAGAACACGATGGCCAGCAACAGGACGATCCAGCGATAGGCGCGACTGCTTTGGGGCACGGTTCGACCTCGTTTCCGGCTGCGATTGTTCGACGATGTGCCCGATAGCATGTTTCGCAAAGGCGCGCAGGGCCGATATCGAATCGGCGCAGGGGGCGGGCAAGGCCGCCACGGCGCCGCAATCCGCCCGCCGTCGGGTCGGCGGGGGCCGCGCCCGCGTCCAGACGTCGAAGTTGACCAAAACGCTATCGCGCTGGAAATGGCCCGCCACAAGGGGATGCGCCATCCGCCCGACGATGCGTGGGGCTCGCAACCGGATTGGTCCGCCATGTCCCAGATGCATACCGAACAGGCATTGTCGCCGGTTGCGGTACAACCGGAAGGTGCGCTATTTTCCCGTCTCAGGCGAAACTCCGGCTAGGTTCGATCATGCCCCAGTCACGATCCGGCACGGCACGCGACGGCGCAATCGATCTTGCGCCCGACATGATCGAGTTCCGCGACACCGGCGATTGCGACGCGGCGAGCGATTTCTACTTTCCGGACGATGGCGCGCTGACAGGCATCCTGCCGGAATTCCTGTCCTGCGCGGACAGCACGATGGTGACCTTCATCCCCGACGGACGGGACGTGACCGGGGACGGCGCCGACGCGGGGCCGGGATCGCCCACCGGGCTGGACGAGTTCGACTTCACCTGACCGCCGCGCGGTCCGGTCCCGGTTGCCAAGGCGTTAACCGCGCCTCTCGAAACCCCCGCGCAAGGGCGGATTCCCCAATAAGCCATTAACCCGCCGTGGCGCAGATCTGGTCCCGGGTGAAGATCGAAGGGGTGACATGGACCGACGCATGCTGATTGCGGCGCTAGGCGGAATTGCGTCCGCCTGCCTGCTGCCAATGCGGGCCGGGGGGGCTGTGGCCGGTGCCCCGGTGATCCGCGAAAACGGCTGTCTGCCGCGGGGCGATGACGCGGCCTGCCGGGTTGGGTTTTCCAGCACGCCGCCGCTGGCGACCGATCCGTGCCGTGGGCGGGCCTGGGCCATGGCGCTGGCCTACATGCTCCGGGGTTACGGGGCGCGGGTGGACCCCGGCGACCTGCTGATCCGGGCCGGGCTGCCACCGGACGGATGTCCGGACCACGACACGGACCGCGAAGAGGCGCTGCTGCACGCCATGGCGGGCACATGGACCGACCGTGCCGGGCAGGGCTTCCTGCTGGGGCTGGCCCCCCTGCCCTCGCTGCACGAGGCGATGCCGCGCGACCCCGAATTTCCACGGCTGCTCACGCGACTGGCGCGCCAGCCGCTTCTGTGCGGCGCGGCGGGGCATGCCACGGTCATGACCGCGCTGACCACCGTGCCAGGGCTTGCAGGCACGGTGCGGCGCGACACGATCTCGGTGCGCGACCCCCACGCGCCCACGGGCGGGCTGCGCCTGCTGACCGACGCGGAACTGTCGCGCCCGTTCTGGGTGCTGGGGGTGTCGGTCGTGCCGTTGTCGACGCGCTAGAGATAATCGCGCCGTTGTCCGCACGCTGGGTTTGATGGTGCCGTCGCCGAGGCACGGGGAACCTGCGTCCGGCTAGCCCGGCGCGCGGGCGCGCTTACCAATGCGGTGGGGGCTTGTCGGCCAGCACCGCACTGCCGCCGTCGTCGCGGCTGCGCTCCGCCTCGCGCCGCATCAGCATCTCGACCCGCCGTTCCAGCCGGTCCAGCGCAGTATCCTGCCGCGCCACCACGTCCGACATATCGCCAAGCGCCCGTTCCAGGTGGGCGATGCGTTCTTCCAGATCCTGCCGGTCCATGCCTGCCTTTCCTTGCACCCCTGGGGTTGCGGTTGCCCCCTTCTGCCCCATCGGCTAAGGCACGCGCGACTGCCAGACAGCGAGGGCCCGATGGCCAAGAAGGACAAGAAGCAGCCGCGCCCCAAGGCCGAAACGCCGCGGGGCTTTCGTGATACCTTCGGCGCGGAATTGCGCGAACGCAAGGCCATGCTCGACACCATCGCCGAGGTCTATCACCGCTACGGATTCGACGCGCTGGAAAGCTCCGCGGTGGAAACGGTGGAGGCGCTGGGAAAGTTCCTGCCCGACGTGGACCGCCCCAACGAAGGCGTCTTCGCCTGGCAGGAAGAGGATGACGGCCCCTGGCTCGCCCTGCGCTATGACCTGACGGCGCCGCTGGCGCGGGTCTATGCCCAGCACCGCAACGACCTGCCGACGCCCTATCGCCGCTACGCGATGGGGCCGGTCTGGCGGAACGAGAAACCGGGACCGGGGCGGTTCCGGCAGTTCACCCAATGCGACGCGGATACCGTGGGCGCGCCGTCCGTCGCGGCGGATGCCGAGATGTGCATGATGCTGGCCGACGCGCTGGAGGCCGTAGGCATCGCGCGCGGCGACTACGTGGTGCGGGTGAACAACCGCAAGGTGCTGGATGGCGTGCTGGAATGTCTTGGACTCGACGAGGAGGACGTTTTCAAGCGTCAAGCCGTACTTCGGACGATCGACAAGTTCGATAAGGTTGGAGTTGAAGGTGTCTGGCAACTCCTGACAACCGGCCGCCTTGATGATTCCGGCGCTTATATCGAAGGCGTTGGGCTTGGCATGGAACAAGCACAAATTATTGGCCAGTTCCTTCAGTCACGGTGCGATAGAGCGGACGAAACATTCGGGCTTCTCCGTCAATTGATTGGCGACTCTGTGCGAGGTCATGAAGGTGTGGACGAGTTGGCCCAGATAGCCGACATCCTCGCCGCCCAAGGCTACGGCCCCGACCGCATCGTCATCGACCCCTCCGTCGTGCGCGGCCTCGGCTACTACACCGGCCCGGTGTTCGAGGCGGAACTGACGTTTGAAATCCTCGGCGACGATGGTCAGCCCCGGCAGTTCGGCTCGGTCGCCGGGGGCGGGCGCTATGATGACCTCGTGAAACGCTTCACGGGCCAATCCGTGCCCGCCACCGGCGTTTCCATCGGCGTGGACCGGCTGCTTGCGGCCCTCGCGGCCAAGGGCAGGCTTGCCAGCACGCATGACGAACATCTCGTCGTCGTCACCGTGATGGACCGCGACCGCATGGCCGATTACCTGCAAATGGCAACGGAACTGCGTCAACTTGCGAAGGACAGGAGCCATCCCCTGCGTGCCGAAGTCTATCTTGGCAACCCCAAGAATTTCGGGAACCAGATGAAATATGCCGACAAGCGCGGTGCTGCCATCGCCGTCATCCAGGGCGCGGACGAACATGCCCGTGACGTGGTTCAGCTGAAGGATCTCAAGCTTGGCGCCGAACTCGCGGAAGGGGCCAGCCTTGAGGAATGGAAATCCCACGCCGCGCAGCGTGAGGTGTCCCGCGCCAGCTTCGCGCAGGAAATCGTCGCAATGCTGAAGCTCGACACACCATGAACCGCCTGCCCAAACCGGCCGTTCGGGCCGAGGCGCTGCGCCTGCGCGACGTGTTCGAGGCCGCAGGCGCGACGCCCGTCGATCCCGCGATCCTGCAACCCGCCGCCACGCTGCTGGACCTTTACGGCGAGGATATCCGCGCGCGCGCCTATGTGACCGGCGATCCGCTGCGCGGCGAGCAGATGCTGCGCCCCGACTTCACGGTGCCGGTCGTGCAGGCGCATATGGCGAACGGCGCCGACCCCGCGCGCTACACCTACGCGGGCGAAGTCTTCCGCAAGCAGGAAGACGACGCGACCCGCCCCAACGAGTATTTCCAGGTGGGGCTGGAGATCTTCGACGGCAGCGACCCCGAGGCCGCCGATGCCGCCGTCTTCGCCGCCATCGCAAGCGCGCTGTCGGACCTGCCCGTGCGCCCCGCGACCGGGGATATCGGCATCACGCGGGCGACCGTGGCGGGCCTGCGCCTGTCCGACGACCGGCGCGCGGCACTGATGCGGCACCTGTGGCGGCCCCGGCGGTTCCGGGCACTGATCGACCAGTTCGCCGGGCGCAGGCCCGCGCCCGCGCACCGTGCGTCCCTGATCCGCGACATGAAGGCGGGGCGCGATCCCATGGCCAAGGCGGGGCCCGTCATCGGCCTGCGGTCCGAGGCGGAGATCCGCGCGCGGCTCGACCGGCTGGCGCGCGACGCGGACCAACCCGTCTTGCCCGCCGCGCAGGTCGATCTGCTGGACCAGGTGACAGGGCTGCGCGACACCTGCCCCGCGGCGCTGGAACGCTTGCGCGACATCGCGGTGGACCTGCCCAGCCTGTCCCCGGCGGTGGCGCGGCTGGCGCGGCGGCTCGATGCGCTGGACGCGCACGGGGTGGCGGTGGACGCCCTGCCGTTCGAGGCAAGCTTCGGGCGCACGACGCTGGAATATTACGACGGCTTCGTGTTCGGCTTTTCGGCGCCCGGACGCCCCGACCTGCCGCCCGTGGCGACCGGCGGGCGCTATGACGCGCTGACCCGCGTGCTGGGCGGCGGGCGGTCGATCCCGGCGGTGGGCGGCATCATCCGCCCGGAAATCGCGCTCGTGCTGCGCGGGCAGGAGGCGGCCGCATGACGCTGAAGCTGGGGGTGCCGTCCAAGGGGCGGTTGATGGACAAGACCTTCGACTGGTTCGGGGCGCGCGGGCTGACCTTGTCGCGCACGGGGTCCGACCGGGAATACGCCGGTGCCGTGGACGGCATCGACGGGATCGATCTGGTACTGCTGTCGGCGTCGGAGATCCCGCGCGAACTGGCCGCGGGGCGCATCCATCTGGGCGTGACCGGGTCGGATCTGGTGCGCGAGACGCTGGCAAGCTGGGATGACCAGGTCCGCGAGATGGACCTGATGGGCTTCGGCCATGCGGATCTGGTCATCGCCGTGCCGTCCGCGTGGGTGGACGTGGATTGCGTCGCCGATCTTGACAGCGTGGCGGCGGCGTTCCGCGCGGCGCACGGGTTCCGGCTGCGGATCGCGACGAAGTATCACCGGCTGGTGCGCGATTTCCTGAAGCGCGAGGGCGTGGCGGATTACCAGCTT
Organism: Meridianimarinicoccus zhengii; assembly: GCF_003254465.1. GTDB lineage: Bacteria > Pseudomonadota > Alphaproteobacteria > Rhodobacterales > Rhodobacteraceae > Meridianimarinicoccus > Meridianimarinicoccus zhengii. Next base: position 14,579 of record NZ_QDFI01000090.1, read on the forward strand.
GTCGACAGCCAGGGTGCGACCGAAGGCACGGTAAAGAACGAAACCGCCGAGGCGATCGCGGACATCACCTCCACGGGTGAAACTTTGCGGGCCAACCACCTCAAGGTGCTGTCTGACGGCGTGATCCACCGCAGCCAGGCGACGCTGTTCAAGTCCCGCCGCGCCCCATGGACCGATGCGCAGCGCGCCACGCTCATGGCGTTGTCCGACATGCTGGGCACCGTGCAGGCCTGACCGGGAATTTTTCGCGGCGGGCGAAACCCTGCGGGGGGCGCCTGCGTGACTGTTTGGAACAGTCAGCGGAGAACGCCCCGATGCGCGACACGAACGCCGTGGCACGACCGGCGGAAGACCCGGACACCGTGCTGCCCTACGACCCCGACGACTGGGAGCGGCGTCTTGCCGAGGCCCGCAAGCGGCGTGAGGCGGTGCTGCGGCGCCGCGCCGCCATGGCTGAAGCAGACCCCGGCCCGGCAGAGGCGCACGATACGGCACCCGCCGCCGCGGCGCCGCCGCCACCGCCCGTGTCCAGGCCGGACCCGAATGACTGGCGGCGCAGGCTGGCAGAGGCGCGCGGCATCGCGGGCACAGACAGCG
>NZ_QDFI01000091.1 GCF_003254465.1 Meridianimarinicoccus zhengii
GCCGGACAAGCGGCCACCGAGGCCGGCGCGGCAGCCGGGGCGGCCGCCTCCGCTGCGGAGCCCAGCACCGAGCGGGCCGTCACCGGCTGGCAGGCGGTCACGGCCGCGCTGTCGGACTACGCCACCAGGTCGCGCGAGATCGGCGGCGATATCGGCCGGAGCCTCGTCGGCGCCTTCCGGTCGGCCGAGACTGCGGTCGGCGACTTCGTGAAGACCGGCAAGCTGAAGGTCCGCGACCTCGTCACCTCGCTCATCGCCGATCTCGCGCAACTCGCCGCCCGGCGCTTCATCCTGGGGCCGATCGCGGGTGCCCTTGGCAATGCGCTCGGGGGCGCCGGCGGGCTGTTCGCCAACGTCCTCCATGCCGGCGGCGTGGTCGGCGCACCGGGACCCGGGCGGATGGTCCCGGCCGCGGCCTTCGCGGCGGCCCCGCGGATGCATTCCGGCGGCACGCTCGGGCTTCGCCATGACGAGGTGCCGGCGATCCTGCAGCGCGGCGAGCGGGTGCTCTCCCGCCGGGAGACCCGCGAGTATGACGCCCCGCGCCGCGACCGCGAGGCCGCCCCAATCGTCAACATCTCGATCCAGACCCGCGACGCCGAGAGCTTCCGGCAATCCCGCACACAGGTCGCCGCGGACATCTCGCGCGCGGTGTCGCTCGGGCGCAGGGGGCTCTGAGCCATGGCCTTCCACGAGGTCCGGTTTCCGGACGACATCAGCCGCGGCGCGCGGGGTGGGCCCGAGCGGCGCACCCAGATCGTCGAGCTTGCCTCGGGCGACGAGGAGCGCAACGCCAGCTGGGCCAACTCGCGCCGGCGCTATGATGTCGCCTACGGCATCCGCCGCGCGGATGATCTGGCGGCGGTCGTCGCCTTCTTCGAGGCGCGGAACGGTCGGCTCCACGGCTTCCGCTTCAAGGACTGGGGCGATTACAAGTCGGGCACGCCGTCCGCGGCGATCTGGCCCACCGACCAGGAGATCGGCACGGGAAATGGCAGCCTCACTGAATTCGCGCTCCTGAAACGCTACAGCTCCGGCGCGCAGAGCTGGACCCGCGCCATCGCCAAGCCCGTTTCAGGCAGCGTGCGCGTCGCGCTCGGCGGCGTCGAGCAGATATCGGGCTGGTCCGCCGACACGAGTACCGGCGTCGTGACGTTCGACACCGCGCCGGCCGCGGGCGTCGCGATCACCGCGGGCTTCGCCTTCGACGTGCCGGTCCGCTTCGACACCGACGCGCTCGACGTGACGCTCGACCTCGAGCGGCTCGGCTCGATCACCTCCATCCCGCTTCTGGAGATCCGGCGATGAACGATTCCGGCAACTTCATTGCCGCGGTGCTGCGCGAGCTCGCGGCCTCGACGGCGGTGATCCTCGCCGCCTGGGGCGCACTCGGCGGGGCGACGAACGCGCTGACCACGAAGATGCGGCTGCGCGATGCTCTGCGCCATATCCTGCTCGGCGGGCTGATCGCGGCCGGGATGGGCAGTCTTTCCATGGCCGTCATCACGGCCTGGCTGGGGCTGTCGCCCGAGGCGATCCCGGCGGGCGGGGCCGCGGGGTCCGCCGCCTATCTCGTCGGCGTGTTCGGTCCGGCCTTCATCGAGGTCGTCCTCGCCCGGCTGCGCGCCGCCAAGGGGCGCAAGGATGACTGAGCTTTTCCGCCTTGCCCGCGCGCTGCGGAGCGAGTGCGACGACCCCGACCGTCGGTTCGTGCATCGGCTGCGCGTCGGCCTCGCCGTTGCGGCGCTGATCCTGATCCTCTCGTTTCTGGAGTAATCCCATGCAGATGACCGAGCGGGGCCTTCTGGCCCTGGCAGGGCACGAAGGAGTCGTGCCCGCGCCGTATCTCGATTCCACCGGCACCTGGACCTTCGGCATCGGCCATACGGCCGCGGCCGGGCCACCCGATCCCGCCGAGATGCCAAGTGGCATGCCCGCCGATCTCGACGCCGGGATCCGAGAGGCGTTCGAGGTCTTCCGTGCGGATCTCGCAACCTACGAGGCCGAGGTGCTGGCCGCGGTGACGGTCCCGCTGGCGCCGCACGAGTTCGATGCGCTGGTGTCCTTCCACTACAACACCGGCGGCATCGCTCGCGCTGCGCTGACCCGCCACCTGAACGCCGGCGACCGGGTGGCTGCGGCGAGGGCCTTCCTGAACTGGCGGCTGCCGGCGGAGATCATCCCCCGGCGCGAGGCGGAACGCGACCTGTTCCGCCATGGCCGCTATCCCGGCGGGCCGATCCCGGTCTGGTCCGTGGATCCTGCGGGTGGCGTGGACTTCTCGCGGCCTGTCCGGCGGCTGGCAGAGAGCGAAGCGCTGGCGCTCCTGCATCACGCCAAGCCCCATGCCCCAGTCACCCCCACGCCGACCGGCTGGTTCGCCCGGCTGGTCACCTTCATTTCCGCGCTGATCCGGAGGGCCTGACCCATGCGCTACGTTCGCCCCAACTCCATGACCTGGTGGGCGGGATTGCTCGCCATGCTCACCGGCGTCGCTTCCCTGGCGCTGCCCGCCACTGGGCCGCTGAGCGAACTGTCCCGTCTCGTCGCGCTGCTGGCCGGATCGGGCGATGCCTCGCCCGCGGGGCTGATGTTCCTCGGTCTCGGCCTGATCGGCCTGCGCGACCGGATCGAGCGCGGGTTCCGCGGCGATGGCTGATCTCCTGATCTGGCTGGTCGCGGCTCTGGGCGCGGTCGGAGGGGTCGTCCTCGGCCGGGTCTGGGGCCGTGTCGAAGGGAAGCGCGCGGGCAAACGGGAGGCGGAACGCGATGCGATGGAAGACAAGAGCAAGCGCGTCGAGCGCGGGCGGGATGCGGTTCGCGATGGCCGCGGCGCTGGCGATCCTGCTGACCGGCCGCGCCGCAACGATGGGTGGTGGTGACGCCGGCTGCGCCTCCTATGCCGAGGCGCGGCTGGCCCGGCCACCCGCCGAGACGGTCGCGGAGGTCCCACCGGACTGGGCCGACTGGATCGCCGATCTCGACGACCGCATGACGGGAGCCTGCCGATGAAATCCCTCTCGCCCGCCCTGCAGGCCCATCTCCACGAGGGCACGACGACGCTTGCCTGGTGCTGGCGGATCACGCGGGCCGATGGCGTCACCTTCGGCTTCACCGATCACGACCGCACGCTGAGCTTCGACGGGACCGACTTCGAACCCGAGAGCGGGCTGACGGCCTCAGAGGTCCGCTCGGGCTCGGACCTTTCCGTCGATGCGCAGGATGCCGAAGGCGTGCTGACCTCGGACCGGATCACCGAGACCGACATCCTCGATGGCCGCTGGGACAACGCCGAGGTCGAGGTCTGGCGAGTGAACTGGGCCGATACGAGCCAGCGCGTGCTGATGCGGCGCGGGGCCATTGGCCAGATCCGGCGCGGGCGGCTTGCCTTCGTGGCCGAGGTGCGCTCGCTCGCCCACGTGCTGGGCCAGACGGTCGGGCGGACCTTTCAGGCAACCTGCGATGCCGCGCTCGGCGACGCGCGCTGTGGCGTCGATCTCGAGGATCCGGCCTTCAAGGGGACGGGCACGGTGATCGATCTCCTGCGCGACCGGGCCTTCACCGCTTCGGGGCTCGCCGGCTTCGAGGCCGGCTGGTTCACATTCGGCACCATCGAATGGACCAGCGGCTCCAACGCGGGGCGTCGGGCTGAGGTGCTGGGCCATGACATCACGGACGGCGTCGCGATCCTGACGCTGCTCGAAGCGCCGGTGCGGGCCATCGCCGAGGGCGACGCCTTCACCATCCGCGCGGGCTGCGACAAGCGCATCGAGACCTGCGGCGGCAAGTTCGCCAACACCGCCAATTTCCGCGGCTTCCCGCACATCCCCGGCTCGGACACGATCCTGCGCTATGCGTCGAAGGATGGTGGGCACGATGGGGGCGTGCTGTGACGCCCGCCGACTCGGACCGGGTGATCGCTGCAGCGCGCACGTGGCTCGGCACGCCCTACCACGACCAAGCAAGCCTCAGGGCCGTCGGCTGCGACTGCCTCGGCCTCGCGCGCGGTGTCTGGCGCGAGGTCGTCGGCCCCGAGCCGTTCCCGATCCCGCCCTACAGTCGCGACTGGGGCGAGACCGGCCCACGCGAAGTGCTGGCAGAGGCCGCGCGTCGGATGATGATCGAGGTCGCGCCCGCTGAGGCCGGGCCGGGCGCACTGGTCCTCTTCCGCATGATGCCGCGCGCCATCGCCAAGCATGTCGGGATTCTGACCAGACCCGGCTCCTTCCTCCACGCCTACGAGCGGCTCGGCGTGATCGAGGAACCGCTCACGCCGTCCTGGCGCCGGCGCATCGCCTTCGCCTTCCTGTTTCCTGAAGAGGTCTGACCCGTGGCAACGCTTGTCCTCGGCGCGGCCGGCGCCGCCATTGGCGGGTCGATCGGCGGCGCAATCCTCGGCGTCAGCGCCGCGACCATCGGCGGCTTTGTGGGATCGACCATCGGATCGGTGGTCGACAGCTGGATCGTGTCCTCGCTTGCACCCACGCAGCGGATCGAGGGCCCGCGGCTCGACTCCCTGCGCATCACTTCCTCGACCGAAGGCGCCGTCATCCCGCGCGTCTACGGACGCATGCGCATGGGCGGGAACGTGATCTGGGCGACCGATTTCCGCGAGGAGACGAAGACCACCACGCAGGGCGGCGGCAAGGGCGGCGGAGGCGGCGGCAAGGTCAAGACCACCGAGTATCTATACTATGCGAGTTTCGCGGTCGCGCTTTGCGAAGGCCCGATCACCGGCATCGGGCGCATCTGGGCGGACGGCAAGCTCCTGGACACGGCCGGGATCACCTGGCGCTGGTATCCGGGCAACGAGACCCAGACCGCGGACCCGTTCATCGCGGCCAAGATGGGCGCGGCCAACACCCCGGCCTATCGTGGCACGGCCTATGTCGTCTTCGAGGAGCTGCCGATCGGCAGTTATGGCAACCGCCTGCCGCAGCTCTCCTTCGAGGTCTTCCGTCCGCTCGCCGATCCCGACACCGCCGAGGGCCTGACCCGCGCCGTCACCATGATCCCGGCCTCGGGCGAGTTCACCTATGCCACGACCGGCATCCGCAAGGGCAGCGGCGGAACGCAGACGCCTGAGAACCTGAACGCGCTGTCGGACACCGCCGACATGGTGGTGGCGCTGGACCGCCTGCAGGCCATGGCGCCGAAGGTGGAGAGCGTGAGCCTCGTCGTAGCCTGGTTCGGCAATGACCTGCGCGCGGGCGAGTGTACCATCCGCCCCGGCGTCGAGGTCTCGGCGAAAACCACGAGCCCGCAGACCTGGTCGGTGAACGGCGTGGACCGGTCTGCCGCCCATCTCGTCAGCCGGGATGACCAGGACCGCCCGGTCTATGGTGGGACGCCCGCCGACTTTGCCGTGGTGCAGGCGATCCAGGAGATGAAGGCCCGCGGGCTGCGCGTGACCTTCTACCCGTTCATTCTGATGGATGTGCCGCCCGGCAACACGCTGCCGAACCCGTACAGCGACAACACCGCCGAGACCGGCCAGCCCGCTTTCCCCTGGCGCGGCCGGATCACCTGTTCGCCCGCGGCGGGTTATGCCGGCAGCGTGGACAAGACCGCCACGGCGGCGAGCCAGGTCGCAGCCTTCTTCGGCAGCGCCAGCCCATCCGATTTCGCCATCTCGGGCGAGACCGTCTCCTGGACCGGCGCCGCAGGGGATTGGGGTCTGCGGCGCATGGTGCTGCACTACGCTCACCTGTGCGCAGCGGCGGGCGGGGTGGACGCCTTCCTGATCGGGACCGAGATGCGCGGGCTGACCACGATCCGCTCGGGGGCCAGCGCCTATCCGGCGGTTCAGGCGTTTCGCGATCTGGCGGCCGACGTCCGCTCGATCCTCAGCGCGGGCACGGCGATCAGCTACGCCGCCGACTGGTCGGAATACTTCGGGCACCAGCCCGGCGACGGTAGCGGCGACGTCTTCTTCCATCTCGACCCGTTCTGGGCGGACGGCAACGTCGATTTCATCGGGATCGACAACTACATGCCGCTCTCGGACTGGCGCGACGGCTTCGAACACGCGGACGCGGCCGAGGGCTGGCCCGCCATCGACGACCGGGCTTACCTGCAGGCGAACATCGCGGGCGGCGAAGGCTACGACTGGTTCTATGCCAGCGCGGCGGACCGCTCCGCGCAGGTCCGCACCGCGATCACGGACGGCGCCTCGGGCAAGCCGTGGGTCTTCCGCTACAAGGATCTCCGCAGCTGGTGGTCGAACCAGCATTACGACCGCCCGGGCGGGGTGGAGAGCGGGACGCCGACCGCATGGGTGCCCGAGTCCAAGCCGATCTGGTTCACGGAGCTGGGCTGTCCTGCCATCGACCGCGGGACCAACCAGCCGAACGTCTTCTTCGACCCGAAATCCTCCGAAAGCTTTGTGCCGTACTTCTCCCGCGGCTGGCGGGACGATGCGATCCAGCGGGCCTATCTCGAAGCGACTTATCTGTTCTGGGGCGAGGCCGCGAACAACCCGGTCTCGTCGGTCTACGGCGGCCGGATGGTTCACGTCCCCGAATGCGCCGCCTGGACCTGGGACGCGCGGCCCTATCCGTTCTTCCCGGCGCTGACAGACGTCTGGACGGACGGGGCGAACTGGCGGCTGGGCCACTGGCTGACCGGCCGGCTCGGCGCGGTGTCGCTGGCGGCGCTGGTCCGGCACCTCTGCCTGCGTGCTGGTCTGCCCGACTCCCGGATCGACGTCACCGGTCTCTGGGGCGCCGTCGAGGGATATGCCATCGGCGCACTCGAAAGCCCGCGCGCCTCGATCACCACGCTGTCGCGGCATTTCGGCTTCGACGCGGTCGAGACCGAGGGGGTGATCCGCTTCGTCATGCGCGGCCGGGCGGCGGTGGCGAGCGTCAGCCCCGACGACCTGGTCGCCGCCCGCGAGGGCGACGTGCTGGAGCTGACGCGCGGCCAGGAAACCGAACTGCCGCAGGCTCTGAAGTGGCAGGTCGCCCGCGCCGACGAGGATTACGAGGCCGCGCAGGTCGAGGCCCGGCGCATCACCGTCGACACGACCCGGATCGCGTCCGAGTCCTTCCCCATGGCGGTGCCGCCCGAAGAGGCTGAGCGCCGCTGCCGCCGCGCCCTGATGGAGGCCTGGACCGGCCGCGAAAGCGCGGTCTTTCGCCTGCCGCCATCGCGGCTGGCGCTCGACCCGGCCGATGTCGTGTCGTTCGTCCATGACGGCCGCGCCGTCCCGCTGCGGCTCGTCTCCATCGCCGATGCCGAAGCCCGTGGCGTCGAGGCGGTGCGCCAGGACAGGGAGGCCTACGACCTGCCGCCGGGCGCGCCGCGGCCCTCGGCGCTGTCACAGGCGGTGGTCTTCGGCGCGCCCGAGGCGGTGCTTCTTGACCTGCCGCAGCTGACCGAGGATCTGCCAGCGCATCGGCCCTTCGCTGCGGCGCACGCCGTGCCGTGGCCGGGCGAGATCGCTGTATTCCGCAGCCCCTCGACGGACGGCTTCGAACTGCTCACCAGCTTCGGGACGCGGGCCCGGATCGGCGCACTGGTCTCGGACTTCTACGCGGGGCCCACGTCGCGCTTCGACCTCGGCAACGCGCTGATCGTCGATCTGCGCACCGGCACGCTGGAAAGCGTCCTGGACCTGACGCTCTTCGGCGGGGCGAATGCGCTCGCCATCGAGAGCGCGCCCGGCGTCTTGGAGATCGTGCAGGCGGGCGCGGGCGAGCTCATCGCCCCGGGCCGGTATCGCCTGACCCGGCTGTTGCGCGGCCAGCGCGGCACTGAGGCTGCCATGGGCAATCCGGCGCCCGCCGGCGCGCGGGTCGTGGTGCTCGACGACAGCCTCGCCTCGCTGCCCATCGCCGAGGCCGATCTCGGCATCCCGTGGAACTGGCGCATCGGCCCCTCGAGCCGTCCGGTCAGCGACGAGACCTATTTCGCGCAGGCCTTTACGCCCGAGGGCGTCGGGCTGCGGCCGTTTTCGGTCGTCCATGTCGAGCAGCCGTGGCGCAAGGCGCGCAGTCCCGGCGATCTGACGATCCGCTGGACACGCCGGTCCCGGGCACTCGCGGCCGACAGCTGGGGCGGGCTCGAGGTTCCGCTCGGCGAGGAGCTGGAGGCCTACGAGGTCGAGATCCTCGACGGCGCTACCGTGAAGCGCGTGCTGAACACGACCACGACCAGCGCGCTCTACACCGCCGCCCAGCAGACCGCCGATTGGGGCGGTCCGCTCGACCCCGGCGACACGCTCGACATCCGCATCTTCCAGCTCTCCGCCCTCGTCGGGCGGGGCGCGCCCAAGACCGTCGCGCTGATACTCTGAAGGCCATCCCATGTCCGACGCCACGACCCATCTCCTGCTGCCCTACATCCTCGCGGCGCAGGCCCAGAAGCATGTCACCCACAATGAGGCGCTGCGGATCCTCGACGGGCTCGTCCAGCTTTCCGTGCTCGACCGCGATCTGACAGCGCCGCCCGGTTCTCCGGCCGATGGCGACCGCTACATCGTCGGCTCGGGCGCGACCGGCGACTGGGCGGGCTGGGACCTGAACGTCGCGCTCTGGACCGACGGGGCGTGGCTGCGCCTGCCGCCGCGTACCGGCTGGCGGGCGTGGGTCGAGGACGAGGGCCTGCTGCTGGTCTACGACGGCGCGGGCTGGGCCGGGACAACTCCCGCCGCGCTGCAGAACCTCGCGCTCCTCGGGCTCGGCACCACGGCCGATGCGTCGAACCCGTTTTCGGCCAAGCTCAACGCCGCGCTCTGGACCGCCAAGACCGTGGCCGAGGGCGGCACCGGCGACCTGTTCTACACGATGAACAAGGAGGCGGCGGGCGACGACCTCGGGCTGACCCTGCAGACCGGCTTCGTTACCAAGGCGCTGGTCGGGCTCTTCGGCTCGGACCGGTTCCGCCTCACGGTCTCCGCCGACGGCAGCACCTTCTTCGACGGGCTGAGCGTCGACAACGCGAACGGCATCGTCGACCAGCCTCGGCTGCCTCGGTTCAAGGCGTACACGAACTACGACAACTATGTCGGCGTCGGGACCTGGACGAAGATCGGCCTCAACAACACCGACACCAACGACCAGGGCGCTTTCGATGCCGTGAACAACCGGTTCGTGGCCCCGGTCGACGGCACTTACCTCTTCGGCGCGACGCTGCTCTACAAGGTCAACGCCAGCACGTCCGCGCGCATGAGCGGGCGGCTCGTCCTGAACGGCACGACCGAGATCCGAGGTTCCTTCGGCGAGATCAGTGGTGCGCATGTCTCCGAGGCGACGGCCCTCTGGCTGCAAACGATGGTCGCGCTCACCGCCGGTGACACCGTCGAGCTGCAGGGCAACTTCCGCGCCGCGGACGGCTACTTCGCCGCCGACCAGACTTCGTTCTGGGGCGCGAAGATCGGCTGAGGGAGGCACGCCATGGCCCCAGTAGACTAGAGGACCGCTTCTCCCAAACGGCCGAGCAATTCGAGACCGTGAAGAGAGCACGTGACGCGCAACGAGGGATGCTTGAGGCGGTAGCTTCGCCCTCGTTCTCGCGACGATCTGGCTGGGCGGCTGCGCGATGGACATTCCTGACGCGAGTGGGCCAGGGGCGTATCGCCCCTCCATCGAGTATATTCGGGAGGTCCAAGCCCAGACGGCCGAGGAACTGGCTCTGCTGCCGGATGACGCGACCATCGCTGACGGGCTTGCTGATTACAGCGTCATGCGGACCCGTGCAAAGGCTGGCACTAGTCAAGATCTCTACCTGTGCGCTTGCCTGCCCTGCACTGGATGGAAGCGGTCCGCTTGGAGGAAATGTCGTTCAGCGAAGGCCGTCCATCTCGCTCGGGGAGGATCGCAAGATACCTCTTGAAGCTCTAGTTGCTGTAGGAAGTATCTCTGATGGGCACTGAACAATCCGGGGCCCGATCATGTCGTCCGACACCGACCACAACCACGATCACGACCATGCGCATCCGTCAACATCGGAGAGCAAGGATAGCGCCTGCTGGGGTAGGACGACGACCTGTGCGGATGTCGCTCCGGCCGCGTCCAGCTCGGTCAATGGGCGGAGCTTCCAAGTCAACGGGCTGGATTGCGCCGAAGAGGTCTCGATCCTGAACAAGGTCGTCGGGCCGGCAGTCGGCGGGCAGGAGCATCTGGCCTTCGACGTGATCAACGGGCGCATGACCGTTCTCGACAGTGCGGAATCCCTGGCGGATGACAGGATCGTCGAGCTGGTCGCGGGCACGGGCATGAGTGCCAGGCCCTGGGACGCCGGCAACGCCGCCGCGGATCAGGCCGCACATCTTGCCCGCCAGAAGGGGTTCACCGCGGCCAGCGGCGGCTTCTGGGCTGCAGGGTTTGTCTATCACATCGTCGAGACAGGCTTGGATGGCGCGCTGGGACTGTTCTCGGGTCATGGCGGAGCGCCGATGCCGATGGCGGAGATCGGTCTCTTCGCGCTGGCGGTCGTGTTCGGCGTCTGGCTGGTAGCGCCCAAGGCGTGGTCATCGGCCCGCAGGCTCTCGCCGGATATGAACCTGTTGATGGTGGTGGCCGTGGCGGGTGCCATCGGGCTCGGCGAATTCTTCGAAGCCGCGACGGTCGCGTTTTTCTTCTCGCTCTCCCTTTACCTCGAAAGCTGGAGCGTCGGCCGTGCGCGAAACGCGGTATCGGCCCTGCTGGATCTGGCGCCGCCCACGGCTCGCCTGATCCGGCCAGATGGCACCGAGACGGACATTCCGGCGGCAGAGGTTGCCGTGAACGACCGTTTCATCGTGCGCGGTGGCGACCGCATCCCACTCGACGGTCACGTCGTGGAGGGGGCAGGTGCCGTCGATCAGGCCCCGATCACCGGCGAGAGCGCATTGGTGCCCAAGGAGCGCGGCGACGAGGTCTATGCCGGCACGATCAACGGCCAGGGTTCGCTGACGATCCGTGCGACGAAAACCGCGTCGGACACAGTGCTGGCGAAAATCATCCGCATGGTGGGCGACGCCCACGCGCGCCGCGCACCGGTCGAGCAGTGGGTCGGGAAGTTCGCGCGCATCTACACACCCATCGTGATGGCGCTGGCGATCGCCATCGCGATGGTGCCACCGCTCCTGCTGGGCGGTGCCTGGGATTATTGGTTCTACAATGCGCTGGTGCTGCTGGTCATCGCCTGCCCATGTGCCCTTGTCATCTCGACACCGGTTTCCATCGTCGCGGCGCTCACCGCTTCAGCGCGGGCGGGGGTACTCATCAAGGGCGGTGCCTATGTCGAAGCGCCTGGGCGAACGACGGCACTGGCGATGGACAAGACGGGGACAATCACCATGGGTGAGCCCGAAGTGGCTGCGGTAAATCCCTTGGGCGAAGCCTCCGCACGAGATCTCATGACGCTGGCAGCGAGTCTGGAAGCTCGGTCGTCGCACCCGCTGGCCCGCGCCATCCTCGCGCGCGCCGAAGCTGATGGTGTTTCCATATCTGCCGCGGAGGACACGCGCACCGTGCCCGGGCGCGGGCTGGAAGGACGCGCCGACGGGCGCGCTATCTGGCTCGGATCGGATCGGTTCGCCGAGGAGAAGGGGTTTGGCAGTGCCATTCCGGCGGATCTGCGGGGCAGGATCGAAGGGGCAGGCAGCACCCTTGTTGCCGTGGGTGACGAAACCGGCGTGACCGGCGTTCTGGAATTGCGCGACCGCATCCGCTCCGATGCAAAGGGGATCGTTGCGCGCCTGCACGCGCAGGGTGTGAAGACGATCGTGATGCTGACGGGGGACAACGAACGCACCGCGCTTGCAGTGGCCGCCGAGGTCGGCATCGACGAAGTGCGCGCCGAACTCTTGCCAGAAGACAAGGTGGCGGCCATCGAGGAACTGGTCGAAAGCCACGACATGGTGGCGATGATCGGTGATGGCGTGAACGACGCGCCTGCCATGGCGCGCGCGCATTATGGCATCGCGATGGGCGCTGTCGGATCGGACGCGGCGATCGAGACGGCCGACATCGCGCTGATGACCGACGATATCGGCAAGGTGCCCTGGCTCATCGGCCATTCGCGCCGGGCCATGACGATCATTCATCAGAACATCGGAATCTCGCTGGCGACCAAGGCGCTGTTCGTCGGATTGACCGCCTTTGGCATGGCGTCGATGTGGGGCGCCATCGCCGCCGATGTCGGCGTGTCTCTGCTTGTGGTGGCAAATGCGCTGCGCCTCTTGAACGGGCATCGGATCAAGGACGGGCCTTCGGGCGGTGAACCGGTGGGCGAGCAGATGGCGAAGGGAGCACTGGCGCACGGTCATTGATCCGACGTCTTCGTTAGAGTAGCGACTGAGAACAACCAGACCTCGCAAAATGGGGCGTCGAGCAGTGATGAGTACCAGAATGCCACGACGGGTCTTGCTGTTGGGCGGATTGGCCGTCTTCCTGTCAGGCTGTGCCAGCAGGTTTCGGTCGTACGACGGGCCAGAAGTGACCCGGCTGCGCATGTACAAGGCACAGCGTTTGCTGGTCTTGGAGGGGGCGGATGACGTTTTGCGGACCTATCCCATTGGACTGGGCTTCGCGCCCGAGGGCCACAAGCAGTTTGAGGGGGACGGGCGTACGCCGGAGGGCTCCTACCTGATTGACCGGCGGAACCCCGATAGCCTATTCCACCTGTCCATCGGCATTTCATATCCCAACGAGGCCGACATCGCGTTCGCGGAGGCGCAAGGCCGATCTCCGGGAAAGGACATCTTCATTCACGGCGGTCCCCGGCGCGGGATCGACCCCATGAATGTACGCGACTGGACGGCAGGCTGCATCGCCGTCACGGACGGCCAGATCGAGGAGATCTACGCCATGGTCAGGAACGGAACGCCAATCGACATCTATGCTTGACGATCACGCAAAGCGACGGCGCAGCGCGACGTTGAGCGCTTCGATGGCGATGACCATGACGACAACGGCGATCGTGACGCTGGCGGCCTTGTCGTACTGGAAGGAACGCACGTAGGTCTGGATGTAGAAGCCGATCCCGCCCGCGCCGACGATGCCGAGGATCAGCGACTCGCGCAGGTTCAGCTCGAACCGGAAGATCGTGTCGCGCGCGACGACCGGCGCCATCTGCGGCCAGATCGCGTGCCTGAGCCGCACGAGCGGTCCGGCCCCCGCGCTTTCCAGCGCGGCGATCGGCGCGCGGGACACGCCGTCGATCGCCTCGGCATAGAACTTGGCGAGCATCCCCGTTGCATGAAAGGCGACCGCGATGATGCCGGGCAGCGGCCCGAGTCCGACAGCTCCCACCATGAGCATGGCCACGAGGATCAGCGGAATCGCCCGTATGAAGGCAAGCAGCGTTCGAACCGGCCGGTAGAGCGCGGGCGATACCATCGTCTCGGACGCGAGAATGCCGAGAGGGATCGACAGGATCACCGCGCCGAGGGAACCGAGGATCGCGATTCTCAGCGTTTCTGCGCTGCCCTTCCTGATTTCGGCCATTACCGTCGGGTCCGGCGGGAACATCCGCCCGAGAAAATCGGCAATCCGCGGACCGGCCGAGACGAGACGCGACAACTCGACATCGGTGGTGACGAAGGACCAGAGGATCGCGCCGGCGATCAGGGCGCTGGTCGCGAAGCCGCCGAACCCGCGGGGTCCCATCAAGACACCGCCCTGAGACCGAGGCCGGGCAACGGCTCTGCCTCCCGGTAGAGAGCCGCCGTCGCCTCGTCCTTCAACTCGGACGTCGGCACGTCAAATGCGATCCGCCCGTCCCGTATGCCGATGATGCGCTGCGCGAAACGCCGCGCCAGGTCGGGCTGGTGCGAGGAAAACAGCGCCGTCGCCCCGCGCGCCCGCGCGGCCCCGGTCAGCAGCGCCAGGACCTCTCCAGCGCGCGCAGGGTCGAGGTGGCTTACCGGTTCATCGGCGAGGATCAGCCGTGGCTCCTGCGCGAGACACCGCGCGATGGCCACGCGCTGCCGCTGCCCGCCGCTAAGGCTGTCCACTCGGCGTTCGGCGAGATCGGCGATGCCGCAATCGGCGAGCGCTGTGCGCGCAATCTCCAGATCGTGCGGGGTCGGCGATCCAAGCAAGGCGCGTAGAGGGGACATCCGTCCCAGGCGGCCGTTGAGAACGTTGCGCAGAACCGTGGACCGCTCGACCAGGGCGAATTCCTGAAACACGAAGCCGGTATCGGGCCGGCTTGCGCGCGGCGGCGGTTGATCGGGATCGAGCGGCACACCCAAAACCGAAACGCGCCCGCGCCAGCCGTGGAGCCTGCCATCGAGCAGCGCCAGAATCGTCGTCTTCCCCGCGCCGGACGGGCCGAGCAGAGCGACGCTTTCGCCCGCCGGAACCCGAAGCGAGACCTGCTCCAGCGCGGGCAGATCCGCGCCCGGATGGGCGAAGGTCAGGTCGTCGATCTGCGCGGCCGGACTCATTCCAACAGCCCGTATCGCCGCGCCATGTCGCGCACGCCGTCATAGGCGGCGGGGTCGGCCCTGACATAGCCGTCCGGCCCGTAGAGATAGCGCAGCTTGTCGCGGTTCTCGGGCTCGTTGAGTTGCATCATTGCGTCCGTGAACCGATCCCGCAGGGCGGCATCCAGCCCAGGACGCGCGATTACGAGATGGCTGGGGATCGGCGCGCTTTCCGCGATCCAGGTCACCTCTGCCTGCTGCTCCGGGGTCAACAGAAGATCGGCATACTGGCTGGCGCCTGCGGCATCGACCAGACCTTCGGCCATTGCCTGCATGGCTTGCTGGTAGCCGCCCGCGAAGAAGACGCGGCCAAAAAATTCCTCCGCTGCGCCGGGACCGTCGATCAGCCCAGCCTCGACGAATTCGGCGAGCGGATAGAGATAGCCAGATTCCG
>NZ_QDFI01000092.1 GCF_003254465.1 Meridianimarinicoccus zhengii
CGTCCCCAGGCCGCGCCCGGCGCCCCAAGCCATCGCGCAGCCCGCCCCGGCCAAACCCGGCGCGGCACCTGTCGATGACGCGCGGCGTTACCGTCCGGGCGCCGGGCTGGCCGTGCTCGCCGGTCTTGGGGGGCTGGCGGCCGGCGTTGCCCTGACGCTCGTGCTTGTCGGGCCGGATACATCGACGCCCACCGAAGCACGCTCCGCCGACCCCGTGATCGCACCGGCAGGCATCGCAGCCGCTGCGCCCACCGTCGCCGGCCTGCACGAGCCGCCTGCCGTGGCATCGCCTCCGGCAAGCTTCCCCGCGACCGCGGACACGGTGACCGCCCGAAGTACCCCGACCTTGCCGCCGGTTCCCGGTGCGCGCGCAGTCGTGCCACGACCGCCCCCGGACGCGGTCGTGGCTGGGCCGCCGCCGCCCGCCACGGGCATCGAAGCACAGGGCCTTAACTGGCTGGGTCGGCTGCCTGCCACGGCGCAGC
The DNA here is from genome assembly GCF_003254465.1 of Meridianimarinicoccus zhengii. Taxonomy (GTDB): domain Bacteria; phylum Pseudomonadota; class Alphaproteobacteria; order Rhodobacterales; family Rhodobacteraceae; genus Meridianimarinicoccus; species Meridianimarinicoccus zhengii. The sequence continues at coordinate 486 of NZ_QDFI01000092.1, forward strand.
GCCCCGCCCCCCTGCCCGCCGCGGCGGACGCGGTCCCGGCCCGGGCGGTCCCGGGCCAACCGCCGCTCCCCGCCCTGCGCGGGTTCTCTGCAACGCTGATGCCGCCTGCCGCAAGGCCATCGACAGCGCCGCCACCCGACGACACCGCGGCCCAGGACCCGGCGGCCCCCTTTGTCGTGCTGCACGTGCCATCAGCGCCTGCACCGGGCACAGCCGCGTCACTTTCCGAAAGCCGCGCCGCGGGCTGGCCGGTGGTGCCCGTGGATTTCACCGTCAGCCGCTCGCATCTTCGGGTCTACCATGACGGCGACCGGGACGCGGCGGCGGCACTCGGGGCACGGCTCGGCCTTCCGGTACGCGATTTCATCGGGGTCGTGCCTGCCCCGCAAGGATTGATCGAGGTCTGGATCGCTGGCGCGCCGAAAGCGTCGGACTGACCGCGCCGCTTATCCCGGAAGAGCGAAGGCCGTACCGACCATGTGCCGGGCCGAGACATGCCCCGCCGCCGCCCCGACGGCGCGCGCGACCGCCCCGAAGCTGCCGGCGGCGATGCGCGGCGCGGTCACGCCCTGCAGGTCCGATTGCGCCAGCCGCCGCCCGACCGCCGCCACGATCCGGTCACGGATGGCCGGGGGAAAAGCACCGTCGATGACCACATCCTCGAAGTCGATCACGGCGGCGGTAGACACGACCGCATGGGCCAGCCCGCGGGCGGTGCGGTCGATCCAGTCCGTCAGGATCGGCTCCAACGCGTTCCAGTCGCCATCCTCGGACAGCGCGGGCGCGGCGTCGGGATGCGCGGCGCGCAGCATCCGCTGCAACACGATGAGCGAGGCGTGATCGACCAGCCGCATGCCGCCGGGTTCGTCGGGCACCCGCAGCGGACCGAACCCGCCCGCATTGCCGCGGCAACCGGTGAAGACGTTGCCGTTCAGCACGATGCCGCCGCCGATGAACGTTCCGACAAAGAAATAGACGCTGTCGGGCATGTGCGCGAGCTTGCCGAACGCCCACTCGGCCCGGCAGGCCGCGGTCGCGTCATTCTCGACGAGGATATCGCCGGGCAGCAGATCCGCAAGGTCGCGCGCGGCGTCGAAGCCGCGCCATTCAGCCATTTCGCCGGGATCCGCATCGAAGAGGTCCGACCATTGCCACAGCCCCGTGGGCATGGCGACGCCGCTTGCGGCGAGGTCGGCGCGCCGAAGCCGCGCGCGGCGCAGGAGCCCCGGCAGTTCCGCCTTGACGAAGGCCGCTGTCTCGCCAGGCGTGGGATAGGGATGCGGCCGGGCCCGGCGCGCGCGCACCATGCCGCAGAAATCCACGATCGCCATATCCAGGCTTTGCCGACCGATCTTCAGCCCGACATGGAACCGCGCATCCGGGTTCAGCCGCAACGGCACGGAGGGCTGGCCGATCCGTCCGCGCACCGGCTCGCCGCGCAGCAGCAGCCCGTCCTGTTCCAGCGCGCCGACGATCATCGACACGGCATTGGGCGACAACCCTGTCAGGCGCGTCGCGTCCGCCTTGGTCAGGGCGCCGCGCCGCCGGATCAGGTGCAGGATCAGCCGTTCGTTGAAATCCCGCACGGTGGTCTGATTCGACCCCCGCAGGCCCCGCGATTTCGGCAAGGTGCGATCACGGGCCATGGGACCGGCCCGGAAGACAAGGGCAGCCGCCCGTGAATGCCATCATGCGCCGCAACGTACCGAAGCGCCCGGCACGAGGCAATCGCGGCAGCGACCGCACGGGGGTCAGAGCAGCCCCAGATCGGCCAGCGCGGTTTCCATCTCGCGCGGGAGCGCGTCGTCGGCGGCGCGCCCCGCGGGCAGATCGGCGGGCGCGTCCTGCGGCGTCAGGTAGCGCCAGCCCTGGAACGGCCGGCGCGTGGCGGGGCGTGTGCGCACCACAGTATCGTCAAGCACGATGGCGCAGCGCACGATCCCGTCGCCGCCATCGACCCGCTGCAGGTCCAGAACCCGTTGCCGGGCCAGAATCACGCCCTTGAACACCCAGTAGATCGACCCGCCCGCCAACAGCTCCGCCTCGCGCCTGGGCCACATGCGGGTGACGTGGCACACGCGCCCGTCGGGCCCCTTGGCGCGCGGGCTGGACTGCCAGGCCAGCAGGTCGTCGACCTTTTCCGCGCCAACACAGAGCTTTACAAGATTTATGTGGTCAGCCATGCTGTGCCCCCTTCATCTGGTAAAAATAGTTGAAAATCCGCGCGCCGCAAGCTAGCTTTCGGGTCCCCGCCAATATCTGCCCTGGAGCCTTCCATGAGCCGCTTTTCCGCCCCTATCGCCGAAGCCATCTGGGACATGAAGTACCGCTTGAAGGACCCTGACGGCGCCGCGCGCGATGCCACGGTGGAAGACACCTGGTCGCGGATCGCCACTTCGCTTGCGTCGGTGGAAAAGGACCCGGCGGCTTGGGCGCCTAAATTCTATGCGGCGCTGGAGGATTTCAAGTTCCTGCCCGCGGGCCGGATCATCGCCGGTGCCGGCACCGACCGCAGCGTGACGCTTTTCAACTGCTTCGTCATGGGCACGATCCCCGACAGCATGGGCGGCATCTTCGAGATGCTGCGCGAGGCGGCGTTGACCATGCAGCAGGGCGGCGGGATCGGGTATGATTTCTCGACCATCCGGCCCAAGGGCGCGCCGGTGCGGGGCGTGGCGGCTGACGCGTCGGGGCCGCTGTCGTTCATGGACGTGTGGGACGCGATGTGCCGCACGATCATGTCGGCGGGGTCGCGCCGGGGCGCCATGATGGCCACCATGCGCTGCGACCATCCGGATATCGAGGCGTTCATCACCGCCAAGTCCGACAGCGCGCGGCTGCGAATGTTCAACCTGAGCGTGCTGGTAACCGACGATTTCATGGCCGCGGTGAAGGCCGACCAGATGTGGGACCTGGTGTTCGAAGGCACGGTCTATCGCACCCTGCGCGCCCGCGACCTGTGGGACCGGATCATGCAGTCGACCTATGATTACGCGGAACCCGGCGTGATCTTCATCGACCGGATCAACGCCGCCAACAACCTGAGCTATTGCGAGACGATCGCGGCCACCAATCCCTGCGGCGAGCAGCCCCTGCCCCCTTACGGTGCGTGCCTGCTGGGGTCGATCAACCTCGCCAAGCTGGTTGCCGCACCGTTCGAAGATGACGCGCGGCTGGACGAGGACGCACTAGACGACCTCGTGCGCACGGCGGTGCGGATGATGGACAACGTGGTCGATGCCTCCCGCTTCCCGCTGGAGGCACAGGCGCGCGAGGCGCAGGTCAAGCGGCGGATCGGCCTTGGTGTCACGGGGCTGGCCGATGCGCTTTTGATGGTCGGGCTGCGCTATGGCTCCGAGGAAGCGGCGCGTCAGACCGACCGCTGGTTGCACGCCCTCGCCCGCGCCGCGTATTTGGCTTCAAGCGATCTGGCCGCCGAAAAGGGCGCTTTCCCCCTGTTCGACCGGGATTCGTACCTGGCGAGCGGAACCATGGAAGGGATGGATGACGACGTGCGCGCGGCGGTGGCCGAGAAGGGTATCCGCAACGCGCTGCTGACCTCCATCGCGCCGACGGGCACGATCAGCCTCTATGCCGGGAACGTGTCGTCGGGGATCGAGCCCGTCTTCGCCTACAGCTACACCCGCAAGGTGCTCCAGAAGGACGGGTCGAAGACCGAGGAGGAGGTCGTCGATTACGCCGTTCAGATGTGGCGCGAGAAGTTCGGCGACCGCGACTTGCCGGACTATTTCGTCAATGCCCAGACGCTGGCGCCGATGGACCATGTGCGGATGCAGGCGGCGGCGCAACGCTGGGTGGACAGCTCGATCTCCAAGACGATCAACTGCCCCGAAGACATCGATTTCGAGGCGTTCAAGGACGTCTACATGGCCGCCTGGGACCAGGGCTGCAAAGGCTGCACGACCTACCGACCCAACGCGATCACTGGCAGCGTGTTGAGCGTGACCGAGGAAGCAAAACACGAACCGGCCAAGGCCGACGGGCTGCAGGTGGCGGGCGACGTGGTTTACATGACCGAACCGCTGGACCGGCCCAAGGAACTCGCGGGCGCCACCTACAAGCTGAAATGGCCCGACAGCGAGCACGCGATCTATATCACCATCAACGATATCGAGGTGGACGGGCGGCGGCGGCCATTCGAGATCTTCATCAATTCCAAGAACATGGAGCATTTCAGCTGGACCGTGGCGCTGACGCGGATGATCTCGGCGGTATTCCGGCGGGGTGGCGACGTGTCCTTCGTGGTCGAGGAGCTGAAGGCCGTGTTCGACCCGCGCGGCGGCGCGTGGATGGAAGGGCGCTACATCCCGTCGATCCTCGCGGCGATCGGCGGCGTGATCGAACAGCACATGGTGGAGACGGGCTTCATCGGCGGCGCGGGGCTGGGCCTGAAGACCGACCCCAAGGCGCAGATTGCGGTGGTGGGCGAGCGGCGTGGCAAGTCATGTGCGAGCTGTGGGAGTTTCGAGATGCGCATGGTCGAAGGCTGCATGACCTGCGCAAACTGCGGGTTTTCGAAGTGTGGGTAGGCGCGGCGCGGCCTGTTTATTATAGCCGCTAGCAATTCTTGACCATTACAAGCATTTCGGTGGCCATTTTGCAGGCTTAGGCTGGCCACCGCGTGTTGTCGTGGGAATTGCGTCGGTTTTGGCGGAATTTTCCCGTTTTTCCGTCTTGGGACGGGTGTATCGCGATCAAAGGTCAACAGAAGGTGAACACGGCCGTTCTGACCGATGGGTAGCCGGTCTTTGTAACCTTTTTGAAGCAATTTGGGGTCCGGGTGCGCTGTTGCGCGGCCGGTTCCTGGCCGGCGTTCCCAAGCGCGCGCCCTCGGACGCAAACGGCCTGGGCGGCGCGCGGCAATGCAGGGTGCTCCGGGTGGGCGCACTTCTGTGGGGAAGGTGATCGCGCCGAGGGTCGGGTGATCCCGGTCGGCGCCAACAGCTATCGCGCGCGGCCCCTGACCTGGGGGGCGACTCTGCGTCCGGCGGTCACGGTGTCATGTCTGCGCGGATTTCGCGCAACGCGTTGGGCGGCCGCCACGCGAGGGAGGCATCATGTGGGATACTCGGTGGGCTTGGCGAACGCGCCGCGACCCTTGCCCCCTTGGTCCGACGCTCTCCAAGTGCGTTGCCGGTCCGTGGCAGTGACGCGAAACTTAGCGTTTGTCGCTGAACGCGGGCAAATGTAACCTATCATTTGTCGTCGGACGGGCCGCAGATTGCGGTTAAGGTGTTGTAATCTTGGGGAAAGTGTCGGGGGCGGGAGGGGCCGCAATCGGCGGTTCGCCTTTGGAACGCGCAAGCCTTTGATTTTTCGCCACTTCCTGCCCGCATGGGTGCTCTGAGCGGGGATTGCGGATCCTATTGCGGATCCTTCCGGCAAGCGTGCTGTGCGATCACGCGCCGTCTACTGGCGGCCTGTTTTCCCGCATGATGCGGTCGCACTTTTCGACCACTGCTTCCGGGTTCTGCAAGTCCTCATGAATTAAAAGCGCCAAGGTAGTAGCTGCCGAATTGATAGTTCCTAGTTTCAAGGTATCATATTGGGCATCTCGGACTATAGCCCAGAAATCCGATGCAGAATGATCCAATATTTGAATTATCTCCGCGAAATTATTACCCTGTAATTCTGCCCCGAAAATTTTTGCGTATCTAAACAGTGCAAGTGCAAACGCTGCATTTTCATAATCGCTCCAATAGGCAGGTGCCGTAGCCTCTCGGTGGAGCGCCTCACCTTCGAGAATACCCGCGAATTTTGCTGGCACCCTCTGTCGCGCTCGCCAACCCGACACAGTGCGCTTGTCGAGCCTTAGTGCTCTCGCAAGGTCGGAGTCGGTTATCACCTTGAAGTGCTGCTTGAGCGCTTCGACGACTTCATCTGCGGTCTTGTCCATCACACCACCTTGACACATGCGTATTCAGCAAGCATGGTCCTCAAAGACTTCATTGAGGACTCTAGGGACCATGATGCACGAAGAACACCATAAACCCGGACCGCAGACTTTGAAAGCTGTTCGTGGAGCCCTTGTAGTCCGGGGTTCATCGCTTGCCCGGTGGGCGGATGAGAAGGGTGTGAAGCGGCAGAACCTGACCAAGGCAATCTTGGGGAAGTGGAACGGCCCAAAGGGTCAAGCATGGTTCCGCGCGGTCGTTGAAGACGTGCTAGGCTCCGACACTGGCGAAGCGGCGGGCGCATCGGGGATCAAGAAGAAACCCTGATGTGTGTGCTTGCTTCCTCCCAAGACTTTGCCTCTGCGGTCGGAATTGCCGAACGGAATGCACGTATGGCATTCCGGCGGGCCGCACAGGGCAAGCCTTGGCACGGTGAAACCCTTCCCGTTGTGCAGATCGAAGGCCAGCGGGGCGGGGCGGCGGGTTGCGCCTATGCGGTTGACCTGTCGCGGTGTTCGCCTGCGCTGCTGGCCAAGTTCGACGGCCTGCGGGCACTGCGGGACGAAGCCGCCGCGACCGTGCCCGCGCCGGTCGCGGTTCGGTCGAGCGTGGAACCGTGGCGGGCCAAGGAAGGACAGCGGCGGCTCGACATCATCCGCCCGCTTCTGGACACGGCGAAAGGGTCGCGCGCGCGGGGCAAGGTGCTGCGGGAGATCGTGGCGAAGACCGGCGTCGATGTGGACGCAAGGACGCTGCAACGCTGGCTTTCCGACTATGAAAGCAGGGGCTTGATTGGCCTTCTGCCCAAGCCAAACGGCAACCCCGGCAAGCGCCGGGTCGAGGTCACGCGGGCATGGGATGACGGGATCGACCTTGACGACGCGGCGCGCGCGGCGGTTGTCGCACAGATCGAGACCTACACGAAGACCATGATCGCGAAGGGCGTTTCCCTGGCGAAGGTCAGCAGGCAGGCATCGCTTGAACTGGCGGATCTGTGCCGGGACGCGGGATCGCAGATCGGGCCGCGAAAGCTCGGACAGCTATGCCGCCTCAACACGAAATTCGTGATGCGGTTCAAGGACAAGCGCCGGGTGGCGCGGCATGACCTGGACAACAAGGACCACTTCGACAAGGACAAGCCGCGCATTTCGCGCGGGCGGTGCACGTGGCCGATGGAAGTGGTCTACGGCGACGTGCACCCCATCGACATTTACGTGCCTGTGCCCAACGGGAAGGGGCAACTCCGGGTGCGGCTCATCGCATGGATGGATGATTGCACGCATCACATGTGGGCAACGGTCGCGGTGCTGGGCAAGGGCAATGGCATTCGCGCGACCGATGTTGCCGATGCGCTCTACCACATGGTGTGCGACCCTGCGGCGGGTGTGCCGCGCACACTCTACCTGGACAACGGGTCGGAATATGGCTCCGTCGCAAAGGCGATGGGTGAAATCCCGGACGCGGTGAACGTGCTCGGGGCTTACGGTGGATGCGTCAAGGCAAAACCCTATAACGGGCCTGCCAAAGGGTTGATCGAAGGCGCATTTTCCAAGCTGGAACAGGGCTTTTTAACGCACCTTCCGGGGTGGATCGGCGGGGACCGGACGAACAAGAGAACCCATGCGGTTGGCAAGCCTGTAAAGGGCTTTTCAGGCACCGTTGAAGACCTTGTTCAAGCGGTCCAAGGCATGGTTGCCGCCTATAACGATGAGCCGCAACACGGGCGGCTTCAGGGCAAGTCGCCACGGCAGGCCATGCGGGATGCTATCGCCGCCGGGTTCGAGGCGGTCACGATGGACGATGACGCGTTCGACTTCGCTTTCAGCAAGCGCGATGACAAGCCGATCATTCAAGGCCGGTTCCGGCTCAAGGGCACGTTCTATCAGAACGACGAAACCATGAAGCTGGGTGCGGGGGATCGCATCGAAGTGCGGATACCGCTGCGCAGCGGCACAGACCGGGTGTTCGTGGTCTTCAATGGGGAGTTCAAGGGCGCGGCCCATGCCGACACCCAGTATCACCCGCTCGACCGCGAAGGCGCGATTGAAAGCAGCCGCCGCGCAAACCTGCAACGCCAAGCAATCCGGGACCTGAAGGCCGATATCGATCCTTCGATCGACCCGGCAACGGAGATCCTGAAGCGTGTCGATCGCACGCCGCTTGTGGCGGAGCACGGGACCATCGTTCGGCTTTCGGACCAGACCGATACGGACACAACGGGGGACGATGACGCGGCCAAGCGCGCGTTCCTGGAAGACCTTCTTCGCCACGCCAATGGCGACGGCGAAGCAAGCCGAATGGCCGGTGGGAAATGATTTGGCGTCGGACCCCACCGGCCATTCAAAATGCAACCCTGTCAGAGGATTAGAAATGACAGAGCTACCAGACATTCCTACCATCGACACCGCCGTGTGCGCAACGATGCGCTTGGTCATCGGTGACGTGCTCGACGGCGCGGGGCTTGCCGTCATGCGCGGGCCGGTCGGCATCGGCAAAAGCTATGCCCTGCGCAAGGTCATCGGCGAATTCGAAGCGGACGGGGCGAAGGTCACATACCTTGCCGCCACGGGCGCCGTGCAGGGCAAGATTGCCGAGTTCCTGCGGGCGCTGCACGGGCGTGAAGGCTTGTCCAGTGCCGAAGGTCTCGAACTGGCCTTCGACATGCTGGGGGGCTATCCGTTCCGGTCCTATGGCCCGCGTTCGGTGTTGATCGTGGACGAAGCCCAAGACCTTGCTGCGCCGATCATCGCCCAGCTTCGCGGGCTTTGGGACCGCGGCGAACTGGCCCGTCTTGGCGACCCGTGGTGCCCTGCCTTCGGGCTTGTCATGGTCGGAAACGACCAGTTCCTTGGCAACGGCACCCGGCAGGACCGGGTGAACCTGAAGCCCTTGTGGGACCGCATGACGCACAACATCCGGTTGCCGCGCCCCAGCAAGGACGAACACGCGGCATTCGCCCGCGCGCTGTTTCCGGCCGATGACGCGGACAAGATGCGCGCGATGGTGCAGGCGTTCGGCGAAGACCAGGGGAGCTTGCGCGCGGCGCACAAGGCCGCACGGCAGGCATACATTCGCGCCGGCCAGAAGGGGCAGGACGTGAACGCGGATCACCTTGCCTTCGCAATCCGCATGATGGGAGGGGGCAAGTGATGGATCGATCCAAGGCACTGAGAACCGTGGCCCTTGCTTGGGAAAGTTCAGTCGAACATCGCTGCCACATCCAGAGCGTGAAACACGCCCTCTTGTTGGCGGTGAAGGCACACGAGGATCAAATCTCAGCCGATGAACAGACCGTTCACGGTGAAATCGCGCTCGACCTGCTTGCGACCATGAGCACTTGTGCCATGGCTCTCAATCAACTGGCGGGTGAAATGGGCATGGGGATCATCAACCCTCTGCAAATCGCGGTCAACGAGCTTGGAGGGAACGCATGATGGAAGTCACCATCACGATCAACGTGCCGGATATGGAGACGGCAGACGCAATCAAGCACATGGGTGTTCTGTGCATCCCGACATCGATACCCACGTTCATGCGGTTGAGGGACATTGCAGCGCCGCAGCTTGAAGGCTTCACCGAGTCGAAGCTTGCGAGGCTAGAGGCGGCGCATGCCAAGAACCCGCCGCAGACCGAGGAACAGAGGGCTGCCTTTGTCGAGTTGTACGACAAGGCAACGCAGGCCGACAACAACGCGCACATGATAAACAACGCACTTCGCGCAGCGCGGTGGTATCCGCTCGCCTCGGTCGCGTCGGATCGATCCGAGGATGAGGGGGACGAATGATGACACAGGAAGTCATCCATCACACCGGCATTCTGATGACGCTTGAGGAGGGTTCCCAAGCCTCTGACGCTTTCGAGGGTGCGGGCATGACGCTCCGCGAAGCGGTCTCGGCGTTCGAAGTTATCGAAATCGCTATGCTGGAAGGATATTTCAGCGACACGCAGCTTGCCGCAGTCGCATCGCTGCTGACAGACGGCCTGAGGGCGCGGCGGGAGCGTTTCGAGCCGATCCTTGATAAGATGGGCGACCGGCTGCGTGACAACCTTGCTCGCGACATCAAGGGCGCACAGGAGTTCGACCGCGAGGAAGCAGCCCGCAAGGCGCAGGAGGGGAAGACCAATGCCGCTTAGCACCAAGCAACTGGCCCTGATCCACGTGGCGAAGGCGAAGCTCGGGATCACCGAAGACCAGTATCGCGCGTGCCTCGTGCAGATCGCGGGCGTGGAAAGCTCCAAGGATCTGGACCGTGGCGGGTTCGAGGCGTTGATGGGCTTCTTCGAATACATGGGCTTCAAGCCGCTCAACCCGCGCGGCGCGGTCTATGGCGATCGGCCCGGCTTCGCCAGTTCGGCGCAGGTGCAACTGATCCGCGAGCTTTGGTTCGAATACACCGGCGGCGGGCAGGACGACACGCTGAACAAGTGGCTGCTACGCACGTTCAAGGTATCGAGCCTGCGCTTCCTCAAGATGGAACAGGCGCGCAAGGCAATCACCGCGCTCAAGGCGATGAAGACCCGCGCGGCCTGAGCCGGACCAGGACAACACAAGGGGCGGCGCGCGCGGGCGTGCCGCCCCTTTCCGTTCCGGCCCTGAGCGGCCCGTAGAGCGCCCTTCCCGCCGCGCGGCACCCGGGGCACCCGAAAACCCGACTTGGCGTTCCTGACCCGTTTAATGGGTATTCAACGGCGATGCCTGCGCCCCGCGCGCCATGCGGCGGGATCACGCTTGCAAATCCAGCCGCCGCGCGGCACGTTCCGGGGGTGCCGTGGTGGCCCGAACCGCGCCCCCGGAAAACGTTCTAGGCTGGAATGTGTTCGGGGTCGTGCGACGGTCTCGCATGGCCAGCACAGCACCCGAAATCCCCGAATATCCGACCTGCGCGCAATGCTTGGGAATGGGCATGGATGTGCCCGATCAGCTTGCCGAACTGGAGGCCGCTATCGGGCACCCGGCGCTTGTCGCGTTCCTGCTGGAATGGGGCGGGCACGAGGTTTGCATTCCGTCGCGCCCGGTGAAGCCCGGAACGCCCCATGCCGCCGCCCTGGAATGGCTGCGCCGGGAAGTCGGGTTCGGAAAATGGATGGTGCCGCGCGGCCCGGTCAATGACCGCACCCGCGCCGCCTGGGAAACCCTGCGCCGCGTGCGGGCCGGGCAATCGATCAAGGACATTGCCCGCGCACAGAACTGCCACACCCGCACCGTGAGCAACCGCAAGACCAAGTTCACCCGCCTGGGGCTTCTGGACCCGGCACCGCAAGACACGACGAAGGACAAGCACCCATGATCATCAATCCGCAAAATCTCGACACCGCGTTCCGGGGCTGGAAAACGCAGTTCAACGAAGCCTTCGCCGCCGGTGAAACGCACGGAGAGCGCATCGCGATGACCGTGCCCAGTTCGACCCGCGAAGAAGCCTACGGATGGCTTGGCCAGTTCCCCCAGTTGCGCGAATGGGTCGGCGACCGGGTTGTGAAAGACATCAAGGCCCACGGCTTCACGATCACGAACGTCAAGTTCGAAAGCACCATCTCTATCAGTCGCGAGGATTACGCCGATGATCGCTACGGCGTCTTCGGATCGATGTTCCGCGAGATGGGCCACCAGGCGAAGGTGCATCCCGATGAACTGATTTTCGGGCTTCTGGCGGAGGGCGAAACAACCCTGTGCTATGACGGGCAGAACTTCTTTGACACCGATCACCCGTCGGTGGACCGGAACGGCGATGCAGTCACCGTGTCGAACATCCTGGAACCGCTGGGCACGGATACGCCCTGGTATCTCTTCGACACGTCTCGCCCGATCAAGCCGATGATCTGGCAGGAACGCGAAGACTACGAATTCCAGATGGTGAACAACCACAACGACACCGGCGTGTTCATGACGGACCTGTATCACTATGGCGTGCGCGCGCGGGTGAATGCCGGGTTCGGGCTGTGGCACATGGCCTTCATGTGCAAGGGGCCGCTGAACGCCGCGAACTACAAGGCCGCGCGCGCCGCGATGATGGAACTGCGCGGCGACCAGGGCCGGGTGCTGGGTCTCAAGCCCGACACGCTCGTGGTGCCGCCGTCGCTCGAAGAGGCCGCGCGCCAGATCGCGGTGGCGCAGTTCGACGGCGCGGGCGCATCGAACGTCTGGTCGGGCACGGCGGACGTGATCGTCACGCCGCAGCTTGCCTGAGCCGGGGTGCGTGCCGTGTCGCCCTGGGCTGCGGCCTACCTCACGCTCATGATCCTGGCCGCCCTGGTCGGGATCGTGAACCACGGCGAACCGCGCCCGCCGCATTCGGCTGCAACCGCGCTTCTGGGGTTCGGCCTGTCCTTCTGGCTTCTCTACATGGCGGGGTTCTGGAAATGACCGTCGAATACCTGGAACGCGTCCTGTGCAACGCCGTTGACTTGCACCCGGCGGCGTCCGGTGCCGGACAGTGGGCGCACCTCGTGCCGCTGGGCCGGGTGACGGGCCGGGACGGGCGCACCTTCATCGTGCGCGACCCGCATTCCATCGTGCAACGGTCCCTGCATGGCGGGCGCGAACTGCCGGTGGACTACGAACACGAGATGGACACGCCGCGCGCGCCTGGCGCGGCTGCCGTGCCCGCTGCCGGGTGGATCAAGGAACTACAGGTCCGCGCGGATGGTATCTGGGGCCGCGTCGAATGGACGGAGCGCGCCGGAAAGATGGTCGCGGCCCGCGAATACCGCTTCCTGTCGCCGGTACTCTACCACGCGAAGGACCGCACCGTCATGCGCATCGCGGGCGCGGGGCTCGTGCACCGTCCGAACCTGGAACTGAAATCCCTGTCGAGCGAGGATAGCCCGATGACCGATACACCGACCGCGCCGGGTGCCGCCCTGGCACAGATCGCCGAAGCCCTTGGCCTGCACGCGGAAGCGACCAGCGCCGAAATCGTGACCGCCATTCAGGACAAGACCACGCCGGACCCGGCGCAGTATGTGCCGATTGAAGCGGTCAAGGAACTGCTGGCAGCGGGCAAGGAACGCTTCGCCGCCATGAGCGAAGACAAGGCCCGCCAGAAGGTCGATGACGCCACCACGCGCGGCTACATCACGCCGGGAATGCGCGGCTGGGCGATGGCCCTGTGCGCCCAGGACCCGGAACGCTTCGACGAATTCCTGTCGTGCTCCGTTCCGGCCTACGCGCACCTTCACCACATGCACACCCACGGCGCGGGGCTGAGCGGCGCGCGTGGTGCCCACGTCAGCGGCGACGAAGCCGAAATCCTGCGGCACATGGGCATCGATCCGGCCAAGATGGCCGACTGAGCTTCGTCCGGGTGGGCTTGTCGGAATTGACCACCCGGACGAAAGCGGCGGCGGCGCGGGTGCTTGTCCATCCACCTGAGCGCCGCCGCCGCACCTGATCCGAGGGACGCGCCATGACACGCGAGACCGATCTTGCAGACCTGATCCACGCCGCACGCGGCACGATGGATGCCGCGCAAGCGTCAATCGAATTGGCGCAGCGGGTAATTGCGCAGGCGCATTCCGATATTGAAACGGCCCGCCGTTCAATTGCCGAATTGGCGGAAACGACACAGGCGCATGTGATCGCCGAATTACCGGCCAGCACCGCGCCCATTACCGAACACCGCCGCAATCACCGGCCCGGACGCCCCGCCGTTCTCGACACCGACCCGGAATTGCGCGCCTTCGTTCTCGCCCGCATCGACCGAATGACGTTCCACGAAATCGAGGCTGAAATCGCCCTTCAATACCCCGTTGAACGCCGCGTGAAGAAGTCTGCAATCCACGCCTGGTGGAAGAAGACCCGCGCACGCCACACGCCCGCACCGAACGCGCAACAGTGACGGACCATCACGGATAGCCGCTGGACTTCCGCCCTAGTCCGACGACAAACCTTAGGTAACGACGATATTTGATAGGTTACACAACAGCAGAGCACCGCACGGGACCCGTCGCTGCACAAAAAAACTGCCTCCGGCAGTCCTGCTGCCGGAGGCGATGTGATGCGGGGTCCCGTGTGCGTCGGTCGCGGGGCGCGGGGCATGGCCAGTGCCGTGACTGGCCCTCGGGGTCATGCGCCGTCTTCGATGTCCCAGCCGGGTTCATCACCGTCCTGGCTGTCGTCCTGCCCCGCGTCCGGTTGCCCGTCGTCGGGCATGGCCGGTGTGGCCTGGCCCTGCGGGTCGGGACCTGCCGGTGCATCCGGGTCTGGCTGGCCGCCGAATGCGCCGAGTTCCTCGCCGAAGGACATGTCCATGCTGCGGGGCGGTCGGTCCTGGCGCGCGGCCGCGCAG
>NZ_QDFI01000093.1 GCF_003254465.1 Meridianimarinicoccus zhengii
GCCCGCCATCGCGGGCCCCGCGCCGGGCACCGGCACCGGCACGGGCGCGCCCAGCGTCTCGAAGGCGATCGCGGTGCCGCCCGACGCCTGCACGGCGGCGGTGCCCCCGGTGAGCGTGTTGTAGGGCGACACCCGGAAAGACCCCAGCCCGGCCGTGACGACCGTGTCGGGCAGGGTCCCGACCACTTCCGTCTGGGCGAAGCGCGCGCCGGTGAAGCGGATGCGCGCGCCGATCGCGTCCAGCACGGCGTTGTAGCTGTCGATCACCGGCGCGAGCGCGGCTTCCGTCACCATCAGGATGCGCCCGCCCGCCAGACCGTAGTCGCGCATGGCGGCCAGTTCCACCGCCGAGAAATCGAGAAACGTGTTGTAGTTCGCCGTCATCACCAGAAGGTCCGTACCGTCCAGCACGCCGGGCGTGATCTCGGTGTCATGGGCGACGGGATCGGCGCCGATGGTGCGGTAATGGCCGACCACGCCGGTCATCTGCCCGAAGCTGCGCGCGAACAGGACGGTTCGCCCGCCCGCCAGCACGTTCTCGTAAAGCCGGAGATTCGCGGCGGATCCGGCATTCACGTCGCCGATCACGGTGAGCGTCGCGGCCCTTGCGGCGCCCGGCAGGGCCAGCGCCGCGGCCGACAGGACGAGCGCGGCAAGGGCGGCCAGAAGCCGCGGGCGGGTTGCGGGCGGTGTCTTGGAAGCGATGATCGGCATGGTCCGGGCACCTCGGTTGAACGGGTTGATGCGGCGGGGCACGGCCCCGGCCCCACCAGCCCTAACCGCGGCAAGGTGAATGGGGCGTTAAGCGCGATCCCGGCCCGCGCACTTTCCCCCCTTCCTCCGGCCAGGCCGGCGGCACCGGTGCCGGTGACCGGTTCTGCGCTCAGCGCGTGTAGGTTTCGGCGGGCAGCCCCCGCACCGGCAGGTCGACGGCGTAAAGCCCCCCTGCCCCCGCACCGTCGCCATCGCGGGTCGCGGTGGTGACGAACAGCCGTCGCATCGAGTTGCCGCCGATGGTGCAGCAGGTCACGTGGAGCACGGGCAGGCGCACGACCATGTCGGGGCGCCCGTCGGGCAGGTGGCGCACGACGCAGCCACCGCCGAAGCGCGCGTTCCACAGCCCGCCCTCGGCATCGACGCAGGACCCGTCGGGCCTGCCCTCGGCGGGGTCGATCCGCGCGAAGACCTGCCACGCGCCCGGCGTGCCGGTGGCGGGATTGTAGCTGCAGAACCGTATCTCGCCCGTGGGCGTGTCGGCGAAATACATCACCAGCCCGTCCGGTGCGAAGGCCGTGGAATTCGCCGTGCGCACGCCGTCGAACAGCGCCCGCACCCGCCCGCGATCCACGGACCAGACCACCGTGCCGGGCGCGTCGGGCCGTTCGGCGTAGCCGCCCACCACGAAACGCCCCTGCCGGTCCACCGCGCCGTCATTCATCCGCACGCCCGCGATGCCGGGCATGTAGGGTTCGAACAGCGACCTGTGTCCGCTGCGCGGTTCAAGCCATGCCAGCCCGTCGGCAAAGGCGCCGAGCATCCGCCCGTCGCCGCTGAAAGCAAAGGCGCAAAGCCGTTCGTCCAG
The DNA here is from genome assembly GCF_003254465.1 of Meridianimarinicoccus zhengii. GTDB lineage: Bacteria > Pseudomonadota > Alphaproteobacteria > Rhodobacterales > Rhodobacteraceae > Meridianimarinicoccus > Meridianimarinicoccus zhengii. Next base: position 1,583 of record NZ_QDFI01000093.1, read on the forward strand.
CGCCACCTGGCGCACGTGCCCGCCGCGGTCGTCGCAGGACCACAAGGTCCGCCCGTCGATATCGGTCCAGAACAGCCGGCGATGCCGGGGATGCCATTGCACGCCCTCACCAAGCGCATTGCCGCAATCCACGATCAGGCGGGCGTCGAGAACGCCATCATGCCCGGTGCGTCGCGGTACGCCCTGTTCAAACGTCATTGCAGGCTCGGCTTCCCGATCGATGTGCTGCCGCGCAGCCATCTGCACGGTTCAACCCAAAGGATAGTGCATTCCCGCCGCCCTTCCGCCGAAAAACGGGCATTGACGCCTCGGCGCCGGTTTTCGCGGCGGTGCAGGACGGTCGTGCGACGGGATCGCGCCGGGATGGTTGCATCTGCGGCAGGACGTTCAGGAACGGGGCTTCCCGGATCATGCCAAGGCGCACCCGCCTGCCCGGTCATCCCATCCCCCCCGCATCGCCGCCAGCACGGCGGAACCTGTAAATCACCTGCCCGGTCAGCCTTCCATCGGGGGCAGCGGAAATCAAGGCAATTGTATGCAGGATATCGGCGCGCGATGCCGAGTCGCGGCGACTGCCGCCCATCGCGGCACACGGGCATCCTGCATTAAGGTCTGGAAGCGACAGGGTCATGTCGCTATCAAGCCATTCACACACACGCGGAGCGCACTAAGGTTCCAAGGATCGACAACAGGGGAAGCAGAGACATGATGAAGACATTCCTGCCCGCCGCCGCCATCGCCATGGCCGCCGCGGGCACAGCGCAGGCCGATTGCGGCGACGTGACGATCACCGAGATGGACTGGGCGTCCAGCGCGGTGGTCACGGCGGTGTCCAAGTTCCTTATGGAGCAGGGCTATGGCTGCACCGTGCAGACCGTGCCGTCCTCCACCGTGCCGTCGCTGGTGTCGGTGTCCGAGACCGGCAAGCCCGACATCGTGACCGAATTGTGGATCAACGGCGCCCCCGCCTATCACGAGATGGAAGAGGCCGGGACGATCACGACCGTGGCCGACGTGCTGTCCGATGGCGGCAACGAAGGCTGGTGGATTCCGAAATACCTGGTGGACGAACACCCGGAACTGACGACGATCGAGGGGCTGCTGGCCAACCCGGAGCTTCTGGAGGGCCGGTTCCACAACTGCCCCGACGGCTGGGCCTGCAAGAACACCAACACCGACCTGACGCGCAATTTCGGGCTGGTGGACGCGGGCTACGAGATTTTCGTGCACGGGTCGGGCGAGACGCTCGCGACCTCCATCGCGTCGGCCTATGAAAACCGTGAACCGTGGCTCGGGTATTACTGGGCGCCCACGGCGCTGCTGGGCAAGTACGACATGGTCGCCGTCGAGATGGGCGATTACAACGAAGAAGTCTTCCTGTGCGCCGCCGATGCCGACTGCACCGCGGAGGGCGTGTCGGGCTGGCCGGTGGGGCCGGTCAAGACCGTCGTGACCAACGATTTCAGCGAACGCGAACCCGAGATCGCGGAGCTGATGTCCAACGTGGCCTTCACCAACGCGCAGATGAGCGACGTGCTCGCGTGGCGCGAGGAAAACAACGCCACCAACGACGAGGCGGCGGTGTATTTCCTGACGACCTATACCGATGTCTGGCCGGGCTGGCTGAACGACGCGGCGCGCGAACGGCTGTCGGCGCTGCTGCAGTAAGCCAAGGCACCCGCGCGGACATCGGTCCCCGCGGGTGCTGCGCGTGACACGCGTGACGCGCGGGCGCGGGCCGGATGGGCCCGCAGCGGGGGGCGGCGGACCCGCCCCCGATCATCAGGAACGGAACCCCGAGGATGGCATTCTACGACCGGCTGTTCGATGCGCTTGGCCTGCGCGACTGGTGTAGCGGCGCTGGCGACGGCGGGCCGATGACCATGGCCGAACTGCTCGCGCGGTCCTCGGGGACGGAAAGCGACCCGGCGCCGGTCCCGTTCTGGCAGACGCCTTTCCCGTCGCTGGACGAGCTGAACACCGCCTGCCCCGCCATCGGGCGCACCCGCGACATGACCGACGGGGTGGAAAACGCGTTTCTCGCCATCAAGGACCCGCTGAAGGTCGTGCTGGACCCGCTGACCCAGCCGCTCAGCTGGGCGCTGAACGGATCGCTGGAACTGTTCCAGACGATCCCGTGGTTCGTGTTGATCCCGCTCTTGGGGCTGCTCGTGTGGGTCGCGTCGCGGTCCTGGGCGCTGGTGGGTTTCGTGGCCGGGTCGTTCCTGTTCCTCGCCTTCATCGATCATTACTCTTACGCGGTGCAGACCCTGTCGATCATCTTCGTCTGCACGCTGATATGCGTGGCGCTCGGGGTGCCCATCGGCATCGCCATGTCGCGCAGCGACGCGGTGCAGAAATCCACGATCCCTGTTCTAGACATGCTGCAGACCCTGCCGACCTTCGTCTACCTGATCCCGCTGATCTTCCTTTTCTCGGTGACCGAGCCCAAGCTCTACGGCATCGCCATCATCCTCTACGCCATCGTGCCGGTGATCCGGCTCACCGATCTCGGCATCCGGCTCGTGGACAAGGACGTGATCGAGGCTGCGGACGCCTTCGGCATGTCGGACCGCCAGAAGCTCTACGGCGTGCAGATCCCGCTGGCGCTGCCGAACATCATGGCCGGGGTGAACCAGACGATCATGATGAGCCTTGCCATGGTCGTGATCGCGTCGCTCGTGTCCGCGCCGGGGCTGGGCGTGCTCGTGCTGCGCGGCATCCGCAACCTGGAGTTGGGCGTGGGCCTCGTGTCGGGCTTCGGGATCGTGCTGCTGGCGGTGCTGCTGGACCGCGTGACCAAGGCGGCGCTCGGCCGCATCAACGCGAGCCAGAAAGCCTGACATGACCAACGACATGCCCGACGAACCGGCGATCGCCATCAAGGGCCTCTACAAGATCTTCGGCCCCGATCCGCAATCCGTGCTGCCGCTGGTGCAGGAGGAGGGGCTGGGCAAGGACGACCTGCTGGAGCATCACGGGCATGTGCTTGGCCTGCGCGACATCGACATCGACATGGCCCCCGCGAAGATCACCGTCATCATGGGGCTGTCGGGGTCGGGCAAGTCCACGCTGATCCGGCACCTGAACCGGCTGATCGACCCGACCGCCGGGCAGGTCATCGTGAACGGCGAGGACGTGCTGGGTTATGACGAGGCGCGCCTGCGCCGCCTGCGGCAGGAAACCATGTCCATGGTGTTCCAGAAATTCGCGCTCCTGCCCCACCGGACGGTCTTGCAGAACGCAGGCATGTCCCGGCGCATCCGCGGCGAAAGCCAGGAGATCGCGGACCGCGAGGGTGGCAAATGGCTCGACCGGGTTGGCCTTGGCGGCAACCACGCGCAGTATCCGCACCAGTTGTCGGGCGGCATGCAGCAGCGTGTGGGCATCGCGCGGGCGCTGGCATCCGACAGCCCGATCATGCTGATGGACGAGGCGTTCAGCGCGCTCGACCCGCTGATCCGCACGGACATGCAGGACCTGCTGCTGGAATTGCAGAACGAACTGCACAAGACCATCGTGTTCATCACCCACGATCTGGACGAGGCGCTGAAGCTGGCCGATCACCTCGTGATCCTGAAGGACGGCGCCATCGTGCAGCAGGGGGAGCCGCAGTATATCCTGCTGCATCCCAACGACCCGTATATCGAGGACTTCGTGCAGGACATCAATCGCGCGCGCGTGCTGCGGGTGCGGTCGGTGATGCGGCGGTGGGACGGGTCAGCGCAGGATTTCGCGGGGGCCGTCGACCCCGATGCGACGCTGGAAGACCTGATCGCGCAGTCGGGCGGCGATGCGGGAGCCACCTATCGGGTGGAACGGGACGGCGACCCGGTGGGCGTGCTCGACATGAAGGACCTGCTGCGCGCGCTGGTCCCGGCTCGTCCGGGGGATGCGGCCGCGCGGGACGACAGCGCCGCCTGACCCGGCATCCGGCGGGAGGCGCCGGGTTCCGCCCGTGCCGGGCGGCCCCGGCGCCGCGGTGCGCTCAGCGCAGGCCGGTTTCCTCCAGCATGCCGCGGTCGCGGGCCTCGTAGTAGTAGCCGCGCGCGTACCACTGCACGGCGCGGTCGTGGTCGCCATCCGCCACCAGGTACGCGCCGCGCAGGTATTTCACGCCGTATTCCAGGTTCGTCTCGGCATCGAGCAGTCCCTCGGGCGGACCGCGATAGCCCATGGTCCGCGCGGTCTGGGGCAGGATCTGCATCAGCCCGTAATAGGGCCCGTTGCGCGCCTGTGGGCGATGGGTGCTTTCGCGCACGACCACCCGCTGCACCAGCGCCACCGGCACGTCGTGCCGCTCTGCCGTGGCTTCGATCTGCGCCCGCAATTCGGGGGTCTCGTTGGGAAACAGCGGCATGGCCGCGCGGTCTTGCTGCGGTGCGCCGCACCCGGCCATTGCCACGAGTGCCGCCAGCATCGCCTGCCTGTACCAGTCCTTTCGCATGGTGATCCCGTGCCTGTTTCCGCTGCCTGCTGATTACAGCATCCGGCCGCATCGCGGGAACCGTTTTCGCACCGTCCCGCCCGGCGGTCGGCTGCATCTTGCCGACGGTCCCGCCGGGCCCCTGCCCTGCCCCGCCACGCCAGAAAATCCTTGCCCGATTCGTGCGCCCAAGGCAGACAGGAACGGAGCAAACCAGAATGCGCGGTGTGCACCGTAACAACCGCGTCACCAGAGGCAGCGCGCCATCACGGCGCCACAGGCAGGACTGGAAACAGGCCATGAACGAGGCTTCCCTGATCCCCCCCGGCGACCGGGCCGACCGTATCGACCGGCTCGTGGGTGAACACGCTGCGCGGCTGTCGGAACGGCTGCAGGCACACCGCGCGCAGCTTTTTCCGCCCGATGCGCGCAAGGCGCTGCGCACCTTCACCTCGGGCGAGGCCGCGGCGCTTCTGGGCGTCAAGGATGCCTATCTGCGCAAGCTGCATCTCGACGGGCGCGGGCCGTCGCCCGAGACCCGCAGCGGCGGGCGGCGCGTCTATACCCCGCAGGACATCCAGGCGCTGCGCGAACTGCTGGAAGTCGGCGCCAAGACGCCCGGCACCTACCTGCCCGGTCGCCGCGCGGGCGATCACCTGCAGGTCGTCAGCGTCATCAACTTCAAGGGCGGGTCGGGGAAGACCACGACCGCCGCGCATCTCGCGCAGAAATGCGCGCTTGATGGCTACCGCGTGCTGGCCATCGACCTCGACCCGCAGGCCAGCCTGAGCGCGCTGCACGGGTTCCAGCCGGAATTCGACCTGATCGACGGCGGTACGCTTTATGACGCGATCCGCTACGACGCCCCTGCCCCGCTTTCGGACGTGATCCAGCGGACCTATTTCCCGAACCTCGACATCGTGCCCGGCAATCTCGACCTGATGGAGTTCGAACACGAAACGCCCATGGTCCTGTCGCGCGGCGAAAACCGGTTGTTCTTCACTCGCGTGGGCGACGTGCTGGCGCAGGTGGAACCGGATTACGACGTGGTCATCATCGACTGTCCGCCGCAGCTGGGGTTCCTGACCATGTCGGCGCTGTCGGCGGCGACCGCGGTGCTGGTGACCGTGCATCCCCAGATGCTCGACGTGATGTCGATGTGCCAGTTTCTGCTGATGACTTCCAACCTGCTGGGCGTCGTGGCGGATGCGGGCGGCGACATGAGCTATGACTGGATGCGCTATCTCGTGACGCGGTACGAACCCGGCGACGGGCCGCAGAACCAGATGGTCAGCTTCATGCGGTCCATGTTCGGGGATCATGTGCTGAACCACCCGATGCTGAAATCCACCGCCATCAGCGATGCGGGCATCACGAAGCAGACACTTTACGAGATCGAGAAATCGCAATTCACCCGATCCACCTATGAGCGCGCGATGGAAAGCCTGAACGCCGTGAACGGCGAGATCGAGGGGTTGATCCAGCAGGCATGGGGGCGCTGAACATGGCACGCAAGAACCTTTTGTCGGGCCTGATGGGCGACCAGACCGTGCAGCCGGACACGGCGCCGCGCGCCGACCGGACCCCGGCTGGGGACGATCCGGCGGCGGCCCCGCAGGCCGCGCGCCCACGTTACACCAAGGGCGCCATTGGCGCGGTCAGCCAGTCGCTCGCCGATCTGAAATCCCGCGCCATCGCCGATATTCACCCCGCGGCCATCGACGCGGGCGGGCTGCCCGACCGGCTGGAGGAAGACCCGGCCGAGCATGCAGCGCTCATGGCGTCGCTGCGCGACCATGGCCAGCAGGTGCCGGTGCTGCTGCGCCCGCACCCGACCGAGGCGGATCGCTACCAGGTGGTCTATGGCCGCCGCCGGGTGCGGGCGCTGCGCGACCTTGGCCAGCCGGTCAAGGCGATGATCCGCGATCTCGACGACCGGGCGCTGGTGATGGCGCAGGGGCAGGAAAACGCGGCCCGGCGCGACCTGACCTTCATCGAGAAGGCGAATTTCGCCGCCCAGATGCGCGCGGCAGGCTATGACCGGAAAGCGATCTGCGCGGCGCTGCATGTGGACAAGACGCAGATCAGCCGGATGCTCGCCGTGGCCGATGCCGTGCCACTGGACCTTGTGGAGGCCATCGGCGCAGCGCCATCCGTGGGGCGCAACCGCTGGCTTGCGCTCGCCGCACGGCTGGACGAGACGGGGACAGACACCGCCGCCGCCGTCGCGCTGGTGCACGCGGCAGAGGCCGATGACAGCGACGCGCGGTTCGCGGCGCTGCTTCGTGCGCTGGCGCGGCCGCAGGCCCAGCCACCGGAACCGCGCATCCTGCGCGACGATGCTGGCCGGGAAATCGGGCGCATGGTGTGGCGTGGCGAGACGCTGACGCTGACGGTGCCGCTTGCCGGGGCCGAAGGCTTCGATGACTGGCTGGCCGAGAATTTCGACCGCATCCATGCCGATTGGCGGGGAGGGGGCGGCGACGAAAGTTGACCGCTGTCAACACGGCCACCGGGCCGGCGCGCCATGGGCGCGCGGCTTGGGCGAAAGTTGACAGCGGTCAACCCGCGCCGGGTGCCGCCGACAGGCCGGGCGCTTGGCCCGACCCACCGGAAATCATGGCGTCCCGGTGATGTGCAAAAAGGCCTGATAATGCGCGCTGAGCGAGGAACGCACCGGCCCTGACGGCATGTCCCGCAGCGCGCCCGTGACCTGCGAAGGGCGGCCGGGGGCGATGCCGGGGCAGGGCGCGCAGTCCCCTCAGCCCTGCGCGTCGGTCTGCATCCGCCGTTCCAGCCAGCGCACCCCGGCCGATACCAGCAGGATCAGCAAGAGATATTCCAGCACGAGGATCGTGTAGATCTCCAGCGGGCGATATTCCGTGACCACAAGCTCGTTCGCGCGCCGCGTCAGGTCCTGCATCCCGATCACCGACACGAGCGACGACATCTTCAGCATGTAGACCAGCTGGTTGCCAAGCGCGGGCAGGATGCGCCGCAGCGCCTGCGGCAGGATCACGAACCGCATCGTGTCCGTGTGGCTGAGCGATACGGAATAGGCCGCCTCGTACTGGCCCTTGGCGATGGACTGGATGCCCGCGCGGAAGATCTCCGCCTCGAAGGCGCTGTCGGACAGCGCCAGCGCGATGACCCCCGCCCAGAACACGCCGATGGTCAGCCCCGACACCTGCGGCAGGCCGTAATAGACCCACAGGATCAGCACCAGGACCGGCACCGCGCGCACCAGTTCGACGTAGCCCCGGCTCGCCATGCGCAGCCCGCGCCGCGACGACAGGCCCGGCAGCGCCACCACCAGCCCCAGCACCACGGAAATCGCGATGGCCGTCACCGACATCAGGATCGTGTATTTCAGCCCGCCCAGCAGGAAGATCAGGTTGGTCTGCCCCGCCGGGGTCTGCGGGTTGACGACATACCAGCCCCAGTCGGCGGAACAGCCGCCCAGCAGCAGGATGACGGCAAGCAGTGCAATTCGTGTCATGGGGCGTCCCTAGTGGTTCAGGATCTTCGCAAGGAAATCGCGGCAGCGGCGGCTTTGCGGGTTGGCGAAGACCTGCTCGGGCGGGCCGGTCTCCACGATCTCGCCATGGTCCATGAACACCATCCGGTCCGCGACCTTGCGCGCGAATCCCATCTCGTGGGTCACGACCACCATGGTCATGCCCGTCTGCGCCAGTTCCACCATCACGTCGAGCACCTCGGAAATCATCTCCGGGTCCAGCGCGGATGTCGGCTCGTCGAACAGCATGATCCGCGGCTCCATGCACAGGCTGCGCGCGATGGCCACGCGCTGCTGCTGGCCGCCCGACAGGTGCCGCGGATACTTGTCCGCCTGTTCGGGGATGCGCACCCGCGCCAGATACCGCATCGCCAGCGCGCGGGCCTCCGCTTCCGGCAGCCCGCGCCCGCGCACGGGCCCCAGCATCAGGTTCTCCATCACCGTCAGGTGCGGGAACAGGTTGAACTGCTGGAACACCATCCCGACCTCGCGCCGGACCTTGCTCAGCGCGCGCCGCCCGCCGTCCAGCGCGGTGCCGTCCACGGTGATCTTGCCTGCGTCATGGGTCTCCAACCCGTTGATGCAGCGGATCAGCGTGGACTTGCCCGACCCGGACGGGCCACACACCACGATCCGCTCGCCTGCGCGCGCGGTGAAATCCACGCCGTTCAGCGCCCGGAAATCGCCGAAGAACTTGGACACCCCATCGAAGCGGATGATCTCCTGCCCGCCGCTCTGTCCGCCGTCCATCGCCATGCCGTCCCCGCTCGTTGCATCGTCCCGCATCCCGGTAAGGCGCTGCGCGCTCACCTGCAATTCAATTGACCCCGCAGCCCATTGACGGCACGACCGGGGCACCCACCATACATGGTCCACAACGGGGAGAATCCACTGTGAAAATGCTCAAGGCGTGTATCGCCGCACTCGGCCTGCTCGTCGCCGCACCGGCAGCCCAGGCGCAATCGGCGTTGACTGAGATCCTGAACGGGGGCGTGCTCAAGGTCGGCACCACGGGCGACTGGAACCCGATGACCATGCGCAACCCGGCCACCAACGGCTATGAAGGCTACGACATCGACGTGATGACCCAGCTTGCCGCCGATCTGGGTGTAGCGGTCGAATTCGTGCCCACCGACTGGAAGACGCTGGTCAGCGGCGTCACCGCGGGCAAGTACCACATGACCGGCTCGGCATCGGTCTCGCCCGCACGGGCCAAGGTGGCGGGCTATTCGCAAAGCTATTTCTCGCTGGCCACCGTGCCGCTGATCAATCGCGAGGACGAAGGCCGCTTCACCGACTGGGACGACCTGAACCAGCCCGGCGTCGTGGTCGCGGCCACGCTCGGCACCACGCAGGAACAGCAGGTCAAGGCGTTCTTCCCCGATGCGGAACATCGCATCGTCGAAGCCCCGGCCCGCGACTTCCAGGAAGTGCTGGCAGGCCGCGCCGATGCGCACATCACCTCGAACGTGGAAGCCAACCAGCTTGTCGAGAAATACGGCCAGCTGATGATCGTCCCCGTGGCCGAGGCGCGCGCGCGCACCCCCGTGGCGATGCTGCTGCCCCAGGACGACCAGGTCTGGATAAACTACGTCAACACCTGGATCGACCTGAAGCGCGAGGCGGGGTTCTTCGACGAACTGGCCGCCAAGTGGAACCTGCGCAACTGAGCGCGCGCCGCGCAAACCGTCGAAAACTCAGGAGCGGGCGCCCCGTCCGGGGCGTCCGGGCGTGCCCATGCTGACGCTCTATACCATTCCCGAAAGCCTCTATTGCGCCAAGACGCGCATCCTCTTGCGCCACAAGGGGCTGACTTGGCGCGAACTGCCGCCGCCCGGCGGTGTCGGCGCGGCGGACTACAAGGCCATCGTGCCGTCGGGCAACCTGCCCGCGCTCGACCATGACGGGTTCGTGCTGACAGATTCCGAGGCCATCGCGGAATATCTGGACGAGGTCTTTCCCGATCCGCCCATGCTGGGGCAGGGGGCGCAGGCCCGCGCACGGGTGCGGGAGCGCGCCCGGTTCCACGACACGCGGCTGGAACCGCAGTTGCGCGCGCTCTTCGGCCATGTGGCACCCGACCGGCACGACCGCGCGCTGTTCGACCGGCAGGCCGATCTCGTCTCGCAGCGGTTGGCGCAACTGGCGCGGATGCTGGATGCCGCGCCGCGCCCGGACCTGCCGCTGGGTCTGGGCGATTGCGGCTACCCGGTGACCTTCGCATGGATCGATGCGTTTGCCGCGCGGCTCGATCTGCCGATCCGCTGGCCCGCCGCACTCGCCCCGTGGCGCGCGGCGCTCGAAGCCCAGCCCGCGGTTGCCGCGGAGCTGTCCGATTACGCCCCGCACATGGAAGACTGGCTGGTCGCCAAGGGCGTCTGACCGTTCATTCGGCGGCCCGCGCGGCGGCGCCCGCGCGCCACAGCCCGCCCATCAGGTCCTGCGCCACGCGCCCGGCCACCCAAAGCGCAAGCATCAGCCCGGTGACCACCGCCGTGGCGATGCCAAACCACACCCCCCATGTGCCCAGGTCCAGAACGACCACGTAGAACCAACCGAACGCCGCCACCGCGATGCCCTGCCGGTAGACCCCGATCCACACCGTCGCCATGGGCCGCTTGAGCGCCTGCAACAGCGCATTCGTGGCGAAAAGGACAAGGTAGACGGGCAGGATGAACCCGTCCACGTGCAGGTAATCGCCGCCCATCCGGATCACGTCCGGATCGTCGCTGAACAGCCCCACCATGGGCCGTGCGGCGAACCACAGCACGACCGATCCGGCCAGCATCAACCCCACGCCGGCCCTCACGCAGAACGCGAAAGCGTCGCGCACCCGGTCGAAATCCCCCGCACCGAAATTCTGCGCCGCGATGGGCAGCAGCGCCCCGGTCAGCCCGAATCCCGGCAGCAGGATCAGCTGTTCGATCCGCAGGCCCACGCCATAAGCCGCCAACGCCGCGGGGCCGAAGCCCTTCAGGAACATCTGCACCACGAAACCGGTGATCAGCATGATCGCCATGGCGAAGGTCGCGGGCAGGGCCTGTGCCGCGATCTCGCGCCAGCGGGCCGGGTCGGGACGCCATTCCGCCGCGCTGCCGCCCGCCATGACCTCGGACCGCATCACGCGCCACAGGACATACCCCATCACGCCCGTCTGGCTGACCAGCGTGGACAGGGCGATCCCGGCAAAGCCGATGCCCCCCACGACCCCCGGCACGCCGAAGATGAACAGCGGGTTCAGCGCAAGGTTGGCGAAGAAGGCCGCGATCTGCGCGCGCTTCATCGTGTCGGTATCGCCCTGCGCGGTCAGGATGCCGTTGCCCCCGAAGGCCAGCAGAAACGACGCCGTGCCCAGCAGGATCACCGCCATATAGGCATCGGCCGCGTCGCGATATGCGCCGGGTTCCGACACCAGCGCCACCAGCGCGGGCGATCCCCAGATGCCGCCGATCCCAAGCGCCACCGACAGGGCCGCGCCGTACAACAATCCCTGCCGCGCCGTCCGCCGGGCGCGGGCACGATCCCGCGACCCCAGCGCATTGCCCACCAGCGCCGACATCCCGCTGCCCATGCCGACCCCGAAGGCGACAAGGATCATGAAAGGCTGGAACGTGATCGCCAGCCCCGCCTGCGCGTCCGTGCCCAGATACCCCGCATACCACAGGTCCACGACGTTATAGAGCGTCGAGAACACCATCCCGATCGCCGCGGGCACCGCCAGCGCGCGGAAATGGCCGGGCAGGGGCCCTCGGGTCAGGTCGCGGGCGGTGTTCATGGATGTCTCCGGTCAGATGGATGGGTGCCTTGCGGGGTGGTGTGGCGACTCCGACAGGACTCCTACAGGAGTCATACGAAAGTCATACGCTTTTCATACGCCCGCTTGCGCCCCGTCACGCCGGAAAACGGCCATCTGGCTCGCACCGCCCAGCACGGGATGCCGCCCGGCGATATCGCGGAAGGTCACGCCGTATCCCGCCGCCCGCGCCGCGCGCCGCCCCCAGCGCCGGAACCGCGCACGGTCCCATTCAAACCTGTGATCCGGATGGCGAAATCGCCCCCGCGGCACGCCCAGAAGCGCGTTGAATTCGGCGTTCGGCGTGGTGATGACCACCCGCCCGGGCCGCAGCGTGACGAACAGCGCACGCTCCAGCCGCGACAGCCGGTCGGGATCGACATGCTCGATCGTCTCGACCAGCAGCGCGCAGTCGAACCCGGCAAGGTCAGGGTCGGGCTCGGTCATCGATCCCAGCCGCACATCGACGGCCCCGGTCGTGATCTCCAGCCGGGATTGCAATGTTTCCAATGACTTCTCGCAGATGTCGATGCCCACCAGCTCCGCGATGGCGGGGTCCGCGGCCAGCCGCACGAACAGGTCGCCGTCGCCGCATCCAAGGTCGAGAACCCGCGCCGCCGTCCCTTCGCGGAGCGTGTCGGTCACCGCGCGCAGCCGTTCCTCGTGCCACCATGTGGTCATGCCGCGAGCGCCAACAGCATCCCGCCCGCGGCCCCCAGCACGACGACCGCCAGCGCCGGGGCCTTCCACGCCACCAGCGCCACGGCGCAGACCGCGGCGAGCGCGAAGTCGCCCATCCCGCCCACGGCGCTGGTGAAGACCGGATCGTACAACGCGGCGGCAAGGATGCCGACCACCGCGGCATTGGCTCCCTGCATGGCCGATTGCGCCCGCGCCCGGCGGCGCAACGCATCCCAGAAGGGCAGGGCGGCTACCAGAAGCAGGAACCCCGGCAGGAACAGCGCCGCCAGCGCCAGTACCGCACCACCGACGCCGGCGGGTGGTGCCAGCACACCCAGATAGGCGGCGAAGGTAAAGAGCGGCCCCGGCAGCGCCTGCGCCGCGCCGTAGCCTGCAAGGAACGCATCCGCGCTCACCTGTCCGGTCTGCACCACCGCCGCATCGAGCAGTGGCAACACGACATGCCCGCCGCCGAACACGAGCGCCCCGGACTGGTAGAAGCCCGCCACCATGGCCGGCGCCGCCCCGGTCGATGCCGCCAGCGGCAGCAGCACGAAGAGCGCGGCGAACAAACCCAGCGCCACAAGCCCCGCGCCGCGGCTCACGCCATCGAACGCGGGCGCGGGGCCGTCCCCGGCGGTGCCCGCGTTCAGCGCCAGCCCCGCCAG
>NZ_QDFI01000094.1 GCF_003254465.1 Meridianimarinicoccus zhengii
GCCGCCGCGGCTGACCCGGAACCGGACGGCCCCGCCCGCGACCGGGCGGGGCTATTCCGCGCTGCGCGCCGTGGCCGCCGCGTCTTCCGCGGCCAGCAGGGCAGCCAGCCCGCTGCGGTAATCGGGATAGTGCAGCGTCACGCCAAGGTCGCGCAGCATCTTCGCGTTGTCGACCCGCTTGCTTTCCGCGTAGAAGCTGCGCGCCATCGGGGTCATCTCGGCCGTCTCGAAATCCTCGCGCGGCGGTTCCGGCAGGCCCAGCAGATAGGCGGCATGGGCCAGCACGTCCTGCGGCGGCGCGGGGTCATTGTCGCAGACATTGTAGACCGCCCCCGGATCTGGCCGGTCGATGGACGCCGCCAGCACCTGCGCGATGTCGTCCACATGGATGCGGCTGAACACCTGCCCGGGCTTGACGATCTGCCGCGCCGTGCCGGCCCGCACCTTGGCGAAGGGACCGCGCCCGGGGCCATAGATCCCCGCCAGCCGGAATATGTGCAGCGGCAGCCCGGTTTCGGCGGCCAGTTGCCGCCACTGGTCTTCGGCCATCACCCGCAGGCGGCCGCGCCGCGTCGCGGGTGTCAGCGGCGTCGTCTCGTCCACCCAGCCGCCGCCATGGTCACCGTAGACGCCGGTGGTCGACAGGTATCCCGCCCACGCCAGACTGCCCGCCACGCCGCGCAAGCCGTCACCCAGGGCCGCGATGGCCGGGTCGCCATCGTCCGTCGGGGCGGCGGACACCAGCAGATGCGTCGCCCGGCGCAGCGCCGGCGCGGGGTCGTCGCCGGGCAGAAGCGCCGACACCCCCGCCGCGTCCATCGCTGCCGCCTTGGCGGGGTCCCGCGTGGAGCCGGTCACGGCCCAGCCGCGCGCCAGCAGAATTCGGGCGAGTGCCTGCGCCGAATAGCCGTGGCCGAAGGAAAAGAGATGCGGTCGTGTCGTCATGCGGGCACCCTGCGCCAGCCGCGCGGCGACCTCAAGCGCATGTGGCGCGCATCCCTGCGCGCCCGCGCGATCCCTGCCGCCCGGCGGACCTGCCCGCGGCACGGCCCGCACGACGGAAACCGCCCCGAACGCAACGCCTCAGCCCCGGTGATAGGGCCCGCCCGCCAGGATCGACGCCGCGCGGTACAGTTGCTCGGCCAGCATCACCCGCACCAGCATGTGCGGCCAGACCATCGGCCCGAAGGACATCCACCGGTCGCAGCCATGGCGGAACGCGGGGTCGAACCCGTCCGCGCCGCCGATGAAGATGGCAAGCTCCGACCGCCCGGCATCGCGCCATTCGGCCAGCTCCGCGGCGAAATCGGGCGAGCTCATCATCCGCCCCCGTTCGTCCAGCGCCAGCCGCACCGCACCCTCGGGCGCCGCCCGGTCCAGCATCGCCGCCTCCTCCGCCGGGCCCCCGCCCTTCTTCGCCTCCACCTCGGCCAAGGCAAGCGGCCCGAGCCCGAGCCCGCGGCCCGTCCGGTCGAATCGCATCCGGTAATCGTCGAAAAGCGCCCGTTCGGGGCCGGTGCGCAACCGGCCCACGGCGCACAGTGTCAGCTTCATGCGGCGGTCTCAGCGCGCCGATGCGCCGGGCAACTGCCACATCTTTTCAAGCTGGTAGAACTCGCGCACCTCGGGGCGGAACAAATGCACGATGGCATCGCCCGCGTCGATCAGCACCCAGTCGCCCTGATCCTTGCCCTCGACCTTGCAGGCCACGCCCAGATCGTGCTTGAGCCGCTCCAGCAGCTTGTCGGCCATGGCAGCCACCTGCCGGGACGACCGTCCCGACGCGATCACCATGAAATCCGCCATCTCGGTCCGACCCCGCAGGTCGATCGAGACAACGTCTTCGGCCTTGTCGTCTTCGAGGGAAGAAAGGATGCGCGCGAGCGTGTCGTCGCTGTGCGCCATGTCGGAAAGGCCGTGCGCGGCCCCCGCGTGTGCGGCCCCGACCGAGACCGCCTGGGCTGTATGAGACAGGACCATGTCCTCCGTTCTGATGGGCGCCGGACCCGGCGCAATGGAGTCAGGATACCATTGCCGCGCTGGTTTCTCAATCCACAGCCGCGTGACGGGCATCGGCCCGCATTGCCGCGCTTTCCTCGGCCACCACAAAGGCCACTTCGTTGCGGCGGTTGAACGGCAGCGTGAACGGATCGTCGTAGAAATAGAACCGCGGCGCACCCTCCAGCACGACGCCCTCGGCCGCGGCCCAGGACCGCAGGGCCTCCGTCTGCGCGGCCAGTTTCGCGTCCGTCCAGAAGCCGGAGAACCGGATTACCGCCTGCGTTTCCGCCTCGGTGCGCGTGAACCGGATCGCATCGTTCTCGGGCGCGGGCAGGCTGTCCATGTCGAACGATGCCGGCATCATGAACTGCACGTCCCACGTCTCGGCCTGCGGGTCGGCTGGAAGCTGCGTGACGGGTGCCGTCATCGCCACCTTCTCGCCGCCGTCGTTCTTGCCGAAGATGTAGCCCGCCAGCACGCGAAAGCCTCGCCCCGCCGCGGCCTGCCGGTCGCCGCGCACGCGGACCTCGGCCACCACGTGCGGATCATAGCGGCGCAATTCCACCGCGCCATCGCTGCGGATCACCGAATAGGGGGGTGTTTCATATCCCTTGTACATTTGCGCCTCCGATGCGGCGGCGATCCCGGCCACGGCCAGAAGCGCCGCAAGCCCCAGATGGGTCAGATGGGTCGTCAAAGTCATCGCGCTGTCCCGTTCCCGTTTTCAAAGACTACGCGGTGCGACGCCGGTCGGATCACTCGCGCGCGATGCCGCCGGGACCCTGACCGCGACGGCACGGCGCTTGATCGCGCGCAGCACAGGGGATAAGTGCGATCCATGACGATGGTATTCGATATCGGCGACCGGGCCCGCCTGCCATGGCGGTTCCACGGCCAGACCCGGACGGCGACGGCGCGGCCATGACGCGGCGCGCTGCCGCCATGCGCGCAGCGCCCCCTCCGCGCCACCCATCCTGACATCACACCGGGAGAGGAACATCATGACCGCCCCGAAGACGCTTTACGACAAGATCTGGGATGCCCATCTCGCCCACGAGGCCGAGGACGGCACCAGCCTGCTCTATATCGACCGCCATCTCGTGCACGAAGTCACCAGCCCGCAGGCCTTCGAAGGGCTGCGCATGGCGGGCCGCACGGTCCGCGCGCCGGAAAAGACCATCGCGGTGCCCGACCACAACGTCCCCACGACCGAGGATCGGCTCGGCGGCATCAAGAACGAGGAAAGCCGAATCCAGGTCGAGGCGCTCGATACCAACGCCAAGGAATTCGGCGTCCATTACTATCCCGTATCGGACGTGCGGCAGGGGATCGTGCACATCATCGGGCCGGAACAGGGCTGGACCCTGCCGGGCATGACCATCGTGTGCGGTGACAGCCACACCGCGACCCATGGCGCGTTCGGCGCGCTCGCCCATGG
Organism: Meridianimarinicoccus zhengii; assembly: GCF_003254465.1. GTDB lineage: Bacteria > Pseudomonadota > Alphaproteobacteria > Rhodobacterales > Rhodobacteraceae > Meridianimarinicoccus > Meridianimarinicoccus zhengii. The sequence continues at coordinate 3,440 of NZ_QDFI01000094.1, forward strand.
CATCGGCACGTCCGAAGTGGAACACGTCCTCGCCACCCAGACCCTGATCCAGAAGAAATCGAAGAACATGAAGGTGGAGATCACCGGCAAGCTGATGCCGGGCGTCACCGCCAAGGACATCACCCTGTCGGTCATCGGCCACACCGGCACGGCGGGCGGCACCGGCTATGTCATCGAATATTGCGGCGAGGCGATCCGCGACCTGTCCATCGAAGGCCGCATGACCGTGTGCAACATGGCGATCGAGGGCGGTGCGCGGGCTGGCCTGATCGCACCCGACGAAAAGACCTTCGCCTACGTGAAGGGCCGCCCCCACGCGCCGAAAGGCGAAGACTGGGACAAGGCGATGGAATGGTGGTCCACGCTCTACAGCGACCCGGATGCCCATTGGGACAAGGTGGTGACCCTGCGCGGGGAAGACATCGCGCCGGTGGTGACCTGGGGCACCTCCCCCGAGGACGTCCTGCCGATCACGGGCCGCGTGCCGGATCCGTCCGATTTCACCGGCGGCAAGGTCGACGCCGCGCGCCGGTCGCTCGACTACATGGGCCTCAAGCCCGGCACGCCGCTGTCCGAGATCGAGATCGACACGGTCTTCATCGGCTCCTGCACCAACGGGCGGATCGAGGATCTGCGCGCCGCCGCCGCGATCCTGAAAGGCCACAAGATCAAGCCGGGGCTGCGCGGCATGGTCGTGCCCGGTTCCGGCCTCGTGCGCGCACAGGCCGAGGAGGAAGGGCTGGCCGACATCTTTCGCGACGCGGGCTTCGAATGGCGGCTCGCGGGCTGTTCTATGTGCCTTGCCATGAACCCCGACCAGCTCGCCCCCGGCGAACGCTGCGCGGCCACGTCCAACCGCAACTTCGAAGGCCGTCAAGGCCGCGGCGGGCGCACCCACCTCATGAGCCCCGCCATGGCCGCCGCCGCGGCGATCACGGGGCGGCTGACGGACGTGCGCGAATTCTCGCGCGAACCCGAACCGGCCTGACCTGCCAGCCCCCGAAAGGACTCTCCCATGGCACTCTGGACCAAGTGGCTCATCCTCGGCATCGCCTCGGTGGTGTTCGGGATCTTCGCGCTCGGCAACGCTGTCGCGGCGTCCATCGCCGTCACGCTCGTCACCGGGCTGCTGCTTATGGTGGCGGGCGGCGTGCAGATCTGGCTGGCGATGGGCGAAGACGGCGCGCGCAAGGTCTGGTCGCTCGTCCTCGGCGCGGTGACGCTGCTCTTGGGCCTGTCGTTCATGGTCAATCCGCTGGGCGGCACCGTGTCGCTCGCCATTCTCGTGACCGTGCTTCTGGTCGCCGGGGGTGTCGTGCGGCTGGTGCTGGCATGGGCCATGCGCGACACGCGTTTCTTCTGGCCCATGCTGCTGTCAGGCGCGCTGACCGTGTTGCTGGCGGCCTATATCCTCGCCAATTTCGCGGCCGTGTCTCTGGCGCTCATGGGCATCCTTCTGGGGGTGGAATTGCTGTTCAACGGCGCCGGGCTGATCGTGCTGGCGCTTTTCGTGAAATCGCAGGGGTCGGACGGCGCGCGCTGATCCGGTCCGACACGAGTCATATGCGAGTCATATGAAAGTCATACGGGAATCATACGATGGAAAAGTTCGATAAACTCACGGGGATCGCGGCGCCGCTGCCGATGATGAACGTCGATACCGACATGATCATCCCCAAGCAGTTCCTGAAGACGATCAAGCGTTCGGGTCTGGGCGTCAATCTCTTCGACGAGATGCGCTATGATCAGGATGGCAATGAAATCAGCGACTTCGTGCTGAACAAGCCCGCCTATCGCAACGCTCAGATCCTTGTCGCGGGCGACAATTTCGGCTGTGGCTCGTCGCGCGAACACGCGCCCTGGGCGCTCCTGGATTTCGGCATCCGCGTCGTGATCGCGCCGAGCTTCGCGGACATCTTCTACAATAACTGCTTTAAAAACGGTATCTTGCCCATCGTCCTGCCACAAGAAGACGTGGACAGGCTGATGGACGATGCCGCCCGCGGCGCCAACGCGACCGTCACCGTGGATCTGGAAAACCAGACGATCAGCGGTCCCGATGGCGGCACCATCGCCTTCGACGTCGATCCGTTCCGGAAACACTGCCTTCTCAACGGCTTGGACGATATCGGCCTGACACTGGAAAAGGCCGCGGCCATCGACGCGTTCGAGGTGCAGGCCGCCGCCGCACGCCCCTGGGTCTGATAACCGGTCCTTAACGCAACGGGGGCGAAGCTCGGCGTATGATCGCCCGGCTCGTCCTTTGCCTTCTGTTGCTCGCGTCACCGCTGCGCGCCGATGACGGCGTGCTGCGGCTCGCGGTCTATACCGTCGAAATGGACCGCACCGGGCCGGGCCTGCTGCTGCGGGACCTGAAGCGGGGCGATCCGGAGGCCGATGCGGTCGCGCGCGTCATCGCCCATGCCGACCCGGACGTGATACTGCTCCTGCGCTTCGACTACGATGCCGACGGGCTCGCGCTTGGTGCTTTCGCGGATCTACTGTCCTCACATGGTGTTGATTATAAACATCATTTCGCGCTTCATCCGAACGCAGGCCGGATGACCGACTTTGATCTCGACGGGGACGGAAGGTTGCGCGGCCCCGGCGACGCGCAGGGCTACGGGCTGTTTGCCGGTCAGAACGGCATGGCGATCCTGTCGAAACTGCCCATCGACACCGCGGCGATGCGTGATTTCTCCGATTTCCTCTGGCGCGACCTGCCCGGTGCGGTTCTCCCGACATACCCCGATGGCACGCCCTTTCCCTCCGCTGCAGCCCAGTCGGCGCAGCGCCTGTCCAGCATCGGGCATTGGAACGTGCCGGTGATTCTGCCCGATGGTGGTCGGCTGCATCTGCTGGCTTGGCATGCCACGCCGCCGGTATTTGACGGACCGGAAGATCGCAACGGCCTGCGCAACCGCGATGAAATCCGTTTCTGGCAGGTCTATCTCGATGGCGGGCTTGGCCCTGCGCCGCCCGCCGCACCCTTCGTGGTGCTGGGCAATGCCAACAACGATCCCAAGCGCGGCGACGGGCTCGATGCGGCGATCACCGGTCTGCTGCGCCATCCGGCACTTCTGGATCCGCGCCCGGTCAGCCAGCTTGGCGCCGCAGGCGGCGTGCCCGAAGCCACCGTGGCCTGGGACGTACCCGATGCGCCGCCCATGATGCGCGTGGATTACCTTTTGCCATCCGCCGTGCTCGACGTGCAGGGGGCAGGCATCGTGTGGTCGGCACCCGGTCCCGACACCGAGACACCGTCGGAACCGGACACCGGGACAGGCTCCCGGCATGGACTGGTCTGGGTCGATATCGTCCTGCCCCCACCCGCAAGGCGCATTCTTGACCCCCCGCAGGGGAGCGGCTAGGCACCTGCGTGATCCGGTTGGCGTGCGTTCTGCGGCCCGCGGCGCGGTGGACCGGCCCCATGCACGAAGGAACCCCCGCGATGTCCAATCCATCCCTTCTGATCCTGGCCGGCGACGGCATCGGCCCCGAGGTCATGGCCGAGGTGCGCCGGATCATCGACTGGTTCGGCGACAAGCGCGGGATGGCGTTCGACGTGACGGAGGATCTCGTGGGCGGTTGCGCCTATGACGCCCATGGAACGCCGCTGCATGACGACACCATGGCCAAGGCACAGGCCGCGGATGCCGTGCTGCTCGGCGCCGTGGGCGGGCCGAAATACGATGCGCTCGATTTCAGCGTGAAGCCCGAACGCGGGCTTCTGCGCCTGCGCAAGGAAATGGACCTGTTCGCCAACCTGCGGCCCGCGCAATGCTTCGACGCGCTTGCCGACTTCTCCTCGCTCAAGCGCGAGGTCGTCGCCGGGCTCGACATCATGATCGTCCGCGAACTGACCAGCGGCATCTATTTCGGCGAACCCCGCGGCATCGTCACCGAAGGCAACGAACGCGTCGGCATCAACACCCAGCGCTACACCGAATCGGAAATCGACCGTGTCGCGCGGGCCGCGTTCGAGCTTGCCCGCAAGCGCGGCGGCAAGCTGTGCTCGATGGAAAAGGCCAATGTCATGGAGTCCGGCGTGCTGTGGCGGGAGGTCGTCACGAAGATCGGCGCCGCCGATTACCCGGACGTCGAGCTCAGCCACATGTATGCCGATGCCGGCGCCATGCAGCTTTGCCGCTGGCCGAAGCAGTTCGACGTGATCGTCACCGACAACCTGTTCGGCGATCTGCTGTCCGATGCCGCCGCCATGCTGACAGGCAGCCTCGGGATGCTGCCATCGGCCAGCCTTGGCGCGCCGATGGACAACGGGCGGCCCAAGGCGCTTTACGAACCCGTCCATGGCTCCGCCCCCGATATCGCGGGCCAGGGCAAGGCCAACCCGATCGCCTGCATCCTCAGCTTCGCCATGGCACTGCGCTATTCCTTCGATGCCGGGAGCGAGGCCGACCGGCTGGAAGCCGCCGTGGCACAGGTACTGGCCGACGGCGTGCGTACCGCGGACCTGATGGGCCCGGACGGTGGCACGCCCGTCACAACGACCGGCATGGGCGATGCCGTTCTCGCGGCGCTTGACGCGAGTCTCTGAAACGCCTCCGGTTCACGGGATGCGGCGGCAATTCCCCGCCGCCGCATTCTCGCGTCTTGCTTGAAGGACGTGTGAGCGGTAACAGGGCGAAAATGCTGCGGGGATCCGCCCATGACCTTCGCCCAGTTGTCCACGAGCGCCCGCGGCGCCCTGCTTGCCCTGGGCGCCTTCGCGCTGTTCTCGGCCCATGATGTCATCGTCAAGTCGCTCGGCGGGAACTATTCGCCGGTCCAGATCGTCTTCTTCAGCGTCCTGTTCAGCTTTCCGCTGCTGACACTGCTGCTGGTGCGCAGCAAGACCGAGGGCCATTTTCGTCCACGCCACCCGTGGTGGAGCCTGATCCGCACCATCGCCGTGATCGTGACGGGGTTTTCCGCGTTCACGGCATTTTCCCTGCTGCCGCTGGCCCAGACCTATGCACTTCTGTTCGCCACGCCGCTGCTGATCACGATCCTGTCGATCCCTGTTCTCGGGGAGCGTGTCGGCCCGCACCGCTGGGCCGCCGTGGTCGTGGGCCTCTGCGGCGTGCTGATCGTCCTGCGCCCCGGTGCGACGACGCTGCAACTGGGCCATGTCGCGGGTCTGTGTGCCGCGGCGGGATCCGCGACCGCGTCGATCATCGTGCGCAAGATCGGGCAGGAGGAGCGTAGTTCGGTTCTCTTGCTGTTCCCGCTGCTGGGCAATCTCGCGGTGATGGGCGCGGCGCTGCCATTCGTGTACCGGCCCATGCCGATGCCGGACCTTGGCGCGGTGGTCGCCATCGCCATCCTGTCGATCGCGGCCACCAGCCTGATCATCTTCGCCTACCGCACGGCCGAGGCTGCCGTGGTTGCGCCGATGCAGTATTCGCAGATCGTCTGGGCGACGATTTTCGGGTGGCTGGTCTTCGCCGAGACGCCTGACGCCGCGACGCTGGTTGGCGCCGCCGTGGTGATCGCAAGCGGGCTCTATATCCTCATGCGCGAAAGCGGCGCGCGCCGCGCCGACAACCAACCCGTTCTGAACACCGGCACACGCCACGATTCCGGCACCTTCCCGGGCGTGAGCACATTCATCGAAGACGGCAACAACACATCGCCCGGTATGGCCAGGGACCCCTGATTTGACCGCTTGCAAATCGGCGGCAACGCGATTAGTCCGCTCGCACGGTCGGAGTGTAGCTCAGCCTGGTAGAGCACTGTCTTCGGGAGGCAGGGGCCGGAGGTTCGAATCCTCTCACTCCGACCAATTGGAATTTCCCCGAAAAGAATCGTGTTGGCCGTTCGCGGCTGACGGGTCTTTAACAGCCGGCTGGCTCGCCCGTTGCACGCCGCTGGCTGGCCATCGGGCGGGTCCGTTCCCGAAACCACGGGCATGGCGGTCGTGGTTCGGCGCGTGGCACCAGCGCGTGCGCCAGCCGATCAGAAAAATCCTCGAACCGAAAATGCAGCGGGCGCGGCTGCGACAGCGGCGTGATCCCTTCCGGGCTATCCGTCCGCCTCACCTCGGCCCGTCTGAGCGGCCGACGTGGGCGGACCGCGCGTCGCGCCGAGGGATCAGGTTCCACGCAAGCGTCGCGCAATGACGCGATGCGGCGTTCGGGATCCCCGCCGATCCGTTGCCGGACGCAAGGTCGCGTGCCATGATCCTGAGCGCTTGCAAGTATCGGCTTTCGACGGAATCACCGGCGGTGCCGCGCCCCAGCGTTGCGCCCCGATTGCCGCCGGATCATCGCTCTCGGGCGTCTTGTGCAGGGACATGATGGTGCCGCAGCCCGCAACGGGCAGACGCTTTCGGGCCATGAGCGGCGTCACACAAAGATCGTGGAGAGCCAGCAGGCGCTCAGGTCCCGGCGGCGACCGGGCGCAGCGCCCGGATCTCGGCGCGGGTGCGTATCGCCAGCACCCCGTACATCAGAACGGCCGACAGCCCGTAGCCGAGGGCCGCGTCCGTGGCCCCAAGTGGTGGCACGAGAAGCACCAGCAGCACGATCTGGATCGCAGCCGTCACGGCAAGTGTCGCGAAGAGCGGCACGTTCCGGCGGCTGTATTTCAGCACCGTCGGCGCAAAGCCGAAATACATGGTGAAAGCCGCGGCAGCCGCGAAAATGCGCAGCGGCCAAAGCCCGTCCTCGACGAACTCGGGCCGGAACACCGTCAGGATGGGGCGGGAAAAGGCGCAGATTGCGGCCAGCACAGCAACGAGGCAGGGCAGCAGCCAGCGCCGCCGCCGCCGCGCCAGCGCCTCCATTCCCGACCGGCTGCCCCGGTCGAGACAAAGCGCGATCTCGCGGGCGTAGCCGCGGTTCGTGGACGTGGACAGGACCAGCATGAGCCCGACGATCGTGGCGGCGGTCGCATAGGCCTCGACCGCTTCGGGCGGCGCCCCCAGCCAGTCGAGCGCGATGATCCCGGTCTGGGCAAGCAGCGCCGCCGCTATCATCCAGCCGATGCCCCAAGCGCCGACTGCCATCAGCCCCCTCAGAGCAAGCCCGAAAACCGGTGCCAGAAGGACAAGCCCAAGCGCAACGGCAGGGACCGCCAGCCGGACCATCGCTTTGGCGAAGCGTACACCGCCGACGGCGGTGACGCATTTCAGCCCCATCTGCGCCAGCACTCCGACGGGCAACACCACCAGTGCAAGCAGGAAAACGGCCCGCGCGGGATCGCCGAGATCGCGCAGGCCGAACGCCCAGGCGCATGCCAGCACGGCGACAAGCAGGGTTCCGCGCCCCGCACGGCGCCGGGCGAAGCGCAGGAACCCGCGCAACCCTGACCACTCGGCACGCCGGAGCATCGGCGGCAACACCCGCACCGCCAGCTTGTCGGAACCGAGCGGCGCGACCCGGACCAGAAGCATGAAGATTGCTGCCGTGACCGCGAAGGTCTCGAACGCCTCGAGGCTGAGGGACCGCGCCAGCCGCGCGGTCAGCACCGTCATCATGATCTGACCTGCGATCGCGGTCAGCGCCAGCCACGCACTCTCACGCGTAGGTGCAGGCGGCGCGGTCATCGGCGCGATCCTCGCTCGGCGGGTTGCGTGTCACCGATACCCTATACACGTACCCGTCGCATGGGAACCGTGCGGCGGGCGGGATCGCGCGCCGGTGACCGGGGGGGGGGGGCGGCGCGGACCAAGGGCACGGCGTCACTCCGCGGCGGCCTGCGCGCGGTCGGGCAATGCACCGGTCAGCACGTAGCGCAGGATCTCGACCACCTGCCGCGGATCCTCGGCCACGGCCAGCGCCGCGGCGTCCACCTCTTTCAGGGCGTGCTGGTGTTCGGGGCTGTGCAGCACGATCAGCGACTTGCCGAGCGCCGCTGCGTAACCCGCATCAAAGGCCGCGTTCCACTGCTTGTATTTCTCGCCGAACCGCACGACCACGATATCGGCGGTCTCGATCCCGCGCCGGGTGCGGATCGCGTTCAGCTTCGCACCCTTGTTGTCGTGCCAGAACTTGTCCGGTTCCGGCCCCATGATGGCCACGCCGCAATCGTCGCTTGCGGCATGGTCCGTCACGGGACTGTCGAAGGCGACGTCCAGACCCGCTGCACCTTCAACGATCTGATCGCGCCAGTCGGTGTGGATCTCGCCGGAAAGATAGACGGTCAATGTCATGTCATTCTCCCTTGCTCATGGGGCAGACCTAACCCGCCGCGCGGATCGCTCCAACCCCCGTGCTCAGCCTCGCAGCACGCCGCCGGTCGCGCGGCCCACCTTTTCGACGACCTTCGCGGCCACGGCGTCGATGTCCTTGTCGGTCAACGTCCTGTCCGTCGGTTGCAGCCGCACGGCGATGGCCAGCGACTTCTTGCCCGCGCCCATCTGTGCCGCGGCCCGGTCGCCGGTGAATTCATCGAAGACGGACACGCCGGCGATCAGCGCCTTGTCGGCCCCTGCGGCGGCGTTGACCACGTCCTGCGCCGCGACATCGGCATCCACGACGAAGGCGAAATCCCGCTCCACCGCCTGCAGATCGGACAGCACCAGCGCGGGACGCGCCGCGCCGGTCTTGCGCGGCAGCGGCAGCGCCTCGGGGTAGAGGACGAAGGCCAGCGCCGGGCCCTTCACGTCGAACTGCGCCAGCACGCGGGGGTGCAACTCGCCGAAGACCGCGATGGTCTTCTTCGGCCCCAGCCCCAGCCGCGCCGACCGGCCCGGATGGAACCACGCGGGCGCGTCGCGGAACATCTGCGGCTTGGCGGGTGCACCCAGCGCGACCATCACCGCCTCCAGGTCCGCCTTGGCGTCGAACACGTCCAGCGGACGGCGCGCCCCGTGCGGATCGCGCGGCCCCGATGCCCCCACAAGCAGCCCCGCGGCCACGGTTTCCTGCTCGCCCGGCTCTCCGCCCGCGAAGACGGGCCCGACCTCGAACAGCGACAGGTCCGCCATCCCCCGCGCCTGGTTGCGCGCGGTGGCCTGCAACAGCCCCGGCAGCAGGTCGGGGCGCATATGGGTCATCTCGGCGCTGATCGGGTTTTCCAGCCGCGCTGCATCGGTCGCGCCGAATGTCTTGGCCGCGGCTCCGTCGATGAAGCTGTAGGTCACGCACTCGTTGAACCCCCGCGCCGCCAGTGCGCGCCGCGCCGCCCCGATCCGCACCTGCATCGGCGTCAGGATCGGCTTCGGAACGCCGGCCTGTGCCCGCGCCATGGGCTGGCCCTTCAGCCGGGTCAGCGACGCGATGCGCGCGACCTCTTCCACGAGGTCGGCCTCACCCTGCACGTCGCCGCGCCATGGCGGCACATGGGCCAGATCGCCCTCGACGCAGAAGCCAAGCGCGGTCAGCGATGCGCGCTGCACCTCAGGCGCGATGGCCATGCCGACAAGGCTCTGGACCCGGTCGGTATCCAGCCGGTAGGTGCGCGCCACGTCCGGTGGGCCCCCCGCCATCACGACCTCGGACGGCTCACCCCCCGCATGGTCGAGGATCATCCGCGTCGCGTGCTCCAGCCCGATGGGCGTCCATGTGGGGTCGATCCCCCGTTCGAACCGATACCGCGCGTCGGAATTGACCTTCAGCGCGCGGCCCGTCAGCGCCGTGCGCACCGGGTCGAAATACGCGGCCTCCACGAACACGTTCACGGTGTCCTCGGTCACGCCGGTGCGCAGCCCGCCCATGACACCGGCGATGCTTTCGACACCGTCGGCGTCGGAAATCAGCGTCATGCCGGGATCGAACCGGTAAGTCTTGTCATCGAGCCCCACGAGCGTCTCATCGCCCTGCGCCGCGTGCACCCGCAGCCCGCCCCGGATCTTGTCGGCGTCGAAGACATGCAGGGGTCGGTTGCGGTCGAAGGTGAAGAAGTTGGTGACGTCCACAAGGAAACTGATGGGCCGCAGCCCGATGGCGCGCAATTGGTCCTGCAACCAGCGCGGCGAGGGGCCGTTCGTCACGCCCCGGATCAGGCGGCCATAGAACACGGGGCAACCGGCGCGGGCGTCGTCGTCGATGGTCACCGTGATCGGGCAGGGGAACGCCCCCGGCACCGGGTCGCAATCCCGGTCGATGAGCGTGCCCAGCCCCCGCGCCGCCAGGTCCCGCGCGATGCCCCGCACCCCCAGCGCATCGCCCCGGTTTGGCGTGATGGCGATCTCGATCACCGGGTCCACGCGGGCGGGATCGTGTTCGGCAAGCCAGTCGGCGAAGCTTTGCCCGACCGAGCCCGAGGGCAGTTCGATGATCCCGTCGTGCTCCTCGGACAGTTCCAGCTCGCGCTCTGAACACATCATCCCGTGGCTTTCGACGCCCCGGATCTTGCCCACGCCCAGCGTGGTGTCGATGCCGGGCACGTAATCGCCGGGCTTGGCCAGCACCACGGTGATCCCCGCCCGCGCGTTGGGCGCGCCGCAGACGATCTGCTTTTGCCCCTCGTCGGTGTCCACCATGCACACGCGCAGCCGGTTGGCATCGGGATGCTGTGCGGCCTCGGCCACGCGGGCCAGCGTGAAGCCGCGCAGCTTCTCGGCGGGGTTTTCCACGCCTTCGACCTCGAGTCCCAGATCGGTGAGCGTCTCGGCGATCTCGTCCACCGACGCGGTGGTGTCGAGATGCGACTTGAGCCAGGAAAGCGTGAATTTCATGTGGGTCGTCCCGTCGCTGCTGCGCGCCTGACCTAGCGCAGGGCGGGGACGATGTGAAGGCCGCAGCGCGGCCCGGCAGGCGGGGTCAGATCCAGCCCTGCGTGACGGCGAAGGCGACCCCGGCGATGATCGTCAGCACGACCATGCCGACCCCCGCCATGCGCCATTGCCGCGCCGCCGCCATGTCGGCATCGGCGCGGGCCTGCTGGCTAGCGGTCGCGCGTCGCGCCGCGATGGTGTCGCGGTCCAGCGCCGCCGCCCGGTCGTCCAACGCGGCCGCGGTCTTGGCG
>NZ_QDFI01000095.1 GCF_003254465.1 Meridianimarinicoccus zhengii
ATGGGCTTCGTCTTCCTCGTCTCCGCCCTCGACTGGCTCAGATGAATGCAGACACGGCCTAGCCCGCACGGCATAACCGGACCGATACCGCGGCATCGCGGCAGGACAGGCCGCCCCCGATCAGGGCTAACGAAAGCGCAAGGATTTGCTGCGACCCTGCGGCATGTCCTGCACGGGCGGCGGACCCGTGCCACCCATGGGCAAGTTTCCGCCGATGGAGACCGCGATGCAACGTCCCGCGCTTCCCCGCCGCACGCGGTCCCGGCACGCCGCCACGGCCGCCCTGGCCGCATGGGGTGCGGGGCTCGCCGGGGCGGCGCTTGCCGATACCGGCGGGCTCAGTCTCGGGGTCGGGGTCAGCACGCTCGGCGCGACGCTGGAAGCGGCCTACCGCATGTCCGATACCTTCGGGATGCGCGTGCCGGCGGCCTATCTCAGGGGCAGCTATACCGATACCGACGACGGCATCGCCTATGACCTCGATCTTGCAGGCGGCGGGGTCGGGCTGCTGGGCGACTACTATCCGGCGCGGGGCGGCTTTCGCCTGTCCGGCGGGGCGTTCGTCGGCAGCATCGATGCCGACGGCGGCGCGCGCGGCGACGGGACGGTGGGCAACACCGCCTATACCGGCGTCGATCTTGCCGTGGGCGCCACGGCGCGGAACAGCGTCATGCCGGCGCTGGCCCTCGGCTACGATGCAGGTATCGGTCCGGGCTGGATTGTCTCCGCCGATCTCGGCGCGCTCTACACGGGCGGGGCCGACGTGGCGATCCGCGACCGCGCGGGGCAGGTGGCGCAGGGCGATATCGACGCGGAAACCCGCAAGCGGGAAGACGACGCACCCGCATTCTACCCCTATCTGAAACTGACCGTCGCGTTCCGCTTCTGACCCGTCGCCCCGCGCCGCCGTGCCCCGGCCCCCGCGCCGTGGCCTCGAGCCACCGGGCCGACGCTCGCAGGGATTAACCAGCCAGCGCCGTCTTGCCCATGCCGAGGTATTTCTTCCGGCGCGCGGCGATCAGCGCGTCCCGGTCCATGCCGGACAGCCCCTTCAGCATCTTGCCGATCTCGGTGCCCACGCGCTCGATCGTGCCCGTCCGGTCGCGCTGCGCGCCGCCCAGCGGCTCGGGGATGATCGTGTCCGCGACGCCAAGCTGTTTCAGGTCCTGCGCCGTCAGCCGCAGCGCCTCGGCGGCCTCGCGCATCTTGTCGGCGTTCTTCCACAGGATGCTGGCGCAACCCTCGGGCGAGATCACCGAATAGACAGAATGTTCCAGCATCGCCATGCGGTTGGCGGTGGCAAAGGCGACCGCCCCGCCCGATCCGCCCTCGCCGATGATGACCGACACAATGGGCACGCCGATCCGCAGGCAGGCATCGGTGGACCGGGCGATGGCCTCGGCCTGTCCGCGTTCCTCCGCGCCCTTGCCGGGATAGGCGCCGGGCGTGTCCACCAGCGTCACGACGGGCATCCCGAACCGGTCGGCCAGTTCCATCAGCCGCACGGCCTTGCGATAGCCCTCGGGCCGGGCCATGCCGAAATTGTGCCGCAGCCGCGTGGCCGTGTCGTGACCCTTCTCATGGGCGATGACCACCACCGGCCGGTCCTCGAACCGCGCGATCCCGCCCATCACGGCGTGGTCGTCGGCGAAATTCCGGTCGCCCGCCAGCGGGGTGTATTCGCTGAACAGGGCCGCGATGTAATCCTTGCCGTTGGGGCGGTCCGGGTGCCGCGCCACCTGGCATTTCCGCCATGGCGTCAGCTTCTTGTAGAGATCCCGCAGCATGTCCGCGGCCTTGCGGTCCAGCGCCGCCGCCTCGGATTCGATATCCATTTCCGGGTTCGCGCGCGCCATGGCGCGCAGTTCCTCGGCCTTGCCTTCGATTTCGGCAAGGGGTTTCTCGAAGTCGAGGTAATGGGTCATGGGCGGTCCCGGCCGTTGCGTCCGGGCGTATATGGACCCTGCGCCCGGCCGATGCAATCTCGGCAGGGCGCCCGGTTGCGCAGGCGGGGGCTACTCCACCGTGACGGTGATCGGGTCCGACATGACGGGCGGGTCGTGCGGCGTGTGGCTGTAGTCGCCCAGCAGCAGCCGCAGCGTATGGGTGCCCGCGGACAACTCCAGCGTCGCCTCGGTCTGGCCGCCGCCGAAATGCCGGATCTGGTCCGTGGCTGGCAGGCTTTCGTCCATCGCGATCTCGGACGGCTCGATATTGACCAGAAGGTGGTGATGCCCGGTATTGTCCCAGTCGGCACCGGCGGGGGCGATGCCCATGCCGCGCAGACCGAAACGGATCGTGACCGGGTTTGCGACCGTCGCGCCGTCGGCGGGCGAGATGAAATAGACCTCCGCCCCCTCCGGCGCGGGCACCGGCTGGGCAAGTGCCAGCGTCGGCAGGGTGAGCAGGGCTGTCAGAATGGCGGCGGCGGGTCGGCGGAACAGGCAAGTCATGGCGGTCCTCCCTTTCATGTCGGGGTCTGATCCCCGCGCAAAAAGGTAGATCGGCGCGATTGGTACGCAAGCGGGATTGCCTTGTGCAGGACACCTACAGGATTCCTGTGGAACTCCTATAGAACGCATACGCAACGAAGGTGGAACGCATGGGGCATCCGGCACGGGAAGCGGCCGCTCCCATGGCCCGCCCGTGACCGGCCTGCGCGCCGCGCCGATGTGCATGGGAGTCATACACGAGTCATACGCGATTCATATCCCTGCGGCGCCGTTCGGCGCACCGCCCCACAGGCGAACGGGCGGCCCGATGGACCGCCCGTCTTGCCGCGCCGAAAGGGTCCGCGGGATTACTGCGCGGCGATCATCTCGGCCTGCTTCACGATCACCTCGGCCTGCTTGATCGACGCGATATCGACCAGGCGCCCCTTGTAAACCGTTGCCCCGGCGCCGTTTTTCGTGGCTTCTTCCATAGCGGCAAGGATCTCGCGCGCTTCGGTGATGGCGTCCGCTGTCGGCGTGAAGATCTCGTTGGCAAGCGCGATCTGGCTCGGATGGATCGCCCATTTGCCGACCATGCCCAGTGTCGCCGACCGGAGTGCCTGCGCACGAAACCCCTCGGCGTCCGAGAAATCCCCAAACGGCCCATCCACCGGCAACACCCCGTGCGTGCGGCACGCCGCGACGATGGCCGCCTGCGCCCAATGCCATGGATCTGCCCAGTATTTCTGGCCGCTCTGCAACATGTAGTAGTTGTCCTGCGTGCCGCCGATCCCCGTGGTCTGCATCCCCATGGATGCCGCGAAATCCGCCGCACCAAGGCTCATGGCCTGCAGGCGGGGCGAGGATGCCGCGATCGCCTCGACATGCGCGATGCCCGCGGCACTTTCGATGATGACCTCCAGTCCCAGCGGCTTCCTGCGCCCGACCGCGCGTTCGATGCCCGTCACCAGCGCGTCCACGGCATAGACATCCTCGGCGCAGCCCACCTTGGGGATCATGATGAGGTCAAGCCGGTCGCCTGCCTGTTCCACGATGTCCACCACGTCGCGGTACCAGTAGGGCGTATCCAGCCCGTTGATCCGCACGCTGACCGTCTTTGTTCCCCAGTCCACCGTCCGGATGGCCTCGATCACGTTGGCGCGGGCTGCGGTCTTGTCCGACGGCGCCACCGAGTCTTCGAGATCCAGATTGACCACGTCCGCCGCACTGGCGGCCATCTTGGCGAATAGCTTCGTGTTCGATCCCGGTCCGAACAACTGGCAGCGGTTGGGCCGGGTCACGGGTTGTGGCTGGATACGGAAGCTCATCGGGGCGCCTTTCGGTCTCAAAGTTGCGTCATTTATTGCCAGCTGATTATATTGTTGCGCAATGCTGCGCAAGCATCCTTTTGTTGCGGCGCAGCATCGCGGGCGCGGCACAAGCCGTGGTCCGGGGGCTGGGCATTCCCGCGCAAAGCTGCAAGCCTTGGGCAAAACCTGTCTTTACTGGAGAAAGCCCATGATCCGAACTCCGTACCTGCTGTTTCTCGGCGACGCGCCGGATGGTCTTGCGGCCAAGGTGGCCCAGGGCATCCGCGACTGGCGGCCTGAACATTGTGTGGGCCAGTTGCGGCTGCCGGGCTGCAAGGCCGATCTCGGGTTGCCCGACATGACGCTGGAACAGGCGCGCGCTGAGGGGGCCGAGACGCTTGTGATCGGGGTTGCGAACCGGGGCGGCGTGTTCTCGCCGGCGTGGAAGGACGTGCTGGCCGATGCGCTGGCCGCGGGGTTCGACATCGCGTCGGGGCTGCACACGCTCCTGCGTGACGATCCCGACCTCGTGGCCGCCGCCGACCGTGCAGGCCGCGCGCTGCATGACGTGCGCCTGCCGGCGGTGAAGTATCCCATCGCCGACGGGGTGAAGCGGACGGGCAAGCGTTGCCTTGCGGTGGGCACGGACTGTTCGGTCGGCAAGATGTATACCGCATTGGCGATGGAGGCGGAGATGCGCAAGCGCGCGATGCCCGCCACCTTCCGCGCCACGGGCCAGACCGGCATCCTCATCACCGGGGAGGGCGTGCCGCTCGACGCCGTGATCGCGGATTTCATGGCCGGGTCCATCGAATGGCTGTCGCCGGACAACGATCCTGACCACTGGGACCTGATCGAAGGGCAGGGCAGCCTGTTCCACGTGTCCTATTCCGGGGTCACGCTGGCGCTGATCCATGGCGGGCAGCCCGATGCGCTGATCCTGTGCGACGAACCGACCCGCCCGCACATGCGCGGCCTGCCGGACTATACCGCCCCGTCGCTGGAGGTGTTGCGCGACACGGCGCTGGCGCTGGCGCAGGTGGCGAACCCGGCCTGTCAGGTGGTGGGCGTGTCGGTGAACACCCAGCACATGGACGAGGCCGCGGCGCTGGATCACCTCGCGGCGGTTGAGGCGCGCATGGGCCTGCCGACGGTCGACCCTTTCCGGCAGGGCGCGGCGCGGCTGGTCGATGCGCTGGCGGCGGTGTGACGCGATGCATCTGCATGTAAGCTATGACGATTTCCAACTGGCCGAGGCCTTCACGATTTCCCGCGGGACCAAGACGGCGGCCGAGGTCGTGACCGTCCGGGCCGAGGACGGCCACCTGCGCGGCTACGGCGAATGCGTGCCCTATGCACGCTACGGCGAGACGCGCGGATCGGTGAAGGCGCAGATCAAGGGCCTGCCCGACGGGATCACGCGAGCGGCGTTGCAGGAGGCGCTGCCGCCGGGCGCCGCGCGCAATGCCGTCGATTGCGCCTTGTGGGATCTGGAAGCGCGGCGCGCAGGTGTCCGGGTGTGGGAACTCGCCGGTCTGCCGGAACCGGGGCCGGAAATCACGGCATTCACCCTGTCGCTCGATACGCCGGCCGAGATGCGCCGCGCGGCGGAACGCCATCGCCATCGCCCGATCCTGAAGATCAAGCTGGGCACGCCTGACGACATGCCAAGGCTGGAGGCCGTGCGCGCGGGCGCCCCGAGATCGCGGATCATCGTGGACGCGAACGAGGGCTGGGATGCGGCTGTCTATGCCGATCTTGCGCCGCATCTCGTGCGGCTCGGCGTGGCGCTGGTGGAACAGCCCCTGCCCGCGGATGACGACGATGCGCTGGCGGGGCTGGACCGCCCCGTGCCGGTCTGTGCGGACGAGTCCTGCCACGACAGGGGATCGCTGGCGGGGCTGCGCGGCAAGTACGACGTGGTCAACATCAAGCTCGACAAGACCGGCGGCCTGACCGAGGCGCTTGCGCTGCGCGATGCCGCCCGCGCGGCCGGACTCGAGGTGATGGTCGGGTGCATGGTCGGCTCGTCGCTGGCGATGGCTCCGGCGGTTCTGGTGGCGCAGGGCGCGCTGGTCACCGATCTCGATGGCCCGCTGCTGCTGGCCGAAGACCGCGCCCATCCGCTCCGCTACGACGAACGCGGTGTCCACCCCCCCGACCGTGAACTTTGGGGGTGAGGCGCGTCCAGCGAAAGGTCCTGTGGACATTTCCAGCGCCGAACGCGCGGAGCGCCGACGAGGCACGCCATGCAGGACCCCTCGCCACTCCGCGGTCCTCCGATCCCCTTGATGCTTGACCGAACCGGTTCGTGTGAACGGAACCCTGCGCGCGGCGCGAATGGCGTCGTCCATGTGCATCCCCTGGATTTTCGCACATCCTGTGGGCAAGGGCCGGCGAAACGTTGCGTAAGGGAGCGAGGCTGCTACCCTGCCGGAAAGATTTGAGGAGGCTCGATGAAACGCACAACATTCATCCCGCTCGCCGCGCTGGCATGTCTCGTTGCGGGCTGCGCCGACACGGGCGCGCCGGCAGGGGCGCTGACGCAATCTGAACTGGAGGCGCTGACGGCGGACGGTCTGTCCATGGCGATCGGCACCCCCGGTTCCGGGTTCTCCGGCCAGTTCGAGTTGACCGCGGAGGGTACCGGCGCCGGCTATTTCGACAATGCCGAAGGGGAGCGGACACGCTTGCGCGGCCCGTGGGAAATCCGCAACGGCCAGTTCTGCCGTGTCTGGGACGTCGTCGATGCAAGCGGCAATAGGATCAGCGAAGGCGAGGATGTTTGCGAGGACTGGGTCCGCATCGACGATACGTCCGTGGCGGTGCTGGTGGACGGGCGCCAGATCGGCGTGAACGATTGGTGACGATGTTGGGCCCGCGCGGGGCACCATCGGCCCGCGCAGCTTCCGGGCACCGCAGAACGCGCGCGGGATGACCCGCGCGCGTTCCTAACGCCAACCTCACACTCGGGAACGAACACACACTCGGGAACCTGGCACTCGGAAAGGAACCTCGGGCGGTCAGGCAGCCTTGCGGCGTGCCCGGACCAGTGTCAGCCCACCCAGACCGGCGGCAAGCAGAGGCAGCGCGGCCGGCAGCGGGACCTGCGGCGTCTGTGCGAGCGCAGCCCCATCGGCGGCATAGGTCAGGATGTTTGCCCGCAGTGCGCGCGGATCGCCGCCCCGGTGGAAATTCGTCGTGGTCATCGAGCCCATGAACAGCATGCCTTCGCCCACCGAAAGCTCGGCCAGAAGCGCCTTGCCGGAACGGCTGTCCGTGATCAGCGCGGTGCCGCCGCTGACCGTGCCGTGCGAGAACGAACTGCCGCCGAAGGACGTTCCGGCCCCGGCGAAGATCGGGTGTGCCGGGTCCACGGCATTGCACCCGCTGCCGCAGTAACCGTCGCCGTAGTTCAGCGTCAGACCGCCGAAGCTGAACCCGTTGCCCACGTTCGGGGCGGCGTTGATGAAGATGTGCCCCCCGCCCGTCAGGAAGTCGAGGAGTGCCGCGCCATTGGCGTCCAGAAACGACTCCATCGCATTGGTCGTGCCGTCGCCGCCTTCGAAGTAGAGGAAACTGTCCCCGGTCACCGTGGCCGCATCTGCCGGCGACATGATGTCGTTCCAGGTGCCTGCGCCTAAGGCCGCGTTCATCGAGGCGTCGATGGTGCCGGTCTTCTGGCCCCAGGGATTGCCGAACGTCACGAGGCTTGCGGCTTGCGCGGCCCCCGACAGGGCCGCTAGGGCGAGGGCTGCGGATGCGGCGAGGGTCTTGATCGAAAGGGTCATCGGCTTGGGTCCTGCATTTGCGTGATCTGCCAGGAATATGCGCCTCCCGGCGGCGCGTGTCGCAGGTGCAAAGGATGGTTAACGACCTGCCGAAGCATGGTTAACGCGATACGATCGTATAGTCGGGCTGACCGGAGGGGCGCTGCGCACGTCTTTCGGGGCCGTCGCGTCCGCGGCAATCCACCCATGGACCTGCCCGTCCCGGCGCGCTACGCCCGACACTGTTCGATTCAGGAGAATCCCATGGGCCGCATCGTTTACGTGAACGGAGACTTCATCCCCGAGGAAGAGGCGAAGGTGTCGATCTTCGACCGCGGCTTCCTGATGGCGGATGGCGTCTACGAGGTGACATCGGTGCTCGACGGCAAGCTGGTGGATTATGACGGGCACCTGACCCGGCTGGAGCGGTCCCTGCGCGAACTCGACATGCCCGAACCCGACGGGATGGACGCGCTGCTGGAAATCCACCGCGAACTTGTGAAGCGCAACAAGCTGACCGAGGGCGGCGTCTACCTTCAGATCACCCGCGGCCCGGCGGAGCGGGATTTCCTGTATCCCGAAGACCCGAAGCCGACGCTGGTGCTGTTCACCATGGCGATGAACCTGTCGAAATCGCCGAAGGCGGCGAAGGGCCTGCGCGTCATCGCCATCGACGATCTGCGCTGGGGACGGCGCGACATCAAGACGGTTCAGCTTCTCTATCCGTCCATGGGCAAGATGATGGCCAAGGCGGCGGGGGTCGATGACGCCTGGATGGTGGAGGACGGGTTCGTGACCGAGGGCACGTCGAACAATGCCTATATCGTGACCCAGGACGGCACCATCGTCACCCGGCAGTTGGGCAACGAGATCCTGCACGGGATCACGCGCGCATCGGTGCTGCGTTTCGCCCGCGAGGCGCAGATGAAGGTGGAAGAACGCCCCTTCACCATGGCCGAGGCGCAGGCCGCGCAGGAGGCATTCATCACATCTGCCACGACCTTCGTGACGCCGGTGATCGAGGTCGATGGCGTACAGCTTGGCGACGGCACACCGGGTCCTGTCGCAAGGCGCCTGCGCGAGATCTACATCGACGAAGCCCGCAAGCTGGCGGTCTGATCCCGTGACCGTGCATTTCATCGGCGCGGGTCCGGGCGACCCCGAATTGCTGACACTCAAGGCACAGCGCCTGATCCGGGCCTGCCCCGTTTGCCTTTATGCCGGGTCGCTCGTCCCGCCGGAGGTCGTGGCCGAAGCGCCGGAAGGGGCGCGGGTGCTGGACACGGCGTCCATGACGCTGGACGAAACCCATGCCGAGATCGTGGCCGCCCATGCGGCGGGGCAGGACGTGGCGCGGGTCCATTCCGGCGATCCGTCGCTCTACGGGGCCATCGCGGAACAGATCCGGCGGCTGCGGGCGGACGGCATCCCCTATGACATCGTGCCCGGCGTGCCAGCCTATGCCGCCGCGGCCGCCGCGCTGGGGCAGGAACTGACGGTGCCCGAGGTCGCGCAGTCCATCGTGCTGACGCGGGTATCCATGAAATCCACGTCGATGCCCGAGCACGAGACACTGGAGAACTTCGCCCGCAGCCGCACGACGCTGGCGATCCATCTCGGCGTGCGGGCCCTGCGCGAAATCGAACGCGTGCTCGTGCCCCACTACGGCGCGGATTGCGCCGTGGTGGTTGCCTACCGCGTCGGCTGGCCGGACCAGATGTTCATCCGCGGCACGCTGTCCGACATCCGCGAAAAGGTCCGCGCGGCCAAGATCACGCGCACGGCGCTCATCATGGTCGGCCCCGTGCTGGGCGAGGTGCGCGATTTCCGCGACAGCGCACTTTATGATCCGGCGCAGCCCCATGTCCTGCGCCCGAAGGTGCGCATGTCCGTGGACTAGGCGCTGGTCGCGGGTGTGCTGCTGTCTTGGCGTGCGGCATGCTCTGCTTGGTGCAAGGCCGCGATCGTCCCCCGACCAAGCGTCCGCATGAGTTTGGTGACCTGGTGGACCGGCAGGTTCAGGTCCGTCACGCGATCGGGCGCGACGGCCACGGACTGGCCAGACCACGCCGCCGGGGCGCCGGGCAGAAAGACCATGACCCGCGTGTCCGTGCGTTCGACCTCGAATCCAATGGCCTCGTAGTCGTCGAAGGCCACCAGCACCGATTTCAGCAGCTTTCCGGGTTCCTCGACACCGGCGATGCCACTTGCCATGCTCTTGGCGATGGTGAAACCGGGGAAGAACTCCACCAGCACGTTTTCGATCCGCTGTACGTGGCGCGCGAAGAATGCCCGCCGTGCGGCAAGCCCCGCCGCGTAGCAGACCCCGAAGATCAGCAGCACCGCGAGCACGTCCGCAAGCAAGACGCCGGCGGCCCCGTCAAGGGGGGCGGCGCGGGCGATCACCTCGGCCACCTTGCTCGACATCTCGAAGGCCTTGGCGAGGATATAGATCAGGAAGACGACCGGGATCAGGAAGATCGCGCCGCCGATCAGGGTTGTGCGGATCATCCGAAGTCCCTCCTATTGCAGGTCGGAAAAGGCGTCTTGCAGCCGCGCCACCGCCTCTGCGATCTGCGCGCGCGGCAGTCCGATATTGAAGCGTATGAACCCTTCGCCGCCCGTGCCGAAGCTGGGGCCCGAACTGGCGGCGATGCGCGCGCCACGGGTGATGCGGTCCTCCACCTCGGCCTGCGTCAGCCCGGTACGCGTGAAATCCACCCATGACAGGAAGGTCGACTGCAGCGGTATCGACACGACACCGGGGATTTCGGCCAGCCCCGCGTCGAACAGCGCCCTGTTTCCGTCCAGATAGACCATGAGATCGTCAACCCATGCCGCACCTTCGGGGCTGTAGGCGGCTTCGGTCATGATCATGCCGAAATAATTGCGCGAGAGCCCGAATGGCTTCAGCCGGTCCAGCACGCGCCGGCGCAGCGGGTAGCCCTGCACGATCAGGCTGCCGACCTTGGCACCGGCAATGTTGAAGGTCTTTGAGGCGGATACCATCATCACCAGGCGGTCGGCGATATCGGGCACGGCGCGCGCCATGGGGATATGCGTCTCGCCCGGATAGATCAGATCGTGGTGGATCTCGTCCGAGGCGAGGATAAGGTCGTGGCGCCTGCAGAACGCGGCTAGCTGCTCCAGCTCGGACTGTGTCCAGACGCGGCCACCGGGATTGTGGGGCGAACTGAACATCACCAGTTTCTCGCGCCCCGTCAGCCGGGCCGCGTAGGCATCGAAGTCAAGACTGTAGCGTCCGTCCTCGAGCACCATCGGCAGTTCCGTGACCTGTCGCCCGGCCGCTTTGATGATCGCCGCGAAGGCGTGGTAAACCGGCGTGAACAGGATCACAGCATCGCCGGGAGCCGTCAGCGCGTCGATGACATGACCCGCCCCGTTGACCAGCCCGTGGGTGAACAGGATCTCGCGGCGGTCCACAGCCCAGCCATGGCGGTTCCGCATCCACCAGATGATCGCATCGCGGCACGGGGTCTGGTCCCCGGCGTAACCGTAGATGCCGACCTCGGCGATCCGCCGCACGGCATCCTGCACCACTTGCGGCGGGCGGAAGTCGGTGTCCGCCACCCACATCGGCAGGCCGTCCTCGGGCGAAACACCGAAGATCGCTTCCATCTCGTCCCATTTCTCGCAATGGGTGCCCCGCCGGTCGATCGGCGTGTCGAAACGGGGGTCGAACGGGGCATGGACGGTCATGGCTGGCTCCTGTCGCGTGTGGCGGCAAACTAGCCGCAGCACAGACGGGCGCAAGCCGCGATTGCACCCGTTCGACGCATCGCCTAAATCGCACGGCATGAGCGTGAAACCGATCCTGATCCATCCCGACCCGCGCCTGAAGAAGGTTGCCGCGCCCGTGCCGGACCTGAGCGACGACTTGCGCGCGCTGGCCGACGACATGCTGGAGACGATGTATGATGCGCCGGGGATTGGGCTTGCGGCGCCGCAGGTGGGCGTTGGCACGCGGCTGATCGTGATGGATTGCGTCAAGGAGGAAGGCGCCGACCCGCGGCCCATGGTGCTCTTCAACCCCGAGATCGTCGCGGCCTCGGACACGACCAGCACCTATGAGGAAGGCTGTCTGTCGATCCCAGACCAGTATGCCGATGTCACTCGTCCCGCCGAGGTGACGGTGCGCTGGATCGACCGCGACGGGGCAGAGCGGCGCGCGGATTTCGCGGGGCTGTGGGCGACCTGCGTGCAGCACGAGATCGACCATCTCGATGGCAAGTTGTTCATCGACTATCTCAGCCCATTGAAGCGCCAGTTGATCACCCGAAAGATGGTCAAGCTCAAGCGCGACCGCGCGCGGGCCTGATACGGAATGGCGGTGCGCCCGATCCTGCGCTGGCCCGATCCGCGGCTACGCATGCCCTGTGCCGATGTGGCGGCGGTGGATGACCATGTGCGCGCGGTCTGGGCCGACATGATCGACACGATGGATGCGATGCCGGGTGTCGGGCTTGCGGCCTGCCAGATCGGGGTGATGCGACGGCTGGCGGTGGTGGATGCGTCCGAGGCCCGCGGGCAGGCGGTGCGCATAGCCAATCCCGAGGTGCTGCACGCCAGCGTGGAGCCGCGCGTGCACGACGAGGCGTCGCCCTGTCTGCCCGGTGTGTTCGCGAGGATAACCCGGCCCCGTGCCGTGACCGTGCGGTTCCTGAATGCCGACGGCGAGACGGAGGACCGTGACTTCGTCGGACTGTGGGCGGTGTCGGTGCAGCACCAGATCGACCATCTTGCGGGGCGCATGTATCTTGACCGGCTCAGCCGAACGCGGCGCGAGATGCTGCTGAAGAAGGCCGCGAAGCTGGCGCGCACCGGCTGAAGCCGGTCCTGCCGTGCCCGCAGGCCGCGAATGCGGCGGCAGTGACCCGGGTCGGAGACGGGCGTCCATGCACCGTCCGAAAGAAAGGAAACGCGATGCGCCTGATCTTCATGGGAACGCCCGAATTCTCCGTGCCGGTGCTCGATGCGCTGGTCGCGGCGGGGCACGACATCGCCGCGGTCTATTGCCAGCCGCCGCGCCCGGCGGGGCGGGGCAAGCGGGACCGCCCCAGCCCGGTGCAGGCGCGGGCCGAGGCGTTGGGTTTGCCGGTGCGCCATCCGGTCAGTCTTGAGGGAGCCGATGCGCAGGCGGAATTCGCCGCGTTCAACGCGGACGCGGCGGTGGTCGTGGCTTACGGGCTGATCCTGCCGCAGGCCGTGCTCGATGCGCCGCGCCGCGGGTGTCTGAACATCCACGCGTCGCTCCTGCCGCGCTGGCGGGGGGCGGCGCCGATCCAGCGGGCGATCCTTGCGGGGGATGCGGAAACCGGCGTGTGCATCATGCAGATGGAAGCCGGGTTGGACACCGGGCCGGTGCTGCTGCGCGAAACCTGCGCGATCGGGGCCGAGGATACGGCGGCGGATCTCCACGACCGGCTGTCGGCCATGGGCGCACGGCTGGTGGTGGACGCGCTCGCGCGGATCGACACGCTCATCCCCGAACCGCAGCCCGCGGAGGGTGTCACCTATGCCGACAAGATCGACAAGGCCGAGGCACGCATCGATTGGACCCGTCCCGCGCCGCAGGTGGACCGGCAGATTCGCGCCCTGTCGCCCTTTCCAGGCGCGTGGTGCATGGCAGATGGCGTGCGGCTGAAGCTGCTCCGCAGCCGCCTGGCGGACGGTGCGGGCAAGCCGGGGCAAGTGCTGAACGGCTTTGACATCGCCTGCGGCAGCGGCGCGGTAGAGGTGCTGGAGGCGCAGCGCGAAGGCCGTCGCCCCATGTTGGCGGCGGAAATCCTGCGCGGCGCGCCCTTGCCCGCCTGCCTGGACTGACGGGGTCATTTCACCGCTCACGAAGCGTTGAGGCCGCGCCTCTATCGCGCCGCGCCGTTTTGAGGCACGTATGCAAAAAACGGAACACGAGCAGGAGCCTTGCATGACCCTATCCATGAACCGCCGCGCCGCGATCGCGGGTGCCGCCGCCTTCGGCCTGTCCGCGACTGTGCTGCGCGCGCAGGACACGCCCGAGGCGCCCGCCCGCGTGCAGCGCAACCTTGCCGGGTTCCGCCGCCACGACTGGCAGGACCATTTCGACAGCCGTGACACCGACCTGCTGGTGGCCGATACCGTCACACGGACGCTGCATTTCTGGCATCGCGACGGACGCCCGGTGCAGGTCTTTCCGACCAGCGTGCCGATTTCGCCCGACCTGACGCGGCTTGGCTACACGGAGATCGTGCGCAAGGTCGAAGGGCCGAGCTGGCGCCCGACCCCGTCCATGCGCGAACGCAACCCGGAATGGCCCGTCGTCGTGCCGCCGGGGCCCGACAACCCGATGGGCAGCCATGCGCTGCACCTGAGTTGGCAATACTACCGCATCCACGGCACCCATGACGTGCGCAAGATCGGGCGGCCATCCTCGGACGGGTGCATCGGGTTGTTCAACGAACAGATCGCGGTGCTGTTCGACCAGGTCGCGGTCGGTGCCCGGGTCCGGCTGGTCTGACCTTGCGGACATGCCTTCGGCATGACGCTATGCCTGCACCGCGCCGCCGCGCGGTGCGTTCGCCGCCTGGAGCCTTCCGCGGTCGTCCGCGTTCATGCCACGCGCTCTGACTTCAGGGGTCCGCATTTTCGGGCAGCGCATGACCGGTTCACAGTCTTGCGGGACATGCTCTAGAGCGTGTCGCGTTTAATCGGTTCCGTATCCGGCGGCCTTGAAGAAGTTGTAGCAC
>NZ_QDFI01000096.1 GCF_003254465.1 Meridianimarinicoccus zhengii
CGTCCGGTTCCGGGTCAGCCGCGGCGGCGGCGGGCCGCCAGGCCCAGTGCGGCGACACCGGCGGCCAGCAGAGGCAGCGCCGCGGGCACCGGTACCGGCGCGGGTGCGACGGCGAGGCTTTGCAGCGTGCCGAATTCGCCATCCAGTGCCATGACGGGCATCAGGTTGATGCGGCCCATCGCGTCAGCCATCAGCGGCACCTCGAAGATCGACTGACCACCGCCCATGCCGCCGGTCAGCAGCGCGTAGGCCGTGTTGTCCCCCTCGGCGAAGGACAGGATGTCGAGCCCGATATCCTCGGTCACGTCGAACGCCATCCCGTCGACGAACAGTTCGCCCACCGTGGTCAGTTCGCCCGCGTTGTTGGCCAGCGTGGCCAGGATGTCCCAGTCGCTGTCGAGCACGTATTGCACCGTGCTCGTCGCGTCCGGCACCGCGTTGGTATACGCGTTGGCGACGATATTCGGGTCGAGCCCGAAATTCGGGTCCGTCGCCCCGTAGAACAGGTCGGTGGCCGAGATGAAGCTGGGCGGCATGTTGTTGAGGAAGAAGACGCGGTTTTCCTCTTCCGCCGTGACGATCCGGGCGGCGTCGAGCACGTTGTTGAAATCGATGTCGAGATCGTCGTTGCCCGTGAGTCCGGCCTGCGTCGCCACGACCGTCGCGGACCCGGTCATCGGATCGACGAGGAACACCGTGTCGCTTTCGTTGTCATAGCCATAAAGCTCGCGCGTCTTGGGCCGATAGGTGATCGCGTCGAGCGACGTGAGCGGCCCGCCGAAATCCAGCGCGATGCCCGACGGCATGGACATGCCGGGTGCTGCGAGGGTGACGAGTGTCCGGCCTTCGTTGCCGAGGGCATAGACGACGGCATTGCTGCCGAATGTCGCGGCCATGGCGGGGGCTGCAAGCGCCGCGAAGGCGGCTCCGGCGAGGATGGTCTTGTATGCGGTCATGGAAACGGTCCCTGATGATGTCGCTATTGCCGGGCCAATGCCCGGACACATCAGTCACGGCAGGCGCGCCGCCAGAGTTTCGGGCGGCTCCAGAATTCTATCTAAAATTCTGGTGCGCTGTCGCGGACGGGCATCATGCCGGGGCGGCCGCGGGTTTCTGCCGCCGTGTCAGCGCGGCGGCGGGCCGGCATCGCCGACAGCCGCGCGCCAGTGGCGGCGGCAGAGCGGCACATAGGTTTCGTTGCCGCCGATCTGCACCTGCGCGCCATCGGTGACCGCCCGGCCATCGGCGTCGTGCCGCACCACCATGGTCGCCTTGCGCCCGCAATGGCAGATCGTGCGGACCTCGCGCAGGTCGTCGGCCAGCGCCAGCAGCGCCGCCGAACCGGGAAAGAGCGCGCCGCGGAAATCGACCCGCAGCCCGTAGGCCATGACCGGAATGGACAGATCATCGGCCACGCGCGCCAGTTGCCAGACCTGGTCGTGGGTCAGGAACTGCGCCTCGTCCACGAAGACGCAGGCGACCGGGCCAGCCCCCTGCCTGTCGGCGATCCGCGCGAACAGGTCGTCACCCTCGGCGAAGACCTCGGCCTCGGCGCCGATCCCGATGCGGCTGCCGATCCGCCCCTGTCCCGCCCGCCCGTCGAGCGCCGCGGTGAGCAGCAGCGTCTCCATCCCCCGCTCGCGATAGTTGTGCGCCGCCTGCAGGAGCAGCGTCGACTTGCCCGCGTTCATGGTGGAATAGTGGAAGTAGAGCTTGGCCATGGGCGGTTAGGGAACCTCTGAACGACGGCATCGGCGATTTCGCGGACGGGGCGGTCCGGCAAGGGCTTCTCGCCGGCGATTTCGGCAGGTCGGACGGCCAGAATGGCCGGGATCGGCGTCTGAGAGCGGACCGCGCCTCATGGCAACAGCCTTCGGCGTGACGCCCATATGCGCGGCCGTCGGGCAAACGCGCCATCGGCGTCTTTTCTGATGCGCCTCACTCCCGAAATGCCGGCCGTTGCCCTTCTTCGTCGATGACAACTCGGGGGCGCGGGCCTTCGCGTCGGTCCTGGTCGAGGACGGCGCGTCGATGCTGTTCGGGGGCTCACGCGACCGCATGGCGTCCGCCCGCTCACCATCCACCAGCGTGCCCGAGCGCGGCGTGATCCCCCGGTCGGCAAGGTGGCGGTTCACCGCGGCGAACAGTTTCCCGGTCAGTCGGTGCGCCTCGGACGGGTGGCGGACGTTGAGGAGCGTGGTCTCGTCCGGGACCCGGTCTCCGCCAGGCTCGATGCCCGCGAACCGGCCCATGGCGTCACTGTCGGACAGAATCTCCCCGGCCATGGGATCGCTGGGCGCGTACCACGGCCGGAGGACATGGACCCGCAGCATCGTCTCGGGCGGCATCGGCGGGCGCCCGTCTTTCGGCCCCGCCGTCGGGTGATGCGACGCGATCAGCGCCCAAAGCCGGGTCCACGGCGCCACCGCGTCCATCTCGCCAGGGAACTTCTCCCGCCGCGTCCGCTTCGTCCTCGCCGCGTGGCGGAGGCCGGGAAAGGCGGGTTGCCCGGGCATCGAAAGCCTCCTTCGTCGTCACGACACGTCCAACCCAACACGATCAAAGCGCGCGGTTCTTGAGACTGTCCCAAAGAGGTGCGCCACATCTCAACAAAGTGCCGCGACCGCTGGCATTTGCTGCTGGAGCAGACTGCCGTGCGCAAGCCCCTGTTGCCGGAGTCTCCACCCCTTCGCTCTTCGCGCCATCATTCCGGCCGCTCGTTCCGCGGATTCTCCGCCTCGTTTGAGATCGCGCCGCCGACCGTCTGTACCCCCTGCCCCACCGGCTCGCAGGCCGCCAGCGCCAGCAGAGTCAGCCCCAGTACCATCGATCGTGCCATCGTCTTCGCCCTCCGTTCGTCGCGGCCACGCTAGCCCCGGAATGCAGGCCCTGCCAAGCGGAATGCGCCGGACCGGGCGAGGAGAGCAATACGATGAACGCGGCGCAGGCGCGGCAGTGCAGCGAACACGCGCCCGCCGGACCTTGGACCGCGGTGGCGTCCCTGTTGCGGCACACGGAGGGCACCATCGGACCATGAGACCCATGACCGGATTTGCGAAACGATGGTCCATGCCGCAGCGCGCGGTCCCCTGACCACGACCGGGCACACCATTCACCCCCCGAAATCATGGTGTCGCTTTGCCTGCCAACCGCCGCCGGAGCGCACAAGCCGGAGCGATCGATTCCAGACGTAGACAGGCGTTCCGGCATGGATGCTTTCCACGGCATCGTCGAGCGCGGCCGTTTCGCGCGCGCAGCGGTCGATCTTGGCGCATCGCCCACACGGGCTGCGCCGCAAGATCAAGCTGCCGAAGCATGGCCCGCGCACCAACCTGCCGGCGCGCACGACGTGCAGCATGTTCCTGCCCGCCCGGTTCCGCAACTGGCTGCCGGGCGTATATGTGCGGCGGGATCGTCGCGGTGTCAGAACCGCAGGATCGGCGGGAGGTTTCCGGGCGAAAGGTCAGGCAAGAACCAGTCGGCGGTGCCGAAATCCTCGCCCGCGGAATAGTCGGAGGGTGTCGCCACGACCCGGAGCCCCGCCGCCCTGGCGGCGTGCAGGCCGTTCGCGCTGTCCTCCACCGCGATGCAGTCGCCGGGCGGCAGGTCGAGCCGCGCCAGTGCAAGCTCGTACACGTCCGGTGCGGGCTTCTTCGCCGCGACCTCGTCCCCGGCGGCGATCACGTCGAACAATACGGATGCCGGACACCCCCAGCACGCCTTGGCCAGCGCATCGACATTCGGGCGGTTCGTCGTGGTGGCCACGGCAAGGCGCAGCCCCGCCGCCCGTGCCGACGCCATCAGCGCCGCCACACCCGGGCGCAGCGACAGCCCGCCATGGGCAATGATCCATGCATAGCGGGCGGTCTTGCGCAGGTGGAGATCCGCGATCACGGCATCGGTCGGGCCGTCCGCCCCGATATCGTCGCGGTGGCGGCGCATCCGTTCCTTGCCGCCCGTGATCCGCAACAGCCGGGTGTAGTCAGCGCGGGTCCAGTGCCAGCCCAGCCCCGCCGCTGCGAAGGTGTCGTTGAACGCCTGACGATGGGCTTCCTCGGTCTCGGCCAGCGTGCCGTCCACGTCGAAGATGAGCGCGCGAAGGGTCATGCGGCCGCGGCGGGCTGGCCGCAATCGTGACTGCTGCAGGGGTAGGGAGTATGGCGGTGTGTCCCCATGGCTCAGGCCGCGTCCCGGGTCGTGCCGGCGGCGGCGCGGATCGCGCGAATGTTGTCGCCGTAGATCTCGGGCCGGTCCACGGACCCGCCCCTGAACACGGCCGATCCGGCGACGAGGCAATCCGCGCCCGCTGCCGCGACCAGCGGCGCGGTTTCGGGCGTCACGCCACCATCGATCTGGATATGGATGGGCCGGTCGCCGATCATCCGGCGGATGCGGCGGGTCTTTTCCACACCGGAATGGATGAACCTCTGCCCGCCGAAGCCGGGATTGACCGTCATCACCAGCACGAGATCGCACAGGTCGAGCACATGCTCGATGGCTTCGGCGGGTGTGCCGGGGTTGAGCACAACGCCCGCCTTGACGCCCTGCGCGCGGATCGCCTGCAGCGTGCGATGGATATGCGGACCGGCCTCGACATGGGCGGAGATCAGGTCGGCCCCGGCCTCGGCATAGGCTTCGATGTAAGGGTCCACCGGGGCGATCATCAGGTGCACGTCCATGAAGGTCTTCACATGGGGGCGGAACGCCTTCACCGCGGGCGGGCCGAAGGTGAGGTTGGGGACGAAATGCCCGTCCATCACGTCAACATGCACCCAGTCGGCGCCCTGATCCTCGATGGCGCGGATTTCGCGCCCGAAATCGGCGAAATCGGCGGACAGGATCGACGGGGCGATCTTGACGGCGCGGGAAAATGACGTCTCTGGCATGGTGTAACCTGCTGTTTTGGGGCGATCACTCGGCGGCGCGGGACCGGGTGCGATCCACGTCGAGCCCGCCGCGGAACACGCGGCTGGCGCGGATGTCTGGGTCGGTGATGGTCGACAGGGCGGTGGCATCGAGCGGCCCGGCGGCGGCGTTGAACAGCCGGTTCGCCTGCCGCAGCCGCGCGCGGTCGAGCGCGTTGCGGATCGAGCGCGCGTTGGCGAAATGGGGCTGGCCCCGGCGGGCGGTTATGTACGCGGCCATGGCGGCGCGCGCGTCGGGGTCGAAGGCGTAGTTCTGCTGGTTCAGCATAACCTCGGCGATCTGGAGAAGTTCAGCGTCGGTGTAGTCGGGAAACTCGATATGGTGGGCGATGCGGGACCGGAAACCGGGGTTGCTGTCGAAGAAGCGGTCCATCCGGTCGGCGTAGCCCGCGAGGATCACGACCAGATCGTCGCGGTTGTTTTCCATGACCTGCAACAGGATCTCGATCGCTTCCTGTCCGTAATCGCGTTCATTTTCGGGGCGATAGAGGTAATAAGCCTCGTCGATGAACAGCACGCCGCCCATCGCTTTCTTCAGGACTTCCTTGGTCTTGGGGGCGGTGTGGCCGATATACTGGCCCACCAGGTCGTCGCGGGTGACGGTCACGAGATGGCCCTTGCGGACATAGCCCAGCCGGTGCAGCAGGTTCGCCATCCTGTTGGCAACGCTGGTTTTTCCGGTGCCGGGATTGCCGGTGAAGGACATGTGGAGCGTGGGGGTTTCGGTCGCCAGCCCCATCTGGCGGCGGGCCTGGTCCACCAGCAGGAGTGCTGCGGTTTCGCGGATGCGGCCCTTGACCGGGGCGAGCCCGATCATCGTGCTATCCATTTCATTCAACACGTCTTTCACGCCGCTGGCTTCATAGGCGGCGGCCAGATCGACGGTCGCTGGGCGGTCCGGCGTGGGGGTTTGGGCGTCGGTCATCGGCGGCTCCGGCGGCTGAAAGGGGCGATGGGATCCGCGTATGACTCCCATATGAATCCCATATGACTCTCGTATGACTCGTGTCCGACCCGGCGGGCGGGCGGCATGGGCCGAACCGGCGGCGCGCAGCCCCCGGTCCGGTGCCGCGCATCAGGCGTAGCGCCGCCCTTCGGGTTCGCGCGCGGCGTAGCTTTCGATCGTGTAGCGGACGATGCGGCCTTCGCCTTCCTGCCGGACGACGCGGAAGCCGGGCTCGTCCGCCGGGCGGTTGACGATGAAGCTCATGCGGATGGATTCCCAGCCCGCGGTCGCGTCGAAGGCGAGCACGCGGATGTATTTCGATCCGTGCGCCTTGCGGCATTCGTTGACCTCGAACACCACGGCGGCGGCGTCCGGGTTGTCGAACATCGGGTGGCCCCACATTTCCCAATAGGTGTTCCTTGGGTGCGGATCGTCGGTGTATTCGACGGACACCGCCCAGCCGTTGTCGATGGCGTACTGGGCCTGCTGGCGGATGTCGTCGTCGGAAAGCTCGGGCAGGAAGCTGAACTGGCCTTGGGTCAGGCGCATGGGATCGGTCCTTTCGGGTTCGGGGAACGGCGGGGCAAGCCCCGGCCGCCGGGTGAATGGCCCCGCACAGGGGGCGATGGCGCGTGCCCGCAGGGCAGACGGGACGGTGCGATGCGACGGGTTGCCCCCCGCGTGAAGGGGAGGGTGCGGGGGGCGCCCCCGCCGCGGCGGTCAGGCCGAGACTTCGGGCGTGGGCACGAAGTCGGGCGCGTCGGTGGAGGCGTAGTCGAAGGTCACGTCTTTCCACACGTCCAGCGCCTGTTTCAGCGGGGTGCAGGTGCGCGCGGCGTCGCGCAGGATATCCTCGCCCTCGTTCCAGATGTCGCGGCCCGCGTTGCGCGCGAAGACCATCGCTTCCAGCGCCACGCGGTTCGCGGTGGCACCCGCCTGGATGCCGTGGGGGTGGCCGATGGTGCCGCCGCCGAACTGCAGCACCACGTCTTCGCCGAGGTAGGTCAGAAGCTGGTGCATCTGGCCCGCGTGGATGCCGCCCGACGCCACCGGCATCATCTTGTTGAGCGAGGCCCATTCCTGGTCGAAGAAGATCCCGTTTTCCAGCGCCATCGGGTTACGTTCCTCGCGGAAGATGTCGTAATAGCCCTTGGTCGTGGCGGGGTCGCCTTCGAGCTTGCCGACCACGGTGCCCGCGTGCAGGTGATCGACGCCCGCAAGGCGCATCCACTTGGCGATGACCCGGAAGCTGACCCCGTGCGACCGCTGGCGGGTGTAGGTCGAATGCCCCGCGCGATGCAGATGCAGGATCATGTCGTTGTCGCGCGCCCATTTCGCCATGGACTGGATCGCGGTGTAGCCGATCACGAGGTCGATCATGACGATGACGCTGCCGAGTTCCTTGGCGAATTCGGCGCGGGCGTACATTTCCTCCATCGTGCCGGCGGTGACGTTCAGGTAGGTGCCCTTGACCTCGCCCGTGGCGGCGGAGGCGCGGTTGACGGCTTCCATGCAGTAAAGGAAGCGGTCGCGCCAATGCATGAAGGGCTGCGAGTTGATGTTCTCGTCGTCCTTGGTGAAATCGAGCCCGCCTTTCAGCGCCTCGTAGACCACGCGGCCATAGTTGCGGCCCGAAAGCCCGAGCTTGGGCTTCACGGTCGCGCCCAGCAGCGGACGCCCGTAGCAGTTGAGCCGTTCGCGTTCCACCACGATGCCCGTCGCGGGGCCCTGGAAGGTCTTCACATAGGCCACGGGCAGGCGCATGTCCTCCAGCCGGAGCGCCTTGAGCGGCTTGAAGCCGAACACGTTGCCGATGATCGACGCGGTCAGGTTGGCGATGGAGCCGCCCTCGAAGAGATCGAGGTCATAGGCGATGTAGGCGAAGAATTCGCCGGTGCTGTTCGGCACCGGGTCCACGCGATAGGCCTTGGCGCGGTACTTGTCGCAGGCGGTCAGCCGGTCGGTCCAGACGACCGTCCATGTGGCGGTGGAGCTTTCGCCCGCCACAGCCGCAGCGGCCTCCACCGGGTCCACGCCGTCCTGCGGGGTGATCCGGAAGAGCGCGATGATATCGGTGTCCTTGGGTTCGTAATCGGGTTCCCAGTATCCCATCTGGGCGTATTTCATCACCCCCGCGGCGTAGCGTTTCTTGCCGTCCTTGATCGTCTTTGCATCGTCGAGCATCTGTCGTCCTCCGTTGGGGGTCATCAGGCGGCCTTGGCGGCTGCGGTAAGGGGATCGAGCGCGCCGCTGGCGTAGCGGCGGGCCATGTCGTCCATGGACACAGGCCGGATCGCGGCGGCGTGCCCGGCGGTGCCGAAGCGTTCGAACCGGTCGCGGCACAGCCGGGTCAGTTCGTCCATCGCCGCGATGTTGAACTTGCGCGGATCGAATTCGGCGGGCTTTTCATGGGCGATGCGGCGGAACTGGCCGGTCATCGCCATGCGGCAGTCGGTATCGATGTTGACCTTGCGCACGCCCATGCGGATGCCGCGTTCGATTTCCGCGACCGGCACGCCCCAGGTCTGGGGCATCTCGCCGCCATGGGCGTTGATGAGGTCCTGCAATTCCTGCGGGACGGAGCTGGAGCCGTGCATCACGAGATGCGTGTCGGGCAATTTTTCGTGGATGCGCGCGATGGTGTCCATGGACAGGATATCGCCGTCGGGCTTGCGCGAGAACTTGTAGGCGCCGTGGGAGGTGCCGCAGGCGATGGCGAGCGCGTCGCACTTGGTGCGGGCGACGAAATCCGCCGCCTGGTCGGGGTCGGTCAGAAGCTGGTCGTGGGACAGTTTGCCGGTGGCGCCCGATCCGTCTTCCTCCGCCGCCTCGCCGGTCTCGAGGCTGCCGAGCACGCCCAGCTCGCCCTCGACCGAGGCGCCCACGGCATGGGCGGCGCGGGTGACGCGGGCCGTGATCTCGACGTTGTAGTCGTAGGAGCCGGGGGTCTTCATGTCCTCGTGCAGCGAGCCGTCCATCATGACCGAGGTGAAGCCGTGGCGGATGGCCGACAGGCAGGTGGCGTCGTTGTTGCCGTGGTCCTGGTGCAGGCAGATCGGGATGGTCGGGTGCATTTCCGCCAGTGCCAGCACCATGTGGCGGAGCATGGCGTCGCCCGCGTAGCTGCGCGCGCCCCGGCTGGCCTGCAGGATGACGGGCGCGTCGACGGCGGCGGCGGCGGCCATGATGGCGAGGCCCTGTTCCATGTTGTTGATGTTGAAGGCGGGCACGCCGTAACCGTGTTCGGCGGCGTGGTCGAGCAGTTGGCGGAGCGTGATGAGGGCCATGGGGGCCTCCTGTTGGATGGTGTCAGGCGAGGGCGGCGCGGGCGGCGGCGGCCACGGCGGCGGGGGTGATCCCGAAATGGGCGTAGAGTTGGTCGGCGGGGGCGGAGGCGCCGAAGCCGGTCATGCCGACGAAGGCGGCGAGCGGGGCGAAGAGCGGCTCCCACCCTTGGCGGATCGCGGCTTCGACGGCGATGCGGGGCGCGGTGCCGAGGATGGCGGCGCGATGGGTGTCGGGCTGGTCGGCGAAGCGTTCGAAACAGGGGGCGGAGACGACGGCGGCGCGGATGCCGTCGGTGGCGAGCAGGTCGGCGGCTTCCATGGCGATGGCGACCTCGGACCCGGTGGCGATCAGGGTGACGTCACGGGGGCCGTCCGCTTCGCGCAGGACGTAGGCGCCTTGTGCGCTGCGGTTGGCGTCGGTCGGCGCGGTGCGCAGGGTCGGCAGGTTCTGGCGCGACAGGGCGAGCACCGAGGGTGTGGCACGGCTGGCGAGGGCGAGTTCCCAGGCTTCGGCGGTTTCCACGGCGTCGCAGGGGCGGAAGACCTGCAGGTTGGGGATGGCGCGGAGTGAGGCCAGATGTTCCACCGGCTGGTGGGTCGGTCCGTCCTCGCCCAGACCGATGCTGTCATGGGTCATGACATAGGTGACGGGCAGGCCCATGAGCGCCGAGAGCCGCATGGCGGGGCGGGCGTAGTCGGCGAAACACAGGAAAGTGCCGCCGTAAGCCATCAGCCCGCCATGGAGGGCGATGCCGTTCATGACCGCCGCCATGGCGTGTTCGCGGATGCCGTAGTGGATGTAGCGCCCGGCATAGTCGCCGCGCGTGACGGGTGACATGGCCGCGGTTCGGGTCAGGTTCGATCCGGTGAGATCGGCCGAGCCGCCGACGAGTGTGGGGAGCGTTTCGGTGGCCACCTCCAGCGCCATCTGGCTGGCCTTGCGAGTGGCAACGGTGGGCGCGTCGGTGGACAGTTGGCGGCGATAGGCGGACATGGCGGCGGCCAGCGCCGCGCGGTCCGGGCCTTTCATCGCGGCGTCGAAGGCGGGGGTGCGGCGGGCGGTCCATGCCGCGCGCGCGGCGGCCCCGCGTGCGGCCGCCGCGTGCCACGCGTCATAGACATCGGCGGGGATCTCGAAGGGCGGATGGTCCCAGCCAAGGGCGGCGCGGGTCGCCGCGATCTCTTCCGCGCCGAGTGGTGCGCCATGGGTGGCGGCGGTGCCCTCCTTGGTCGGCGCACCCTTGCCGATCAGCGTGCGGCAGGCGATCAGGCTGGGGCGCGGGTCGCGGCGGGCTTCGTCCAGCGCCTCGGCGATTTCGGTGCGGTTGTGCCCGTCCACCGCCAGCACGTGCCAGCCGCAGGCGGCGAAGCGCGCGCGCTGGTCGGTGGAGGTGGACAAATCCGTTGTGCCGTCGATGGTGATGCGGTTGTCGTCCCAGAGCACGATCAGCCGCCCCAAGCCCAGATGCCCGGCCATGTCGGCGGCTTCGTGGCTGATGCCTTCCATCAGGCAGCCGTCGCCCGCGATGACATAGGTGTAATGGTCCACCAGCCCGTCGCCGTGGCGCGCGTTCAGCATCCGTTCGGCCAGCGCCATGCCCACGGCGGTGGTGATCCCCTGCCCCAGCGGCCCGGTCGTCGTCTCGATCCCCTTGGCGTGGCCGTATTCGGGATGCCCCGCGGTGCGGCTGCCCATCTGCCGGAAGGCGCGGATCTGGTCCATGCCCATGTCGTCGAAGCCCAAGAGGTGGTGGATCGCGTAGAGCAGCATGGAGCCGTGCCCCGCGGACAGCACGAACCGGTCGCGGTCGGGCCAGTCGGGGGCGGCAGGATCCACCCGCAGGAACCGGTTGAACAGCACCGCGGCCACGTCGGCCATGCCCATGGGCATGCCGGGATGCCCGGAATTGGCGGCCTGCACCGCGTCCATGGCGAGCACGCGCAGCGCGGTGGCCATGCGGGTTTCCACGTCGTGGCGGATCGGAGTTTGGTCGGTCATCGGAATTCTCCTGTGGCGCGGATCAGCGGGCGCGGCGGGCTTCGGACACCAGCCGGTCGATCATGGGCGTGAAGATCAGTTGCATCGCGAGATCGAGCTTGCCGCCGGGGATCACGATGGAATTGGCGCGGCTCATCCAGCTGTTATGGATCATCGAGGTCAGGTAGGGAAAATCGATGCCGCGCGGGTTCTTGAACCGGATCACCACGACGCTTTCGTCGGCGGTGGGAATCCAGCGGGCGATAAACGGGTTGGAGGTATCCACCACCGGCACGCGCTGGAAATTGATGTCGGTCTGGGTGAATTGCGGACAGATGCAGTGCACATAGGCGTGCATCCGGCGCAGGATCACGTCGGTCACGGCCTCGGTCGAATAACCGCGCATGGCCTTGTCGCGGTGGATCTTCTGGATCCATTCGAGATTGATGACCGGCACCACCCCGATCTTGAGATCCGCGAGTGCTGCGAGGTCCACATCGTCGTTGACGACGGCGCCGTGCAGCCCTTCGTAGAACAGAAGGTCGCTGTCGTCGGCGAAGGGCGCCCAGTCGGTGAAGTGGCCGGGTGGCACGCCGTAACATTCGGCTTCGGCATCGTCGTGGATGTAATGGCGGGTGCGGCCCCGGCCCGTGTCGCCGTAGTCGCGGAACACCCGTTCCAGTTCGGCCAGTTCGTTCGCTTCATAGCTGAAATGGCTGAAGGTGGCGTCGCCCGCGGCGAGGCGGGATTCCAGTTCGGCCTTCATGTCGGCGCGGTTGAAGCGGTGGAAGGCGTCGCCTTCGATGGAGACGGCGGTGACGCTTTCGCGGCGGAAGATCTGGTCGAAGGTGCTTTTGACCGTGGTCGTACCCGCGCCGGACGACCCGGTGACCGAGATGATGGGATGTTTCTTGCTCATGGAGGCTCCGGGGCTTGCGGGATGGGCCGGGATCAGGCGCGGAACAGGCCGCGCGACCCGAACAGGGCCGACACCTCGTTGTCGGGCAGGTCGTGATAGGCCGCGACGCGCGCCACCTTTTCGGACGACCCGAAGACGAAGGGCGTGCGCGCGTGCAGCCCGTCGGGCACCTGGTCGAGGATGCGGTCGCAGCCATCGGTGGCCCGTCCGCCCGCCTGTTCGATCAGCATGGCGATGGGGGCGCATTCATAGACCATGCGCAGGCGGCCGCGCGCATAGCCGGGCCGTGCGTCGCCGGGGTAAAGGAAGATGCCGCCGCGGGTCACGATCCGGTGGGTTTCGGCGACCAGCGAGGCGACCCAGCGCATGTTGAAGTTCTTGGACCGGGGCCCGTCGTCGCCCGCGACGCAATCGTCGATATAGGCGCGGATCGGGCGCGACCAGTGCCGGTAGTTCGACGCGTTGATGGCGAATTCGGTGGCGGTCGGCGGCACGCGCACCGATCCGCCCGCCTTTTCGAAGCGGCCCGTCAGCGGATCGCGCACGAACAGGAGCGTGCCCGCGCCGAAGGTCACGACAAGGCAGGTCTGCGGGCCGTAGATGAAGTAGCCTGCCGCGAGTTGCTCGCGGCCGGGCCGCAGGAAGCTGTTGGCAGGGTCGTCCGTGGCGGGGAAGATGGAAAAGATCGTGCCGATGGAGGTGCAGACATCGATGTTGGACGATCCGTCCAGCGGGTCGATGGCGAGTGCGAAGGCCGCGCCGTCGGTCATCGCCACCGCGTCGTCCTGTTCTTCGGACGCGTACCAGCGCAGGGCACCGGTGGCGCGCAGGGCGGTGGCGAAGGCATCGTCCGCGGCCACGTCGAGCGCCTTTTGCGCATCACCGTCGGTGTTTTCGCCCACAAGTGCCCCGAGCGCGCCGCCCAGCGGACCGCGGGCGATGGTGAGCGACAGGTCGCCCGCCACACGGCACAGCGCGAACAGGATCGGGCACAGGTCGTCGGGGATCGACGCGCGGTCGATCGGGTCGGCCTCGGTGAGCATGATCTCCTCCCAGAGATGCGGCTGGATGCGGCGCGGTGCTGTGTGCCCGTCTTTTCGCCGTTTCTTGCTTGCAGCTTCCGGAATATGTACCGATTGTGGAATTTAAAAATCGCGCACCGGAAGTAGGAAAAATCAAATGCCACGGATTGACGCAGTCACCCTGAAGCAGTTGCGCGCGCTGACGGCGGTGGCCGAGACGGGATCGATCACGGCGGCGGCGCAGGTGCTCGGGCTGACCGCACCGGCGGTGCATACGCAGTTGAAATCGCTGGAAACCGCGCTGCACTGCCGGGTGCTGGACCGGGCCGGGTCGGGCCATGGCGGGGCGCGGCTGACGTCCGAAGGCGCGGCGGTGGTCGAGGCCGCGCGGCGCATCGACATCACCCTTGGGGCCTGTGCCGACCGGGTGCGCGCGCTGCGCAGTGGCAAGACCGGGGTGGTCGTGCTGGGCGTGGTGAGCACGGCGAAATACTTTGCGCCGATGATCCTGAAACGGCTGCGCGACAGCCTTCCGGAGATCGAGGTGATCCTGAAGGTGGGCAACCGGGACTTCGTGATCGACGCGCTGGCGGACCGGTCGATCGAACTGGCGGTGATGGGGCGGCCCCCGCGCGTGCCCGCCGTGACGGCGACGCCGCTGGGGGATCATCCCCATGTGCTGATCGCTGCCCCCGACCATCCGCTGGCGGGGGCGGGACCGGTGGCGCCCGCCGATCTGCTGGCCGAGACGTTCATTGGGCGCGAGGACGGGTCGGGCACGCGTATTCTGGCGTCGCGGTATCTCGACCGCGTGGGCGAAGGGATGCCATATCGCCTGATCGAGATGGGGTCGAACGAGACGATCAAGCAGGCGGTGATCGCGGGGCTGGGGATCGCGCTGATCTCGCGCCACACGGTGACGGACGAATTGCGCAGCGGGCGGCTGGTGACGCTGGCGGCGGCGGGCATGCCGATCGTGCGGCAGTGGTTCGTGGTGCACCGGGCCGACCTGAAGCTGACGCCGGTGCTGCGCACGGTGTTCGATTTCGTGCTGGGCGCGCGCGACAGTTTCCTGCCGCCCGACCCGTTCGCGCCGCTGCCGGGTGCTGTCGCGGCGGCCGGGTGACGGCGGGCGGTGCGGCGGCGGCCCGCCGGGACGGGACAGGCGGT
>NZ_QDFI01000097.1 GCF_003254465.1 Meridianimarinicoccus zhengii
TGGCTGAAAACTGTCGCGGCAATCGTCAGAGCGGCCAGCCAGAAGTTTGTTCAGCCTGAACCAAGGAATACGGCCCGCACAAGACCCTCCACAACCGCTGGAAGCGCTGGAGCGAGAAGGGCGTGTTCGCCCGGATCCTGGTCGGACTGGTTGCTGAGGATCCCGAAAACAAGACGGTGATGATCGACGCGACCTATCTGAAAACCCACCGGACAGCGACCAGCCTGGCCGCGAAAAAGGGGGGCCAATGACAAGCGCGGTCGCCTGATCGGCCGGACCAAGGGCGGCATGAACACGAAACTGCACGCGATCTGCGACAGCCAGGGGCGACCACTCGAGCTGTTCATAACCGCAGGGCAGGTCAGTGATTACATCGGGGCGCGGGCCTTGCCGGGCAGACTGCCGGATGTCGACTGGCTGCTCGGGGACCGCGGCTACGACGCCAACTGGTCCAGGGAAGTATTGCAAGACAAGGGGATAAAGCCCTGCATCCCCGGCCGGAAGTCCCGCGGCAAGCCCGTCAGATTCGACAAGCGCCGCTACAAACGGCGCAACAGGATCGAGATCATGTTCGGGCGCCTGAAGGACTGGCGCAGGGTTGCCACACGCTACGACAGATGCCCGAAGGTCTTCCTGTCCGCCATCGCCTTGGCCGCAGCTGTCATCTTCTGGCTGTGAAACTCAATGAGACTGGACCCTAAGAAGCACCCCCCCATGCAAAATGATCTCTGCGATGGGTTCATGGTCTGGGCCGTCTTGGGCAGTGACAAGCTCTCGCTTGCGGTTGCTGGTTTCTAGCGCGGCATCGGAATCACCGCGGGTCACGATGCAGTTTCGCCAGGTGTCCCTGGCTCATGATCGCCCGAACCGGCTGGGCGGTGCGCCAGTCCAGCGTCGAAATGCGCGCGACAGGCTCGCCTGACCGGCATAGCCGAGGTCTGACGACAGCGTTGCCAACGCATCGTCAGCGTGTCCGGCCCGTTCCACGGCGAGGTCGCGCCGCGCTGCGTCGAGGATGGCCGAGAACGACGTGCCCTCGTCCAACAGCCGGCGCTGGAGGCTGCGGCAACTCATGCCCGCATAGCCGGCCACACGATCCACGGTCGGCGTGTCAAATCCGAGCATGCTGCGCACAAGGTGGCGCACTGACTCGGTGAGCGTGCCGTCGGTTCTGAGACGCGGCCAGTCGGTGGCGTGCGGGGGCTCAGTCGGGTGGTGCGTCAGGTCGAGCGGGCTCCGGGCAAGGACCGAAGGCACGGACAGTACGAGCGTGTCCTGCGTCGCGCGCAGGGCGCTGTCCCCGAACCACGGCAGGATGTGGTCAAGACCATCCACGGGATGAGGGCGGAGCGAGATGCGCGCAGGCCGCGTCTCCCCGCAGCCGAGCCGGAAGAGCGACACGAAGAGCGCCGCGACGTATTGCTGGATGGCATGCGCCGTTTCCGCGTCGTCGAAGGCCAGCGACCAGAGATCCCGGATCACGAATCCGCCCTCAGTGATCTGGAGCGTGATCATCTCGTTCGTGCAGTGGCGGGGCATTGCCGTCGCGATGGCCCGGACGGCGCCGCCCACGGTGCCTGCTGCCAAGGCCCGCGCGCCCAGGGGGCCAAGCTGGAAGATGCCCCGCGCCAGCGCCATGCGGCAGGGAAGGTCTGGCCCGTGCGCGCGCACCAATTCGACAAACAGCGACACCGCCGGAAGCAGGGGCACCGGGCGATCAAGCGGGTGTCCAGCGATCCACGACAGATCCCAGGCTGCAAGCCGTTCCGCTGACCGGGCATCGTTGGTTTCCATCCAGTCGAGGATTGGCCCGAGTGCGCCGGCGCTGATGAGAGGCAGGTTCCGTGTCATTTGGTCCCGAGAATGCGCGCGTCAAAACTCCCCCATCGGTGCACATTCTGGCGCGCAAAGCAAAACGCATGCACAGCGGTCGTGTAATCGTGATTGGCAAGTTGTGCCTGGACAGAGGCGTGACAGTGGCGGGTTGGGAGGATGGGACATGCGGACACTGATCGGAACGGCGCTGCGCGCCGCGCTTGGCACGACGGCACTTCTTGCGGCGGGCGCCACGCTTGCGCCGGAGGCGCAGGCGCAAGGCCAGGTCGGGATCACCGGTGCGGCGACGGCTGACAACGTCGCCCTTGGTGGGGGCGAGCGGCCCTATTCACCTTTTGCCGACCGGAACTTCCCCGTACGGCCGTTCTTTGGCGACACGCATCTGCACACGTCGTTCTCGATGGATGCCGGCGCGTTCGGTGCGCGGCTCGACCCGCGCGACGCGTATCGCTTCGCGCGCGGCGAACAGGTCGTTTCCAACACCGGCCAACCGGTCAAGCTGTCGCGGCCGCTCGATTTTCTGGTGGTTGCGGATCATTCCGACAACATGGGGTTCTTTCCGGCGCTCCTGTCGGGGCGTCCGAACATGCTGGCCGATCCGACCGGGCGGCGCTGGTATGACCTGATCCAGGGCGGTCAGGGCCCGCAGGCCGCGATGGAGATCATCGTCGCCTTCTCTCAAGGCACCTTTCCCGAAGCGATCGCCTTCCTGCCCGGCAGCGAAGGGTACAAGGATGCGTGGCAGCAGACGATCGACGCGGCCGAAGATTTCAACGATCCCGTCACCTTCACCGCCTTCATCGGGTATGAATGGACGTCGAACACCGGCGGCAACAACCTGCATCGCAACGTGATCTATCGTGACAACGGCGACCGCGCGCAACTGATGCAGCCCTTTACCGTGCTGGGGCCCGGCGGCAGCGACAATCCCGCCGACCTGTGGGAATGGATGCGCACCTACGAGGAAAAGACCAGCGGTTCGGTCCTTGCGATCCCGCACAACGGCAACCTGTCGAACGGCCTGATGTTCCCGGTGGACGAGGCTTTCGGCACGGCACTCGACGCCGAATACGCCGCCAACCGCGCCCGGTGGGAACCGCTTTATGAGCTGACGCAGACGAAGGGCGACGGAGAGGCCCATCCGATGCTGTCGCCCGATGACGCGTTCGCCGACTTCGAAACGTGGGACAAGGGCAACCTTGACGGATCGGTGCCCAAGACGCCCGACATGTTGCAGTTCGAATACGCCCGTGCGGCGCTCAAGAACGGCCTCGCGCTGGAACAGGACCTTGGCACGAACCCCTACAAGTTCGGCCTGATCGGGTCGAGCGATGCCCATACGGCGCTGGCGGCGCTGGCGGAGGACAATTTCTTCGGCAAGACCGCCCCGCAGGAGCCGAGCGCGGA
Source organism: Meridianimarinicoccus zhengii (assembly GCF_003254465.1). GTDB lineage: Bacteria > Pseudomonadota > Alphaproteobacteria > Rhodobacterales > Rhodobacteraceae > Meridianimarinicoccus > Meridianimarinicoccus zhengii. Next base: position 3,244 of record NZ_QDFI01000097.1, read on the forward strand.
ACGACTGACCGCGACCTTCATCAACAACGCGGCCACCGGCGTCACGGTCATGGACTGGGAAGTGGGCGCGTCGGGCTACGCCGCCGTCTGGGCCGAGGAGAATACCCGCACCTCGATCTGGGACGCGATGAAGCGACGCGAGGTCTATGCCACGACGGGGCCGCGGATGATCGTGCGCTTCTTCGGCGGCTGGGACTTTACCGACGCCGATGCGCGCAACCGGCTGCCGGCCCAGGTCGGCTACGCACGGGGCGTGCCGATGGGGGGCCAGTTGCCGACACCGCCCGAGGGCGCAGAAGCGCCGACGTTCCTTGTGGCCGCCCTGCGTGACCCGATCGGCGCCAATCTTGACCGGATACAAGTGGTCAAGGGCTGGCTCGCCGCGGATGGCAGTCTGAACGAGCGGGTCTATGACGTCGTCTGGTCGGACGACCGCGTGGTGGACCCGGCTACAGGGGCCTTGCCCCCGGTCGGCAGCACGGTCGACGTGCCGACGGCCAGCTACGTCAACTCCATCGGCGCGCCGGAACTTCTGACCGTCTGGTCCGATCCCGACTTCGACCCCGCGCAGTCGGCGTTCTACTACGCCCGTGTGCTGGAAATCCCGACGCCCCGCTGGACGGCTTACGACGCCGCCTATTTCGGCACGACACCGCTGGACGGCACCCGCATGACCATCGTGGATCGGGCCTATACCGCGCCGATCTGGTTCACCCCCGCGGAGTGACGGCATGACCCTCCGATCCAGACAGGCCATCGCCGGTCTCGCGCTGTGCGCCGCCACGATGGCGGGCGGTGCGCAGGCCCAATCGCAATGGGACTATTCCCTGTCGGCCTATGGCTGGTTCACGGCCCTCTCGACCGAGCTGGACACGCCCGTCGGCGCGGTCGAAACCGAGCTGTCGTTCGGCGACATCTGGGACGATCTGGACATCGCCGCCTTCGCCGCGTTCGAGGCGCGCAACGGCCGATGGGCCTTGTTGACCGATCTCAACTACGCCAGCCTCACCTCCGGGCAGGACACCCCAGTCGGCATCGCCTTCGACAGCGTGGATGTCGATACCCGGCTGACGGTGGTGTCCGCCTTCGCGGCCTATGCCGTCGTGGACCGGGACGACCTGCGCGTCGATCTGGCGGGCGGCGTGCGCTACTACGATCTCGACATCGACGTGGCCCTGAATGCCGCGGCGGCGGCGAACGACCGCGCGGCCGCGTTCAGCGAAAGCTGGATCGACCCGGTGGTGGGTGCCCGGATGCGGGCGGATCTGTCTGACGCGTGGTTCGTCGACGGCTTCGCCGATGTCGGGGGCTTCGGCCTTGGAAACGCGTCGGACCTGAGCTGGCAGGTTTTCGGCGGGGCCGGATACCGCTTCAACAACACGTGGTCGCTGCGGGGTGGTTACCGCTACCTGTCGGTGGACAAGGAGATCGACGGCCGCGACACGAAGCTCGAACTCTACGGTCCGGTCGTCGGTGTCACGGCGCGGTTCTGACATGGTGTCGGTGCGGTCTGGCTTGCGCGGTGGTGGCAGGCATCTGGCAAGGTTGATTGGCGCTGTCGCAATCACGGCAATCGTTGGCCCCGCCGTGGCCTGCACCGTCTGCATCGCCCTGCCCGAAGACACGCTGACCGACCGTGTCTGGGCAGCCGACACGGTGGTGCTTGCGCGGCCCGACCCGTCCGCGCCGTTCGTCTACAGGGTCGAACAGATCCTGTCCGGCAGTGCGACCCCCGCGGTCGACCTGTTGATCAACAGCGTCGAACGGGACCGCATGGCGACCGACCCGCACCGCGTGGCGCTGCTGCTCCATGGGCCGGACGGGTGGCAGATCGGTGGGCATGGCGGGCCTGATCTGGCGCATCTCGCCCGCCGGATGCTCGACCACGCGGACGACTGGTCCGACGCGGCGAACGATCCCGACAGGACCGCTGCCTTTGCCGCGCTTCATGCGCATCCCGATCCGGTGATCCGCCGTGTCGCCCTGTCCGAACTTTCCCGTGCGCCATATGCCGACCTGCGCGGCATCGAGGTGGCGCTGGACGTCGATTGGCTGGCGGCGCGTCTGGCCGAGGCGGAGTGGTATCCATGGCGCCCGATCCTCGTGCAGCTTCTCGGACTGCATGCCGACCCCGCCGCGCGCGCGCTTGTCCGATCCCGCGCTTTCGACGTCGCGGCCGATGCGCGCGCGCCCTGGCTCATGGCCTTGGTCGAGATCGACGGCAAGGCGGGGATCGGTCGCATCCTCGCTACGCGACCGCAGGGCGAAGCGGCCATCGCGGCGACCCGCGCACTGGTCGCTCATGCCGATCCCGGTCACGACCTCGCCCCGGACCTCGCGGCGGCGCTGCGGACCCTCGCCGCGGGCTACCCCGCTGTCGCGGCGGAGGCTGTCGCTGGCCTTCGCGCGCTCGGTGACTGGTCGTTTGGACCCCAGGTCGCAGACCAGCTCGCAGGTGGATACGTTGCCGAACCGGGGGCGGCGTTCGCGCTCAGGATTTACCTCCTGACGGCGCAGGCGATGCACCGGACCGCTGTTGCGCAGACCGGACCCGACCGCAGATGAAGGCGATCCTGCGCGAGCCACTTCTGCATTTCCTGGTGCTGGGTGCCGGTGTCTTTGCCCTGTTCGCGGTGCTGGACGACACGCCACCGCCTGTGGCCGCCACGCGGCTGGAGGTGACCGACGGCGACGCCACGCGCCTTGCGCGCCAGTTCGAAGCGACGTGGCGCAGGCCGCCCACGGAGGACGAGATCGCCGTACTGATCGACGCCCATATCCGCGAAGAGGTGCTGGTGCGCGAAGCCGTGGCACTCGGGCTCGACCGGGACGATTCCGTCGTCCGCCAGCGGCTGGTGCAGAAGATGATCTTTCTGACGGAAAGCGGCGCGGACGCCGTGGACGCGACCGACGCGGTGCTGACCACCCACTTGGAGGCACATCCCGAGCGGTTCGCGCGGCCCGGTATGGTGGCGTTCGAACAGGTCATGCTGCGCGATGGGGCCGATCCGGAGCCGCTGCGCGTGGCGCTCCGCACGGGCGACGACACGGATGCATTCGCCGCGCCGAGCCTTCTGCCAGAGCGCCTGCCGCCGAGCCCGCCAACCGTGATCGACGGCACCTTCGGGGCGGGCTTCCACGCGCAGGTTTCAGCGCTCGCGCCCGGCGGTTGGGCTGGTCCGGTGCACAGCGCCTATGGCCGCCATCTCGTCCGCGTCCTGAGCGTCGTGCCGCCCCGCCTGCCGCCCCTTGCCGAAATCCGCGACATGGTGGAGCGCGACTGGCGCGCCACCGTGCGGGCACGGCTGGCGGAAGAACGCTTCGCCGTGCTCGCCGCCCGTTACGACATCGTCCGCCCGGACCCGGCGGCGGTGCTGCCCGAATGATCCGCGCGGCGCTGATCCTTGCACTGCTTGCCGCACTCCTGCCCGGGCGCGTGGCGGCCCACGCGCTGGAGCCTGGCTATCTCGAACTGACCCATTTCGGCGGTACGGATTGGCGGGTGACGTTGCGCAAGCCGCAGGTGCAGGGACAGCCCATGGCGATCGACGCGGTCCTGCCCGAAGGCTGCACGCCGCGGCAGGGGCCCGCGCCCATCTTCGACGGGCGGGCCTTCGTCGCGGGCTGGGTGGCCGACTGCCCGGAGGGCCTTGGCGGCGGGACCGTCGCGATCGAGGGGCTGGAGGCCACCCGCACCGATGTGCTCATACGCTACACGCTCGCGGGCGATGCGCCGCCGCAGACGCACCGCCTGACCCCGGACGCGCCCGCCTTCACCGTGCCGCCACCGCAAGGGCCGCTCGCGCGCTTCACCGACTATTTCCGTCTCGGTGTCGACCATATCATGAGCGGGCTCGACCACCTGCTTTTCGTCTTCGCGCTTTTGCTGCTGATCCGCCGCCCCGGGCCTCTGCTGGCCGCGATCACCGCGTTCACCGTGGCGCATTCCGTGTCGCTGGGGGCCGCGACGCTGGGCTGGATCGTCGTGCCCGCGCCGCCCGTCGAGGCCGTCGTCGCGCTGTCCATCGTCGTGCTCGCCGCCGAACTCGCACAACCGGCCGGACAGGGTCTGCGCCTGACCGAACGTTTCCCATGGACTGTCGCGTTCCTGTTCGGGCTGCTGCACGGCCTTGGCTTCGCCAGTGCCCTGCTGGACATCGGCCTGCCCAAGGGCGATGTGCCGCTCGCGCTCCTTGCCTTCAACCTCGGCGTCGAGGTGGGGCAGTTGATGTTCATCGCCGCGGTGCTGGTGGCGGGCCTGTTCCTCGCACGGCTTCTGCGCGGCGGCGCGCCGATCCTCGCGCCCGGCAGCCCCGCGCTGCGCATCACCGCCTATGCCATCGGCACGCTCGCCACGGTCTGGATGATCGACCGGATGGCCGGGTTCGTGACCTGATATCTTCTGAAGGAGCTCTCATGACGCCGCGCACGATCCTGCCAGCCGCCGCCCTGTTCTGGGTCGCCCTCGCCGGCGCCGCCGCCGGCCATGTCGATCACGGGGGCGCAGGCGGCTTCGTCAGCGGCTTCACGCACCCGATCCTCGGCTGGGACCATGTCGCCGCCATGGTCGCCGTGGGCCTCTGGGGGGCTTTCCTCGGAAGCCCGGCGATCTGGATCCTCCCGATCGTGTTCCCGCTCGTCATGGCGTTCGCCGCCGCCGCCGGTGTGATCGGCGTGCCGTTGCCCTTCGTCGAAGCGGGGATCGCGGCCTCGGCCATCGTGCTCGGCCTGCTGATCGCCTTCGCCGTGCGCCCGCCGCTTTGGGTGGCTGCGGTCGTCGTCGGGGCCTTTGCCGTCTTTCACGGCCATGCCCACGGCACGGAACTGCCGCAGGCGGTGAACCCCTTCGCCTACGCGGTGGGCTTCGTCCTTTCGACGGGGCTGCTGCACGCTGCCGGCATCGCACTGGGGCTGCTGGTGGCACGGCCCCTTGGCGCCCTCGCGATCCGCGGTGGCGGCGCGGTGATCTCTCTGGCGGGCGCCGGGTTTCTGTTCGGCGTTCTTTGATGCGCGCGCGCGTCGCGCGGCATGCCATCGGCGTCGCCCTCTGCGCGTGCGCGGGGCCAGTGGCGGCGCACAGCCCGCTCCCGGGCATCGATGGCTTTTACGCCGGGCTGTTGCACCCGGTCTCGGCGCCCGACCAGGCGCTTGCGCTGCTGGCCACGGGCCTTCTGCTCGGCGGCTTTGCCATGCAGCGCCTGCATTGGGCTTTTGGCGCCGCCACAATCGGTCTCGCCGCCGGCCTCGCTCTTGGTACGCCGACCGGCGACCCCGCACCGTGGCTCTTCGGCCTCGCCACCCTCGCGGCCACATTCGCGGCCTTGGCACCGGGCCGCGCGCTGCCGCTCGTCGTGCTCCTGAGCCTCGGGGCAGGCGCGCTACTCGGCTGGGCCTCGCTGCCCGATGCCGGCCCCTCCCGCGACCGCGCTTTCACCATGGCTGGCGCTGCTACCGGGGCAGCGCTCAGCCTGCTCTATATCGCCGGTTGCATCGACCTTCTGCGCGACCGCATCCGCGCCCCGGCGCTCTGCATCGCCCTGCGCGTGCTCGCCGCCTGGATCGCCGCCATAGCGCTCCTCATGCTCGCCCTGCGCCTGGGACCGTCGCCGGGATGACGAGGGCGCGTCGCGCGCGGCCACTGACCCCACTTCTGGCGGCCCCGGGCTTCAGCTGCAAATGATCTCAAGCCCGGCAAGCCGGAAGTATACTCCCAGCCGATGCCGGAGGAATGCTCATTCCAACCCACCCACGTCCCGCCCCTTGGAGCGCAGGGTCAGGATTCAGGCAGTCCTCGGACCAAACGTCTCCGGTGAATGAGCGAAAGAATCTTCGAAACTGCCATCTGCCCTGCGAGAATGCGGCACGATGAACGAACGGTCGCTCCGGGGACGCTGCGCTACGGCATGGGGCACGTCGGCGGGCGGCCGCTGTGCGCCGTCCAAGACGTCTTGAGCTTCTATGCCTGCGCGAAATCTCCCCGCCGCACCAGGGTCAGTCTGGGCTCGGAGCCGCCCTGCGGCGGCGCAGCAAGTAAGCCCCAGCGCGGCCTCAGTGGACCGACGTACCCGGCCCTCAGCCGACATTCGCAACCTTTATGGCGCTGCTATGCAGCACTCTTTGAAGTGTTTACTTACCGAGCGTACAGGACGTCTCTATGCTGATCGATCGTAAAGCGGGGTAAGATGGACATCTGCTGACTGATCACTTTCTGGCAGTCGAGTCGCGTCACTCGTCATACCAATAAGCCTGTCCACTCTCGAAAAAAATTAATCTGCCGGGAGCAATCGTGCAGCACATATCGACGTTTTGGGCCATGGATAGTGAGAGTACACTATTGTAAGCGGAGCCAAGATTTGGCTCTGGAGCATGAGGCTCATGCCTACTGACAATTCTCATTGACCATGCTGACAAACGATATGGTTCGCCTTTGCTAGCACGTCGAAAGATCACCGCACCGTCATGCACACTTGGATTAAGCTGAACAGCTGCAGTCAAAACCTGAGCGACAGTCGCATCGAACGGTGCTCCGACCTCGGGCATGGGCGACCGTCTCATGGGTAAGCAATCTTCACGGGACACTTCACCTGTTGCAAAAACCAGTATGATCGGGTGAAAAGGAAGTTCAACGTGCCGCAGTTCGGCAAGTGCTTGCTTCAGATCATGACACACGGAGGCCTCCTTGCTCGATCGGTTTTCTGTCTCAGTTCTGCTTATCATTGCCACCGTGGTTTGGGGAGGGTTCCTTTGGATACTGGGAATCGAGCTATCGTGGGACCATGCTAAGCCGTACTCGCTTACCTTGGCAGTACTCACATCATCGCTCTGGCTCTTTGACAAGCATCTATGGAAGACTCAACCGATAATGGCCTTTTGTAAAAGGCCTAATCTGAACGGCACGTGGCAGGTCAGTCTGCAGTCTTCCTATGTCCACCCAGAAACTGGTGGGCGCGTTCAAGAAATTGAGGGCTACGTGTCTATACGTCAAACATTTTCATCTATTTCTGTTCGCCTAATGACGGAGCAGGCTGACTCTTTTTTAATTTCAGGCAGCTTTGATGTCCAAGACGATGGTGCGGCCTATTTATATGGCATATACCAAAGTGATCCATCCATCCTCCTTAGATCCAAAGTTAGTGAAATACACTATGGCAGCTTCAAGTACAAGGTGATTGGTAGTCCGCCATTTGAATTAATTGGGCATTATTGGACGGATCGAGCGACAAGCGGTTCTGTAAAAATTTTCGGTAGGAGAGATAAAATTGCAGATAGTTTCTCTCACGCGTCGAGTCTCAACCATTCAGATGATAAAGCAGATTAACTGTTCAGTGAAGGATAGCAATGGACGAGGTGAACCGAACTTGCCGAATTCTGAGTCTCGATGGGGGTGGCGCTAAAGGCTTCTACTCACTCGGGGTGCTGCGAGAAGTTGAGGCCATGCTTGCTTTTCCGATCCATGAGACATTTGATGTCATTTTCGGCACAAGCACCGGTTCAATCATCGCGACACTGCTTGCAACTGGAAAGACCGTGGACGAGATCCACGCGCTTTACTGCGAGCATGTTCCCAAGATCATGCAAGCGAAAAAGGCAGGTGAGCGGACGCGGCGTCTGAGAGAGGTGGGTGAAGTTATTTTCGGTGAGGATGGCTTCGACACCGTACTCACAGGCCTCGGTGTTGTCTCGACGAAGTGGCAACTCGAGACGCCGATGATCTTTAAGAGTCGTCAGACACAGGCTCATGGTCGTAGAGCCACCTTCGTACCAGGCTTCGGCTGCAAGCTTGCTGATGCCGTAGAAGCTTCCTGCTCGGCCTACCCGTTCTTCGATAGGAAGATCGTCACGACGGATCACGGTAACGAGGTGGAACTATTCGATGGTGGCTACGTGGCGAACAACCCCGCGCTATATGCACTCGCAGATGCGACCGGCCCGCTCGGTTTCGCCCCACAGGATTGTCGTGTCTTGACTATAGGGTGCGGCCAGTATCCGGAGCCGCACCAAGGATTCATTGCTCGCCAGATCAAGAGCTTTCTGCCGGTGCAGTTGCTTCAGAAAACCCTCGGGGTAAACACTGCATCAATGGATCAGCTTCGGCAGTTGCTCTTTGCCAACGTCCCGACCGTGCGCGTAAGTGACACCTTCGACAAGCCAGAAATGGCGACGGACATGTTCGAACACGATTTGAAGAAGTTGAACCTCCTACGGCAGCAGGGCGAGCAATCGTTCGGCCGCAAAGAGGAAGAAATTCATCAACTACTCTTGAGCTGAGGAAAATTCATGGCAATCCCTGAACATCAACTCGAGACCTGGTCTCACCAAGGCTCCCAAGCTCAGTCCGCGGGTACTTACCAGACCATTAAGAGGGTCTTGGACGATCCGAGTTCTCCCTACTATCAGTGGTCCTACAGAATTTTCCTTCAGGGGTCGTACGGCAATGATACGAATATCTATGCGGATAGCGATGTCGACGTTGTGATCTGTCTGACGTCGGTCTACTACGGCGACATCTCTTATCTGAAAGACGAAGAGAAGGCTCGCTACGAGGCCAACCGATCCCCGGGCGGTATAAACTTCAGCGAATTCAAAACCGAAGTGCTCACCTGGCTGAAAGAAAAGTTCGGTGCTGGCGTGAAAGTGGGTAAGAAGGCAATCTTCATCCCCGGCAATGGCACCCGGCGAGATGCCGACGTCCTGGTTTGCGTCGCGAACAGAACTTTCACCTCTTATCCTACCACTGGGGAGCCTGCTTTCGTTGAGGGTGTCTGTTTTTGGACGACAGACGGAGAGAAAATCGTTAACTATCCGAAGCAGCACCTTGACAACTGCACCACGAAGAACAGTGCCACGTCCAGCCGCTTCAAGCCGAGTATCCGCGTACTAAAGAATATGCGGAACACGATGGTGGACCAAGGCTACCTCAAAGACGGGATCGCTCCGCCGTACTATCTTGAGGGCATGCTCTCCAACGTTCCGACGCAGCACTTCGTGGCAAGCCGTCAGGGGACATTCGAGAACTACATGCATTGGCTTCAAACCTGCGCGACTGGCGACCTGACCTGCGCCAACGGTATCCATTATCTCCTACGAGACGGGTATTCGGTCTGCTGGAATGTCGCCGATTTTAATGCGTTTCGTGCCTCGGCAGTGGCATTTTACAGTCAATGGTAATCTGGAATGGCCTTTCGTCGCGCATGGTAATTGAGGAGCCGCAGCATGCCGATCAAGCGTAGGACCTCGCTTGCGAAGCACATGGACGAAACTCTTCTCCGCGAAATTGCCTACGGCTATCTTCTACCGTTTTTTTCGGGCGCGAGTATCGAAGAGACGGCGGAAATTTCAACTTCCGCAGACAGCACAGTCGCCTTCGTGAACCCGCAAACAATCGGGTTCAAAGTGAACCGAACAGACACCTATCGCCTGAAGTTCCGTCGTGATCAACCCTTTGCGCAAAAGAGTGATCCAGCTCGTGAAACGAAGGTCATAGAGGCATTTGTGTCCGGATTGGCAAGGATGTCAAACGAGTTACAGGGTCCATTACGGGATGATCTTCTCTCAACCTTCCAGCGCCGTGTAGTCGCTGAAGCAACAGCAGAGCCGGGCAAAGGCACAGAACTCTTGGCTGTAATCGATCAACTGGCGCTCTTGGCAACGCGACTTTACGAAGGAAAACCTATCGCGAGCGCAATCGGAATTGACCCTACTATTCCCGGGGAGAAGTCTCTTCCTCTCGCCAATATTGCGAAGCAGGATTTTTTTGCGGTTCTGTCCAATGGTTTCGACACAATGTTAACGCTTTCTAAGCACCTGAATTTTTCAGGTCATCTAGTGCTTGAGCCGACAACTTCAGCAGAAGGATACTATCCTTGGCGGCACTCTGCTGTTGCTGCTTGGACTGAAGAAATAAAGGGGAGGGTCGCCATTGTTTTGAATCGGATCGGCGAAATTCTTGTATTTCGTGATGGCCAACTCCTTTTTGCTCGAAGGAGCGGGAATTGGCACTTTCTTACGCACGAGCCGATCATTCGCCAAATGGGTGTACCGAAAGAAGAAGAACTTCGTAGGGCGATATACGAAACCGCGTTGGATGCTTCATTTGCTCGTACCGGCGCCTGCATTGGCGTGATCGCTTCGGGGAGCATAAGAGCGGCAGAAGAGATGATTGTGGACACAGATTGGTTGTCCAAAGGACTATCAGACAAGGCGAAAGCTGTCGCACGCATCGTCAACGGTAGGAAATTTAACGAACTTGATCGATCCCTCCGCCTGGAACTTTCCGCAATCGATGGAACAACGGTGATCGACCATCAGGGCAATGTAATAGCTGTAGGGGCAATACCAAAGATCAAAGGAGGGAGCACCAGCGGTGGGCGAACCGCCGCCGCCAAGCATCTTGCATTGCTTGGATTGGGTGTGAAAATATCACAGGATGGCGCAATTTTTGGATATCGACGAGACAGCAAGAACCCAAAACAAGAGAAAGAAGCTTTCAAAGTTATGTAGTTCGCCCTGAACAATTCCTAACCTACTGATTCTCAGCGCAGATCACGCTGGAGCGCTGG
>NZ_QDFI01000098.1 GCF_003254465.1 Meridianimarinicoccus zhengii
TCCTCGCGCGGGGGACGCGCGGTGCTGGCCTCGCGCGGGGGACGCGCGGCGCGGGCGGGCCGCTCCCCCCGGTCCGGCTTGCCGCGATGGGACGGACGGTTATCCCGGTCGGGACGCGGGGGCGGCGGCGGCATGTCGGGCTTGCTGTCCAGCAGGGTCAGCGCGATGCCGCCTTCCAGTTCCCGCGCGTCGCCGACGGACGCAAGGAACCCGTCGATCGCGGCCGAATCCAGTTCGACATAGCTTTCCGATGGCCCGACCCGGATCGCCCCGATCGCGTCCTTCTCGATCCCGCCCGCGCGGCACAGCAGCGGCAGGAGCCAGCGCGCCTCGGCCCGGTCGGCATGGCCCACCGACAGCGCCAGCCAGCGGCTGTCGGTGAAGGCGGGGCGCGGCGCACGCGGGGCCACCTGCGCCTGATCGGCAAGATCCTCGGGCGCGGTCACGTTCTTGCGGTAGAGCCGCAGATAACCCGCCGCCAGCTGGGCGGGGCTGACCTGCGCCAGCAGCTTCGCGGCAAAGGCAGCTTCGGTTTCGGTCGCGGGCACGGCCCAGTCGGGATCGCCCAGCAGCTTCGCTTCGTCGCGCGCCAGGATATCCTCGGCCGAGGGCGCGGCCACCCATTCGGCGCTGACCTTGGCGAAGCGCAAAAGGCGCTCGGCCTTCTTGCGGACCTTGGGCGTCACGATCAGGGCGCTGATACCCTTGCGTCCCGCGCGACCCGTGCGGCCCGACCGGTGCAGCAGGGTTTCCGAGTTCGACGGCAGTTCGGCATGGATCACCAATTCCAGACCCGGCAGGTCGATCCCGCGCGCCGCCACGTCGGTCGCCACGCAGACCCGCGCGCGCCCGTCGCGCATCGCCTGCAGCGCGTGGGAGCGTTCGTCCTGGCTCAACTCTCCCGACAGGGCCACGACGGCGAAACCTCGGTTGGACAGGCGGGCGGCCAACCGCGACACCATCGCCCGCGTGTTGGCGAAGACGATGGCGTTGTCGGCATCGTGGAAGCGCAGAAGGTTGATGACCGCGTTCTCGGCATCCCGGTCGGCGACGGCCACGCCCTGATAGGCGATGTCGGCATGGCCCCCGGCCCCGCCCGTGACCTGCACGCGCACCGCGTCGCGCTGGAAGGTGCGCGCAAGTGTCTCGATCCCCGGCGGCACGGTGGCCGAGAACATGAGCGTGCGGCGCGTGTCGGGGGCGGCGGCGAGGATGAATTCGAGGTCCTCGGAAAACCCGAGGTCCAGCATCTCGTCCGCCTCGTCCAGCACCACGGCGCGGATCGCGGACAGGTCCACGGCGCCGCGTTCGATATGGTCGCGCAATCGGCCCGGTGTCGCCACGACGATATGCGCGCCGCGCGCGAGCGCCCGGCGTTCGTCGCGGCTGTCCATCCCGCCCACGGCGGTGACGACCACGGCCCCGGCCCCGGCGTAGAGCCACGACAGTTCGCGCATCACCTGCAGCGCCAGTTCGCGGGTCGGGGCGATAACGAGGCCGAGGGGGGCTGCCGCGGGCGCGAAGGTCTCGGCTTCGCCCAGCAGGGTCGGGGCGAGGGCAAGCCCGAAGCCCACCGTCTTGCCCGACCCGGTTTGCGCCGAAACCAGCATGTCGGCGGTCGCAAGTGCAGGATCGGTGACGGCGGTCTGCACCTCGGTCAGGGTGTCATAGCCGCGCTCGGCGAGCGCGGCGGCAAGGGTCTTAATCATGGATGCGGTCTTTCACGGCAGGCGGGGCCGGTCGCCCCATGCGCCGCACCCCTTCGCAGGTCCCACCCGATCCCATGTCCGGACAGACCCGAAATGCGGCGCATACGCGTTTGTGCCAGTCCTGTATAGCCCTGGCGCGCACGCTGCGGCGCGGCGACACATGGCTGCGGCATCGCGGGCACAGCCCGTCAGGCATCCGGCGTCCCGGCGAGGTCGGCCAGGATCGGGCAGTCGGGCCGCCCGTCCCCGGCGCAGGACCGCACCAGATGGGCCAGCGTGTCGCGCATGGCGGCCAGTTCCGCCAGCTTGCGGTCGATGCGGTCGAGATGATCCTCGGCCAGCCGTTTCACGTCGGCGCTGGCGCGGGAATGGTCCTCGTAGAGCGCGAGCAGCGTTCGGCAGTCCCCGATGCTGAAGCCAAGCGACCGGGCCCGCCCGAGAAAGGTCAGCTTGTGCAGGTCGGCCTCGGCGAAATGGCGGTAGCCGTTTTCGGCGCGCGCGGGGCGGATCAGGCCGATCTCCTCGTAATAGCGGATGGTCTTGGCGGGCAGGCCGGACCGTTCGGCGACATCCTTGATGTTCATCCCGGCACCCCCGCCCGGCGCAGCCGCAACGCATTACTCAGCACGAAGACGCTCGACAGCGCCATGGCGCCCGCTGCCAGCATGGGCGACAGCATCAGCCCGAAGGCGGGATAGAGCACCCCCGCCGCCACGGGCACCAGCGCCACGTTGTAGCCGAAGGCCCAGAACAGGTTCTGCTTGATGTTGCGCAGGGTCCGGGCCGACAGGTCCAGCGCGGTCGCCACACCGCGCGGGTCCCCGCCCATCAGCACGACGTCGCCGGATTCGATGGCCACGTCGGTGCCCGTGCCGATGGCGATGCCCACATCCGCTGCCGCCAGCGCGGGCGCGTCGTTGATACCGTCGCCCACGAAGGCCACGCGGGAGCCGTCGGATTGCAGTTCGGCGATGGCGGTCTGCTTGTCTTCGGGGCGCAGACCCGCCTTTACATCGTCCAGTCCCAGCGGGGCGGCAACGGCCCGCGCCGTGGCCTCCGTATCGCCCGTGAGCATCACGCAGCGCACCCCCCGCGCCTGCAAGGCGGCGATGGCATCGGCGGCGCCTGCGCGCACCGGGTCTGCGACGGCCAGAACGGCGACCGCCTGCGCGCCCATCGCCACCAGCACCGGGGTCTTCCCTTCGGCGGCAAGCGCGTCGGCCCGGTCGGCCATGTCGCCCAATGCGACGCCTTCATCCCTCAGAAACCGCGCGTTGCCCGCCAGCACCGGCTGCCCGCCCACCGAGCCCGACACACCGGCGCCCGCATGGGCGGTGAAACCTTCGACCGTGGCCGGGGTCACGCCCTCGGCCTGTGCCCCGGCGATGATCGCATGTCCCACAGGGTGTTCCGAGCGCGACTCCAGCGCCGCCACGGCGGCGAGCACCGTGGCACGGTCGGCGCCCTCGGCCAGCACCACGTCGGTCAGCGCGGGGCGGCCTTCGGTCAGGGTGCCTGTCTTGTCGAAGGCCACCACCTGCACGCCCGCCAGCGCCTGCAACGCATCGCCCTTGCGAAAGAGCACGCCCAGATCCGCCGCACGGCCCGTGCCCACCATGATCGACGTGGGCGTCGCCAGCCCCATGGCGCAGGGGCACGCGATGATGAGCACAGATACACCGGCCACCAGCGCGTGCGACAGGTCCGGCCGGACCGCGAGCCACACCGCCACGGTCAGCGCGGCGATCCCGAGGATCACCGGCACGAACCAGAGCGTGATCCGGTCCACAAGCGCCTGGATCGGCAGGCGCGCGGCCTGCGCGTCCTCGACCATGCGGATGATCTGCGCCAGCACCGTGTCGCCGCCGACCGCGTCGGCCCGCATGGTCAGCGCGCCCGACGACAGGACGGTGCCGCCGGTGACCCGATCGCCCGCCGCCTTGGCCACCGGCATCGGCTCGCCCGTCAGCATCGACTCGTCCACCTGCGCGCGGCCTTCGGTCACGGTGCCGTCCACGGCCACCCGTTCGCCGGGGCGCAGCAGGATCAGGTCGCCGGAGGCAAGGCTATCCACCGGCACGTCGGCATGGCCGTCGCCTTGCTGCACCCGCGCCGTGGCCGGGCGCAGGCCGACCAGCCGCGCGATGGCGGCCCCGGTGCGGCCGCGTGCGCGCGCCTCTAGCCACCGTCCGATGAGGATCAGCACGACGATCACCACGGCGGCCTCGAAATACACGGCGCGGGCGGCGTCGGGCACCAGCCCGGGTGCGAGCAGCACGACAGAGGAATAGACGAAAGCCGCCCCCGTCCCCAGCGCCACGAGGCTGTTCATGTCCGGCGCGCCGCGCCCCAGCGCGGGCAGGCCGCGGGCGTAGAACATCCGCCCCGGCCCGGCCAGCACCAACGCGGCAAGGACGCCCTGCACCCACCACGACGCCTGCATGCCCATGGTTGCGGCGATCCAGTGATGAAACGCGGGCATCATGTGACCGCCCATTTCCAGCACCACCACCGGCAGCGTCAGCAGCCCCGCCAGCACCGCACGGTTGCGCAGCGCGGTGGCCTCCCGCGCCTGCACGGTGGCCGGATCGTCGCGGACGGCGCTGTCATGGGGGCGCGCCGGATAGCCGACATCGGTTGCGGCTGCCGCCAGGGCGCGCGCGTCGGAAACGCCGTCGAGCACCTGCACCCGCGCCACACCCGTGGTCAGGTTCACCGCCACGTCGCGCACGCCCGGCACGGCGCGCAACGCCCGGTCCACCCGCGCAGCGCAGGCGGCACAGGTCAGGTCGTCGACCTGGAGCGTGATCTGCGCCACCCGCGCCGGGTAGCCCGCGGCGTCCAGCGCTGCCGTTGCCGCCGGCAGCACATGGGCGGGCGCGGTGACACGGCCCGCGCCGGTGGCAAGGTTCACCTCCGCCGCCTGCACGCCCGGCACGGCGGCCAGCGCGCGCTGAGCCCGGCCCACGCAGCCCGCGCAGGACAGCCCTTCGATCCGCAAGGTATACGTGTCCGCGCGTTCTTGAGCGGTATCGCGCGGCAGTTCGGCGGCGAACGCGGTTTCAGCCATGGCAAGTTCCTTCCAGCTTCAGGAACGCAGATAGGCCTTCCAGCCACGGGAAGGTCAAGGGGTGCGCGGGATCCGTGCCCGACGCCGCACCAGCCGCGCTGAGGGGATCCAGGCCGCGAACGGCCCTTGCAGCGAACGTGCGCGTGGCACAGGTTGTGTCCACCCGGAGCACAGCGACATGCCGACCGACAGCCTAAGCCCGACCCAGGCCGCAGAAGCCAACCTTGCCGCTTTCGACGCGCATGACGGCCCCCGCGGCCGCCTGCGCCGCTATGCCGAGGGACGCATCCGCAATTTCGGCACGCGGCAGGTGCTGATGGCGGTCGGGTCCGTGTCGCTCACGCTGCTCAGCGGCCCCGAGATCGGGTTGCTCGTGATCGCCTTCGCCCTGGGGGGTGAAGGGATCGACTGCGGCTTTCTGGCACGCGTGATCCGACGGCTGGACGAAGGGGCAGATGACGGCCCGCTGCGCATCGGCAGCACGATCACCGCGGCGATCCAGGCAATCCTGATCTCGGCCTGCATCGTGCTGGCGATGGTGTCCACACCGGGCGACACGGCGGTCTTCTTCGCCATGGCCTACCTCACAGGGGCGGCAATGAATGCCGGGCTTGTGGCCGCCTTTCACCGCGATGCCGCCTTTGCCCGGCTTGGGATCTTCGCGTTGACGCCTGCGATCCTGTTCGCCGCGGAATGGGTGCAGGGCGGGTCGGCCTCCCTCGGCTATGACGTGATGGGCACGCTGATCGTCGGCTATATCGTATATGTCTTCACGCAATACGTTTCCGACAGTTACGCGCGATCCACGGCGCACAACCGCGAACTTCTGGAACAGCAAGTGGCGTTGGCGCGGTCGTCCGAGGCACTGGCCGAACAGCAGGCCGAGGCGCGCAAACTCGCCCTCGTGGCGCAGCATGCCAATGACAGCATCGTCATCACGCGACCGGACCGGCGCATCACCTGGGTCAACGCGGCATTCGAGAACCAGACCGGGTATCGGCTGAGCGATGCCCGGGGCCGCCGCCCGGATGACCTGCTGTTCGGGCCGCGCACGGACCGGAACGCCAGTGCGCGCATCGCCGAGACCGTCGCGCGCGGCGAAGACCACCGGGAAGAGTTGGTCATCTATACCGCGACTGGCCGCGAGCTTTGGGTGGAGGTCAACTACGCCCCGATCCTCAACGACACAGGCGCGGTGGAGATGGTGATCTCGGTCGAACGGGACATCACGGCCGCGAAGCGCCATGAACAGGAACTGGCCCGTGCGCGCGACGCCGCCGAAGCCGCCGCGCGCGCCAAGGCCGATTTCCTCGCCACCATGAGCCACGAGATCCGCACGCCCATGAACGGGATCATCGGCATGGCGGACCTGCTGTGCGATGCCGACCTGCCCGAACCGGAGGCGATGTATGCCGGAACGATCCGCGGGTCGGCCGAAGCGCTGCTGGCGATCCTGAACGATATTCTCGACCTGTCCAAGCTCGAGGCCGGGAAGCTCGATATCACGCCCACGCCCTTCGATCCGCGCAAGACCGTGGAAGAGGCCGCGACGCTCCTGCGCCCTGAAGCCACGCAGAAGGGCATCGCGCTGGCGGTGGACATCGATCCGGACGTGCCGGCGCGGGTGCTGGGCGACGGCGGGCGCCTGCGCCAGATCGTCATCAACCTCGTCGGAAATGCGGTGAAGTTTACCGCGCAGGGCGGCGTGACCGTGCGGCTGAACGCGGAACCCGCAGGCGCCCGGCACCTGCTGCAGCTTGAAGTGGAAGATACCGGCATCGGCATCGATCCGAAGATGCTGGACCACATCTTCGACCGGTTCACCCAGGCCGAAAGCGACACGACCCGCCGTTTCGGGGGCACCGGGCTGGGGCTGACGATCTCGCGCATGCTGGCACGGCGCATGGGCGGGGACATCACCGCGCGCTCGACGCCGGGGCGCGGATCGGTCTTCACGGCGACCCTGCGCGCCGGTGCCGTCGACCCGGCCAGCCTGCCCGGGCACGCCGCCACAGACGGCACCCCGCAGGCGGATCTGAGCGGGCTCAGGGTTCTTGTGGCCGAGGACAACGCAATCAATCGCCTGCTGCTGGAAAAGGTGCTCGATACGGTGGGGGTCGTGCCGTCTTTCGCGGATAACGGCGTGGATGCAGTGGAGATCGCAACGCGGGACCGCCCGGACCTGATCTTCATGGACATGTCCATGCCCCGGCTCAACGGGCTCGACGCGACACGCGCGATCCGGGCTGCGGGCGGGCCGCAACCCTTCATCGTCGCCCTGACCGCGAATGCCTTCGCATCTGACCGGGACATCTGCCTTGCTGCGGGGATGGACGACTTCTTGTCGAAACCCGTGCGACGGGCACAGCTTGTCGAGATGCTCGAAGCCGCGGCGCAGGCACGGGACCGGGCGGCCGCGGCCGGGCAGCCCGCGCAGACGGAGGCCTGACACGGGAACGGCGGCCCGCATGGCGGACCGCCGTGGTCACCCGGTCAGGCACAGGGCACGTTCGCCCTGGTCAGGCCTTTTTCTTCTTCGGCGGCATCAGGTCGGTGATCACGCCTTCGAACATCTCGGCGGCGAAGTTCACCGTTTCGGACAGGGTCGGGTGCGGGTGGATCGTGTGGCCGAGATCCACCGCGTCCGCCCCCATCTCGATGGCCAGCGCCACCTCGGAGATCAGGTCGCCCGCGTTCGTGCCGACGATCGCCCCCCCGATCACCCGGTCGTCTTCCGGATCGAACAGCAGCTTGGTCAGCCCTTCCGAGCGCGCATTCGACAACGCCCGGCCCGACGCGGCCCACGGGAACACGCCCTTTTCGTACTTGATGCCCTTGGCCTTGGCCTCGGTCTCGGTCAGGCCGCACCACGCGACTTCGGGGTCGGTATAGGCCACGGACGGGATCAGGCGCGCATCGAAATGCCGCTTGTGCCCCGCGATGACCTCCGCCGCGACCTTACCTTCGTGCACGGCCTTGTGCGCCAGCATGGGCTGGCCCACCAGGTCGCCGATGGCGAAGATATGCGGCACGTTGGTGCGCAACTGGCTGTCCACGGCGATGAAGCCGCGATCATCCACCGCGACACCCGCGGCGCCCGCGTCGAGCTTGCCGCCATTGGGACGGCGGCCCACGGCGACCAGCACCTTGTCGAAGATCGCGCTGCTGGTTTCGCCCTTCTCGTCTTCGAACGTGACCTTAAGCCCGTTCTTCTGGGCCTTCACGTCCGTGACCTTGGTCTTGAGCAGGATGTTCTCGTAGCGGTCCTTGATCCGGCTCATCAGCGGCTTGACGATGTCCTTGTCCGCACCGGGGATGATCTGGTCCATCAACTCGACCACGGTCACCTTCGACCCCAGCGCATCATAGACACAGGCCATTTCCAGGCCGATGATCCCGCCGCCCAGCACCAGCAGCTTGCCGGGAATGTCGGCGAGTTCCAGCGCACCGGTGCTGTCGATCACGCGCGGATCGTCATGGGGCACGAAGGGCAGCTTCACGGGTTCGGACCCGGCGGCGATGATGCACTGGTCGAAGCTGACGGTGGTGGTGCCGCCCTCGCCCTGCACCTCGATCATGTTCGGGCCGGTGAACTTGCCCGTGCCCTGTACGGTCGTCACCTTGCGCGCCTTGGCAAGCCCGCCAAGCCCGCCGGTTAGCTGGCCGATCACGCTGTCCTTGAACTTGCGCAGCTCGTCGATGTCGATCTTCGGCTTGCCGAAGCTGATCCCGTGGTGCGACATCTCCTCGGCCTCGGTGATGACCTTGGCGACGTGCAGCAATGCCTTCGACGGGATACAGCCCACGTTCAGGCACACGCCACCCAGCGTGGGGTAACGCTCAATCAGGATGACCGACTTGCCGAGATCCGCCGCGCGAAACGCCGCCGTATAGCCGCCGGGGCCGGAGCCCAGAACCACCACATCGGCATGCTTGTCGCCCTTGCCGGT
The DNA here is from genome assembly GCF_003254465.1 of Meridianimarinicoccus zhengii. Classification (GTDB taxonomy): domain Bacteria; phylum Pseudomonadota; class Alphaproteobacteria; order Rhodobacterales; family Rhodobacteraceae; genus Meridianimarinicoccus; species Meridianimarinicoccus zhengii. Next base: position 8,730 of record NZ_QDFI01000098.1, read on the forward strand.
TGCAGTGCCGGTCGCGGGTGCGGCGGCGGCGGGCGCCGCCGGCGCGGACGCGGCGGAGGACGGGGCCTCGACGGCCCCGGTCTCCGCGGCCCCCTCGGCTTCCAGTTCCATGATGACCGTGCCCTCGGACACCTTGTCGCCCTCGGCCACGGTGATCTTCGTGACCTTGCCCGCGGCGGGGCTTGGCACTTCCATCGTGGCCTTGTCGCTTTCCAGTTCGATCAGGGGATCCTCGGCGGCGACCGTGTCGCCGACCGCCACAAGGATCGACACCACCGGCACATCGGAGAAATCGCCGATATCGGGGACTTTCACATCCATGATGTTCTCCTCACCACATCAGCCGGCGCATGTCGCCGAGCAGGGTTTTCAGGGTCACGCAGAACCGGGCCGCGAGCGCCCCGTCCACCGCGCGGTGGTCATAGCTCAGCGACAGGGGCTGCATCAGGCGCGGCTCGAATTCGCTGCCGTTCCAGACCGGCGCCATCTTGGACCGCGTCAGCCCGAGGATCGCCACTTCGGGCGCGTTCACGATGGGCGTGAAGCTGGTGCCGCCGATCCCGCCGAGGCTGGAGATCGTGAAGGTCGCCCCCTGCATGTCCGGGCCCTTCAACTCGCCCTTGCGGGCCTTGCCGGACAGCTCCATCAGGTCCTTGGAGATCTCCACCAGTCCCTTGCGGTCGGCATCCTTGATGACCGGCACCATCAGCCCGTTCGGCGTGTCCGCCGCGAAGCCGATGTTGTAGTAATGCTTGCGGATCAGCTTGTCGCCGTCGGGATGGATCGACGAGTTGAATTCCCAGTGTTCCTTCAACGCCGAAACGCTCGCCTTGATGACGAAGGACAGGAGGGTCACGCGATAGCCGTCTTCCTTGGCCATCGTGTCCATCTCCTTGCGGTACTTGTCCAGCTCGGTGATGTCGGCTTCGTCGTTGTGGGTCACGTGCGGGATGTTCAGCCAGGACCGGTGCAGCGCGGGACCCGAGATCTTCTTGATCCGCGACATCTCCACGTCCTCGACCTTGCCGAACTTGGAGAAATCCACCGCCGGAATCGGCGGGATGCCCATGCCACCCGAAACGGCGCCGCCGCCGGCACCTGCCGCCGGGGCCGCGGCCTGCTTGTAGAATTTCGCCACGTCCTCGCGCAGGATGCGGCCCTTGCGGCCCGTGCCGTTCACCTTGGTCAGGTCGATGTCGAGCGACCGGGCGAAGGCCCGCACCGAGGGCGAGGCATGGGCGCGGCCAAAGCCACTGTCGGTGACCGGTGCCGGGGCGCCAGCCGGGGCGGGCGCGGATTTCGGCGCCTCTTTCGGTTCCTCGGTCCTAGGGGCCTCCGCTTTCGGTTCCTCCTTGGGCGCGTCGCCCGCGCCTTCGCTCTCCAGCACGATGATCAAGGTGCCTTCCGAAACCTTGTCGCCTTCGGACACCTTGATTTCCTTGACCTTGCCCGCGGCGGGGCTGGGCACTTCCATCGTGGCCTTGTCGCTTTCCAGTTCGATCAGCGGGTCTTCGGCGGCGACCGTATCGCCGACCGAAACCAGAACGCTCACCACCGGAACGTCGGTGAAATCCCCGATATCGGGCACATGCACGTCAGTTGTCATTGTCTGTTCTCCCTCGTCCCTGCGGTCACACCAGCCGCGGGTTCGGCTTGTTGCCGTCGATGTCGTAAAGTTTGAGCGCCTTGGTCAGATCGGCCTTGGTGACCGCCCCGGCCTTGTAGAGATCCACCATGGCGGCGGCGGCGATATGGGCCGCGTCCACCTCGAAGAAGCGGCGCAGGTTCACGCGGCTGTCCGAACGGCCGAAACCATCCGTGCCGAGCACGGTGAACGACCGGCCCTCGGGCACGAAGGCCCGCACCTGTTCGGCGTAGTTCTTCATGTAGTCGGTGGCGACCACGATCGGACCCTTGGACCGTTCCAGCTGTTCGGTGACGAAGGGCACCTTCGGCTCGGCCAGCGGGTTCAGGCGGTTGTGGCGCGCCACGTCCTGCCCGTCGCGGGCCAACTCGTTGAAGGACGTGGCCGACCAGATCTCGGAGCTGACGCCGAAATCTTCCTTCAGCATCGCGGCGGCTTTCATCGCCTGCACGAGGATCGTGCCCGACCCCATCAGCGTGACATGCTTCTTCGTGGGTCTCTTGACCTCTTCGAGCCGGTAGAGACCCTTGATGATGTCGGCCTCCACACCCATGGGCATGTCGGGGTGGTGGTAGTTCTCGTTCATCAGGGTGATGTAGAAATACACGTCCTCCTGATCGACGAACATGCGCTGGAGCCCGTGCTGCACGATCACCGCGACCTCGAACTGGAAGGTCGGGTCATAGGTGATGCAGTTGGGGATGGTGCCCGCCAGGATGTGGCTGTGCCCGTCCTGGTGCTGCAAGCCTTCGCCGTTCAGGGTCGTGCGCCCGGCGGTGCCGCCCAGCATGAAGCCGCGCGAGCGGCTGTCGCCCGCCGCCCACGCCAGATCGCCGATCCGCTGGAAGCCGAACATCGAGTAGTAGATGTAGAACGGGATCATCGGCTGGCCGTGCACGGAATAGCTGGTCGCGGCGGCGATCCAGTCGGCCATGGCCCCCGCTTCATTGATGCCTTCCTGAAGCACCTGCCCGTCCGCGCTTTCCTTGTAGTAGGACATCTGGTCCCGGTCCTGCGGCGTGTAGTTCTGGCCCAGCGGGTTCCAGATCCCCACGGACCGGAACAGCCCTTCCATCCCGAAGGTGCGGGACTCGTCCGGCACGATGGGCACCACGCGCTTGCCGATCTTCTTGTCCCGCAAGAGCGTCGTGAGAATCCGCACAAACGCCATCGTCGTCGAAATCTCGCGGTCGCCGGTCGATTTCAGTTCCTTGTCGAACTTGTCGAGACCGGGGATTTCCAGCTTCGGCACGTCGCGCCAGTGCCGCACGGGGAACGCCCCGCCAAGCGCCTTGCGCCGGTCGGCCAGATACGCCTTCTGCGCGTTGTTGAGCTGCACGAAGGGCGCTTTCGGCAGATCCTCATCCGACACGGGGATCTTGAAGCGGTCGCGCATGGCGCGCAGTTGATCCTCGGCCAGCTTCTTCTGCTGGTGGGTGGTGTTCTGGCCTTCACCGGCCGTGCCCATCCCGTAGCCCTTGACCGTTTTGACCAGAAGACAGGTCGGCTGGCCCTTCACCTCGGTCGCCCGCTTGAACGCCGCGTGGACCTTGACGCTGTCATGCCCGCCCCGGCGTAGGTTCCAGATCTGGTCGTCGGTCCAGTCTTCGACCATGGCGGCGGTTTCGGGATACTTGCCGAAGAAATGCTCGCGGATATAGGCGCCGTCCTTCGACTTGAAGGTCTGGTAGTCGCCATCGACGGTTTCGTCCATCAACTGGCGCAGGCGGCCCGTCACGTCGCGTTCCAGCAGCTCGTCCCAGCCGCCCCGACCCCACAGCAGCTTGATGACCTCCCAGCCCGCGCCGCGGAATTCGCCTTCGAGTTCCTGCACGATCTTGCCGTTGCCGCGCACCGGACCGTCGAGCCGCTGGAGGTTGCAGTTCACGACGAAGATCAGGTTGTCGAGCTTTTCGCGCGCCGCAAGGCTGATCGCGCCAAGGGATTCCGGTTCGTCCATCTCGCCGTCACCGAGGAAGCACCACACCTTGCGGTCGGCCATGTCGATGAAGCCGCGGCTGTGGAGGTACTTCATGAACCGCGCCTGGTAGATCGCCATGAGGGGCCCGAGGCCCATGCTCACGGTCGGGAACTGCCAGTAGTCGGGCATCAGCCACGGGTGCGGATACGACGACAGGCCCCCGCCATTCACCTCGGAGCGGAAGTTTTCAAGCTGCTCCGCGCTGATGCGCCCTTCCATGAAGGACCGCGCGTAGATGCCGGGCACCACGTGACCCTGAAAGAACACGAGATCGCCGCCATGGGTGGCCGAACGCGCGCGCCAGAAATGGTTCAACCCCACGTCGTACATCGCCGCGCTTGAGGCGAAGGACGCGATATGACCGCCATATTCGCTGCTGACCTTGTTGCGCCGCACCACCGTCGCCATGGCGTTCCAGCGGTTGATGGCGCGGATGCGGCTTTCGATTTCCAGATCGCCCGGAAACTCGACCTGATCATCCGGCGGGATCGTGTTCTGATACGGCGTCGTGGCGGAAAAGGGCAGCATCGCCCCCGCCGCCCGCGCCTGCTGCACGGCGCGGTCCAGCAGGAAATGCGCCCGATCGGGACCATCCCGTTCGATCACGTCCTGTATTGCATCCTGCCATTCCTGGCTTTCGATGGGATCGAAATCGTCATGTCCGCCCATGTGAGACCTCCCTCAGACTAAATCGGGGCCAAAACTTATGCTCGGGTTCGCGGCGCGAAACGAAAGAATGTTGCGGCGCCGTTGCCGTTTTCTCTTTCAAAATCAAGAGCCTGCCCCCCGGTGAATCGACGTTTACCTTAACCGCACGCAAAAGGGACCCCGCCTGCACGCATATCCGTCTGCCGGTGCGCGCATGGCATGGCCAAGGCGCGCGCCATGATCTGCCGCCGTGTTCATGTGACTTTCCTCCCTGCCGCAACCTTGCAACGGGGTCGGGCGCCGTGCAATCCCGCTTGCGATAGCGATATCACCGCAATCCGTTCCGCATCTCCAAGCCGGGAAGACCACCATGCCCCTGCGCCGCACGCTCGCGCGCCTGACCGGAGACACCGCCGGCGATCTCGATGCGGTCGAGGCGCGCGACGGCGCGATCCACCTGGCCGCGCTGAGCCTGTCCAAGACCGCGGACAGCCTGCTCGATCCCAAGCTGGTGCTGAGCTGGCTGATGACGTCCGTGGGGGCGCCGGGCGCCGCCGTGGGCGCGGTCGTACCGCTGCGCGAGGCCGGGGCGCTTTTGCCGCAACTGGCCATGGCGCGCTGGGTGGAGGCCACGCGGCGGCGCAAATGGGTGTGGGCCGCCGCCGCGGCGGGCCAGGGGCTGGCGGCG
>NZ_QDFI01000099.1 GCF_003254465.1 Meridianimarinicoccus zhengii
CCAGCGCTCCAGCGTGATCTGCGCTGAGAATCAGTAGGTTAGGAATTGTTCAGGGCGAACTACAGAGCTCAGGCATGCGCGCCTTCACGCTGGATTACCGTTACGCCGGCCGGCAGCGGCGCATGACCATCGGGCGCTGGCCGGAGTGGACCGTGACCGCAGCCCGGGAACGCGCCAAGGAACTGCGCCGCATGATCGACGAAGGGCACGATCCGCTGGCGGCCAAGGAAGACCTGCGCGCCGCACCCCGGATCAGCGACATGATCGACCGCTACATCCGAGAGCACCTGCCCAAACTTTCCCCGACCAATGCCGCCGATCAGGTTTCAATGCTGCGCAAGATGCTGGAGCCCGCGTGGGGCAACCGGCTGGTGACCGACATCACCAAGACCGACGTGGCGAAGTTCCTCGATATCGTCGCCGAGGGTCGGCCGCGGCCCAGCAAGGCGCGCCCCAACAACCGCGCGCGCAAGCTGCAGGGCCACAAGCCCACGCCGGTGCGTGCGAACCGCATGGGCGAGGTCCTGCGCAAGATGTTCACGCTGGCCATCGACTGGGGCTGGCGCACCGACAATCCCGCGCAGGGGTTCCACCGGCGCCTCGAGACGGCACGCGAACGGTTCCTGTCGCCGGAGGAGCTGACCCGCCTCGCCGCCGCACTGGACGCCGCCGAGGATCAGCGCGCCGCGGGGATCATCCGGCTATGCATGCTGACGGGCGCCCGCGTGGGCGAGGTCCGAACCGCCCGGTTCGAGCAGTTCAACCTCGACTATGCGATCTGGTCCAAGCCCTCGGCGACCACCATGCCGAGGGCGCGGCCTTGGCAGTAGCCTTGGGAATCGTGTTCTGGCACGACCGAGACGAGTTGCTTTTTCACACCTGCTCGCGCAAAAATTGCCCAATGGATCAGCGCCATAGTAACTTTGAGTTCCTCGACCGTTTGGACCGTGAGCTCGCCAACCTTGGCAGGCTCGCAGAGAGCTATTTTCAGGATGATCCAAGCACGAGCTTGATTAAGCTGCGCCAATTTGGCGAGCGATTGACACGGCGACATGCTGCTCTTGTCGGAAGTGATGTGCAGGATGGTGAAACCCAAGCTGATGTATTGCGCCGCCTCCAATACGAACGGTCAGCCCCTGATCGGGTTCTGGATGTGCTGCACCACATTCGGAAACTGGGTAATGCCGCTGTCCACGATTGCGCAGGCAATCACCGAGAGGCGTTGGCAAGCTTGAAAATGGCCGTCCAACTCGGGGTCTGGCATGTCCGGACAAGCACCGCCGAAAAAGACTTTGTAGCAGGGCCGTTCCTGCCGCCTTCGTCGCCACAAAACCCGAACATAGAACTCCAACAAGAACTTGAGCGCCTTCGCGCCGAGCGCAACGAGGCATTGAGCGCAGCCCAAAAGGCAGAGGAAGCCCATCGGGAAGCACACTTGGCTGCGGAATCCGCTGAAGCGCGGCACCTAAGAGAGCAAGAGGAAAGGAAAACTTGGGAAGCCCTCGCGCAGGATGCAGATCGTCAACTGCGCAATTTCGTGGAGCAAGCACAACGGCAAGCGCCTGCCGCCAAGATGTCCTTCGTGACAGCCGCCAACGAAGCGGCTAGAGTAATCGACCTGGACGAACAGGCCACCCGCGCCCTGATTGACCAGAAACTGCGAGATCGGGGCTGGGAAGCCCACAGTGTTGATTTGCGCTATGGCAAAGGTACGAGGCCCGCAAAAGGTCGCCACATGGCGATTGCGGAATGGCCTACACAGTTCGGCCCAGCTGACTACGCGCTCTTCGTCGGAGAAACTTGCGTCGGCATCGTCGAGGCCAAACGGTATCGGAAAAACGTTTCTGCGGCAGTCGATCAGGCTGAGCGCTATTCGAAGGGTTTTTCGTGGCCAGCTAATTCAGAGCTTTGGGGGGACGGCTTTGTTGTTTCGTTTGTCTTTGCCACGAATGGACGCCCCTATGCAGTTTGAGTGTTCCATCCCTGCGTTTACTCTGTTAGGCGGCACATTAAAGCTACTATATCAAATTAATCGAGGGCCCCCTCTCATGGTTCCTTCCGGGGCCGATCCGTATACGGGGGGGCTTAGCGCGCAAGTTTGCCAGCGTCTGGCCTTTTCACCGGGGAATCCACCTGGAATCTACCCTGGCAGAACGACACTGATTTATGACTCTATATCAGCGACTTGCGCGATTGCCCGGCTGGCCAAGTGGATTCCACCTCGGAATCCACTTGGGCCAGTTTCTGGCAAGCCAGTGGCCGCAGAAGCCACCCTCCGAAACCACGGAACAGGGCCATTTCATCGAAACGCCCAGAACGCATTGATTCCAAGCAAAAAAAGCGATTGACAGGGGAGGCCCCATTGCCTACCCCTACATCATCGAAGAAGTGCGCCCCGAAAAAGTTTTCGCGGGCGGTTTCGTTTCTCCAAACATCGCCGATACCGATCCCGCCGCTGACCCGTCCCGCGGCGCGCTTTCGCGTGTCCGCCCTGCCCGCATCCCGGAGCCGCCCATGGACCTCGTCTTCGCGCCGAGCCAGATCGAGACCTGGTCGATCGACCGGTTGCGCCCCTATGCCCGCAACGCCAAGCAGCACGGCGACGACCAGGTCGCGAAGATCGCCGCCAGCATGGCCAAGTTCGGCTGGACCGTGCCCTGCATGGTCGCTGACGATGGCGAGCTGATCGCCGGTCACGGCCGGGTGCTGGCGGCCACCATGCTGGGGCTGCGCGACGTGCCGGTGATCCCAGTGGTCCTGCATTATTCGACAGCCGACCCGCTGAACTGACCCACCAAACAACAGGAGATGACCATGGCACGGGCCCAGGGGGCGCGGGCGCGGATGGCGCTTGCGTTCGAGACGACCTATGGCACGCCGCCCGCGAGCGGTTTCACGCAGATGCCGTTCGCCAGCACGTCGCTGGGGGCCGAACAGCCGCTGCTGAACTCGGAGCTCTTGGGCTACGGCCGCGATCCGCTGGCGCCGATCAAGGACGCGGTGACGGCCGATGGCGATGTCGTCGTGCCCCTCGATGCCGAGGCGTTCGGCTTCTGGCTGAAGGCGGCGTTCGGCGATCCGGTGACCACCGGCACGGAGGCGCCGTACACCCACGAATTCCAGTCCGGGTCATGGACGTTGCCCAGCATGTCGATCGAGACCGGCATGCCCGAGGTGCCACGCTACGCAATATATTCCGGCTGCGTGCTCGACCAGATCAGCTGGCAGATGCAGCGCTCGGGGCTGCTGACCGCCACGGCGCGGCTGGTGGCGCAGGGCGAGACGGTGGCGACCAACTCCGCCGCGGGCACGCTGGCGGACATCGCTCTGCAGCGCTTCGGTCATTTCAACGGGTCGATTTCGCGCAACGGCACAGCACTCGGCAACGTGGTCTCGGCCGAGATCACCTACGCCAACAATCTCGACCGGGTGGAGACGATCCGCGCGGACGGCCGCATCGACGGTGCTGACCCGAGCATTGCGGCGCTCACAGGCCGCATCGAGGTGCGTTTCGCCGACCAGACGCTGGTCGACCAGGCCCTCGCGGGCGATCCCTGCGAGATGGTCTTCGCCTACACCCTGCCCGGAGGCGAAAGCTTCACCTTCACCGTGCACGCCGTCTACCTGCCGCGCCCGCGGGTGGAGATTTCCGGACCTCAGGGCGTGCAGGCCAGTTTCGACTGGCAAGCCGCACTGGACCCCAATGAGGGGCGCATGTGCACCGCCACTCTCATCAACACACGCGAGACTTACTGACAATGCTCACGCTTGATCTGACCAATGACCCGCGCTGGCACGAGCTGGCACCCGGCGTGCGGGTGCAGCTGCGCCCGCTGACCACCGCGCTGATGGTGGCCACGCGCAGCGACCCGGAGGTGGAGAACCTGCCGGGCGCTGCCAGCGACGAGGAGCGCGCGGTCGCCTTCGCCAAGGCGCTCGCACGGCGGGCGGTGCTCGCCTGGGAGGGCGTAGGAGATGCCGACGGCCAGTCGATAGAGCCGAGCCCCGAGGCCATCGACGCGCTTCTCGACGTCTGGCCGATCTTCGAGGCCTTCCAGCTGACTTATGTCTCCAAGGGCCTGCTGCTGGAGCAGGAAAAAAACGGCTCAGCGCCCTCGCCGCGTGGGAATTCGGCGGGGGCGCGCGCTACTGCGAGGCCTGCGAAGGAACGTGCCCGGACTGCCCCGCGCGGCTGAACCAACCGCGCACCCACGAGGGCTGGCAGGTCTGGGACCTGGTCGGTCGCCTCGGTGGCCAGCTGCGCGTGCTCCCCAAAGCCGTCATCGGCTGGGATCTGACGGCGGCCCTTGCACTGGGCACCGCGCTCGGCGTGCCGCCCCTTGCCATGGCCGAACTGCTGCCCGGGATCGAGGCGGTGATGGTCGGTCAGGTGAACGCGGAACTTGCCGCTAGTGGCGGATCGGGGATCAGTCCCTGACCTTTTCGACCAGCGTGACGTTCGGCAGCCCCTCGAAATGCGCGTCGCAGGTCAGCAAGGTGGCGTCCTGCGCGCGGGCCGTCGCGAAGATGATGGCATCGGCAGTGGCCAGTTTATGCTCCCGGAATGCGTCTGCGGCTGCTAGCGCGATCTCGGTGTCGAGCGGGACGACTTGGCAGACCTGCGTGAAGGCTATCACCTGGTCGGCCTTGTCCTCGCCGACCTCGCGGGTCAGCCATTTCGCGAGCTCGAGCTGCACCATGGTCGGCACCAGCCAGTCCACCTGCTCTGGCAGATGCCCGGTCACGATCTCACCCGTGGCGGACCCGATCAGCCACTCGATCCACGCCGAGGTGTCGACCAGAACCATCAGGCGCGATCCGTGCGGTCCCGATGGTCATCCGGGTTCGCTCCTTTCGCGAGGCCCTGCAGGGCCTCTCGCTTCGGAACGGGCACCAGCAGCACACCTGTGCCCTTGGGGATAAAGGCGAAGGTCAGCCCGGCCTCCCAATGCTGTGCCGCGCGGATCGCCTTGGGGATCGAGATCTGGAATTTCGAGGACAGGGTCGCGGTCTCGGCCATGTTCATTACTCTCCATCTATCGATGCACCAAGCGTAAGACGCGCAGGCATCCGGTTCAAGGAACATTCCCATGACAGAGAAGCGCGTCAGCGTCCGCCTCGCGGCCGTCGGCGGCCGTCAGGTGCGCGCCGAGCTGGAGGGCGTCGGTGAGGCCGGCAAGCGCGGCTTCGGGCGGCTCAGCCGGGAGATGGAGGCGGCGAATGCGCGTCTGGCGGCGTTCTCGCGCCGGGTCCGCGTGGCTTCGGCGGCGGGTGTGGCCATGGTCCGCTCCGGGCTGCAGACGGTGGACGCGCAGGCCAAGCTCGCGCAATCGCTGGGGACCACGGTCGCCTCGCTGCAGACGCTGGAACGCGCGGGAGAGCTGGCGGGCGTGTCCATGTCCGGGATCGAGCAGGCGACAAAGGACCTGACGCGGCGGTTGAGCCAAGCGGCCTCCGAGACCGGACCTGCCGCCGATGCACTGGACCGGCTGGGGCTCTCAGCCACCGACCTGATCGCGCTGCCGCTCGACGAACGTGTCGGGGCGATCAACGCGGCGATCGAGAACTTCGTACCGGCCGCCGAGCGCGCGGCCGTGGCAGGACAGCTCTTCGGCGAGGAAGGCTCCATCGCCATGTCGCGCATCGATACCGCGACGCTGCGCCAGGCAACAGCAGATGTACTGGCGTTCGGGGTGGTGGTGTCGGAACAGGACGCGGACCAGATCGAGCGCACGAACGATGCGCTCTCGCGGCTGGGGCTGGTCTGGCGGGGTCTGTCGAACCAGCTGGCCGTGGCCGCGGCCCCGGCGCTGGAGGCTGTCGCGGAGGCCATGGCAACCGTCGCCAGCACCACCGGACCACTGGGCATGGCGATCCGGGGGCTGTTCGACAACATCGGGCGGCTGGCCAGCATCGCGGGGACCTTCGCTGCGTTCATGGCCAGCCGCTGGGTGGCGGGCCTCGCGGCTGCGGCGCTGTCGGTGCGCGGGCTCGCCACGGCCCTCGTCCTGCTGCGCGGCGCGCTGATCCGCACCGGCATCGGCGCGCTGATCGTCGGCGCGGGCGAGTTGGTGTTCCAGTTCGGGAAGCTCGTGTCTGGCGCGGGCAGTTTCGGCGCGGCGCTGGGGCTGGTGGGCGATGTCGCGCGCGCCGTCTGGGACGGGATCAGCGCCACGCTTGCGTCCTTCCTCGACGACTTCCGCGCCATGGGGGCCGATATCGAGGGCGTCTGGTCGCGGCTGATGGCCTTCCTGTCTGGCAAATGGGCAGATTTCCTCGGCCAGATCGCACCGGGCTTCAACGCCGTGGCGGAGCGGGTCGGGTCAGACACCCGGATCGATGCCGTCGGCGCGCAGGCCTATGCGTCGATGCTGGAGAACGCCGCGGGCAACCGGGGCACCATGGCGGACCGTTTCCGCGAACGCGCGGCGGGCACGCGAGGGTCGGCGTTCGACGGGGTGCGCGACGCCATGGACGCGCTACGGGCTGCCATGACTGGCCCCGAGACCGGCGATGATGGCGCGCTGGAGGCTGCCGCCGTGGGGGCCGACCGTGTGACGGAGGCTCTCGAACAAGCAGAGATGGCCGCAAAGGGTGCAGGAGCAGCCGGAAAGCAGGCCGGGACGGACACCGCAGAGGGCGCGGACGAGGCCCTGAACGGCTGGCAGGCAGTGACGGCAGCGCTCGGCGACTATGCCACAAAGGCGCGCGAGACGGGACGCACGATCGGCGCGGCACTCGTCTCGGCCTTCAAGGGCGCCGAGGACGCGCTCGTGGCCTTCGTCGCCAAGGGCAAGCTCGACTTCGCGGGGCTCGCGGATGCCATGCTGGCCGACATCACCCGGATCGCCGTGCAATCCGCCATCCTCGGCCCGCTTGCAACGGCGCTGGGCGGAGCGTTCGGCGGTGCGGCAGGTGGCGGTGGGCTGCTGGCGGGCCTGTTCCACAGCGGCGGGGTCGTTGGCGAGACCGGGGCAGCGCGGATGATGCCCGCCGCCGCACTAGCCATGGCCCCACGCTATCACAGCGGCGGCATGGCGGGCCTGCGACCTGACGAGGTCCCGGCGATCCTGCAGCGGGGCGAGATGGTGCTGTCGCGGGCGCAGTTGCGGGCCATGGGGCGAGAGGAGCGCGGTGGCGGCAACGCGTCCGACCGCCCTGTTCATGTCGTGTTCAACATCACGACGCCGGACGCGGGCTCGTTCCGGCTGTCGCAGGGCCAGATCATGGCCGATGCGCGCCGCGCCATGACCCGTGCCGGGCGCAATACGTGACGCGGCGCGGACCACGCCCGGCCCGCTCGAACAACACAACGACCACAGGACCGACACCATGACCGGCTTCCACGAGGTGCGCTTTCCCGATGCCATCGCCCGCGGGGCGACGGGCGGGCCGGGCTACGACACGACCGTCATCACCACCGCGGCCGGGTTCGAGCGGCGCAATGCCAACTGGGCCCTGCCGCGCGGGCGCTGGGACGTGGGCAGCGGCGTGCGCGAGCGGGCCGATCTCGAGACGCTCATCGCCTTCTTCCGCGCGCGGCAGGGCCGGGCCTACGGGTTCCGCTTCAAGGACTGGACCGACTACCGGGCGACCGGGGCCGTGCTGGGGTTCGCGGATGGGACGCAGACCACGTTCCAGCTCGTGAAGACCTACGCCTCGGGGCCCGTGGAGGTTGTGCGGGATATCACCAAGCCCGTCGCGGGCAGCGTCACGGTGCGGGCCGATGGCGCGCCGGTCAGCGGCGTCACCGTCGACGCGACCACCGGTCTCGTGACGTTCACCACTCCGCCTGCCGCCGGCACCGCGATCACGGCCGATCTGGAATTCGACGTTCCCGTGCGCTTCGACACCGATCTGATGGCGCTCGCGCTCGACAGTTACGCGCGCGGCAGCTGGCAGCAGATCCCCATCCTGGAGATCCGGCCATGAAGTCGACCACGCCCCAACTCGCCGCCCATCTGCGCGGTCCCGTCACCACGCTCGCCACCTGCTGGGCCATCACACGGCGGGACGGTGCGGCCTTCCGCTTCACCGACCATGACCGCGATATCACGGTGGATGGTCAGGTGTATCGCGCGAGCCTCGGCTACGCGCGCACGGCGCTGTCGTCGGACGCCGCCCTGTCGGTGGACAACGTGGATGTGGCGGGTCTCTTCGATGACGACGCGATCACCGAGACCGACATGCGCGCGGGGCTCTTCGATCATGCCGAGGTACGCATCTTTCTCGTGAACTGGGCGGACCCCGCGATGGGCGTGCTGCGCCTGCGTCGGGGATGGCTGGGCGAGGTGCTGCTGACGGAAACGGGCATGTTCCGCACCGAGCTGCGCGGGCTGACCCAGGCGCTGCAGCAGCAGATCGGCCAGCTGCACAGCCCCGACTGCCGGGCCGATCTCGGGGACGCGCGCTGCAAGGTGAACCTCGCGGCGCTGACGCAGGCGGGCGAGATCACCGTGCTCGAGGATCGCGCGCAGTTTCTGGTGGCGATCACGTCCGGCCCCGGACGGCCCAGCGGCTGGTTCGATGGTGGCGTACTGACCTGGACCAGCGGGCCGAACGCGGGGCGCGCGACCGAAGTCCGCGGTTGGGATGCCGCAGCCGGACGCCTGTCGCTGTATCTCCCGCCCGGCTACGCGGCGAAGGTGGGCCATACTTTCACCGTCTCCCCCGGCTGCGACAAGCGCCTCGCCACCTGCCGCGACACGTTCGGGAACGTCCTGAACTTCCGCGGCGAGCCGTACGTCCCCGGCCTCGACGCCGCCATGCAGTACCCCGATGCGACCTGACATGACACAGACACTCACCCCCGACCTCCTGATCGCCGAGGCGCGCCGCTGGCTGGGCACGCCGTTTCGCCACCAGGGGCGCGACGCGGACGGGCTCGACTGCGTCGGCCTGCTGATCGTGATCGCCCGCGGGATGGCGCTGCCCCATCACGACGTGGCCGGCTACACCCGCCGCGCCGAGGGGATGGGATTTCTCGACCATTTCCACGCGCATCTGACGGAGATCGCCCCGCGGGACCTGCGCTCCGGCGACGTGCCGGTCTTCGTCGAGACCGCCTACCCCTGCCACACCGGGCTGATGACCACCCATCGGGGCGTAGCGCATCTCGTGCACGCCCATGCCCTGCGTGGGCGGGTGCTGGAGGAACCCTTCGCCGGCGAATGGGCCGACAAGCTGCGCTTCGCCTTCCGCTTTCCCCAGTTGATGGAGGACCTCTGATGGCTGTTCTTGCTGTCGCCGGTGCGGGCGCGCTCGGCAGCACCGCGCTCGGGCTCGGCTGGCAGGCGGGCTGGCTGCTGGGCTCCGTCGTGGGTCAGGCGCTCTTTGCACCGGGCCGCAGCGCCGCACCGGACCAGGAGGGGCCGCGGCTGTCGGACCTCGCGGTCAGCTCCTCGGCCTACGGCGCGCCCATCCCGATCGGCTATGGCACCCTGCGCATGGGCGGCAACATGATCTGGTCGAGCGGCCTTGTGGAGGACAGCACCACGCGCCGCGTGGGCCGCAGCGGCAAGGGCGGCGGCGGGCGCGGCGGCACCGTCACGGAATACAGCTATGCGGCCAGCTTCGCGCTCGCCTTCGGCGAAGGCCCCGCCGACGCGGTTCTGCGCATCTGGGCCGATGGCAAGCTGATCTACGACCGCACGGGGCTGTCGGGCGCCGGTACGCAGGTGGCCCGGCCGGGGTACCGGATGCGGTTCCATCCGGGCACCGAGGACCAGCTGCCCGACCCGCTGATCGAGGCCACGCAGGGTGCCGGCAACGTGCCCGCCCATCGCGGGCTGGTGCTGCTGGTGTTCGAAGACTTCGCGCTGGGCGACTACGGCAACCGCATCCCCAACATCACCGCCGAGATCGCCTGGCGCGCCCAACCGCAGTACCCGGTCGAGCCGCTCCAACGCGCCGCCGGACCCGTGAGCGGGTTCCTCGGCACCGAACTGGCGGTGGACTGGCGCCGCGGGCGCGGGTTCCTCGCAGCCGGCAGCGGCGGCGGGCTGCGCCGGTTCAACGCCCGCAGCATGGTGGAGGACCGGCAGGTCGTGCAGCAAGACGTGCTCGCCAGCGACAGCGGGGTGAACGGCACGGGGTTCGACTGCCTCTTCTGCGGGACCGACGGCGCGCTCTACTGCACCGCGGGGTCCGGCAATGCCCTGCCCATCCTGCGCATCGACCCGGATGCCCTGCGCGAGACCGGGCGCTTCGGCAGCTACAGCAGCGCGCTGAGCAAAAGCCCGACCCGCTTCGCGATCACGACGCGCATGGCGATGATCGAACAGTACGGCGCGCGGTACCTGCTGACGGCGAACGGTCTCGGCCCGTCCCATCTGGGGCTGCTGAGCACCTGGGACATGGGCCATGTGTGGCACGAGAACGACATCGGCATGCGCATCGCCGCGCTGACCGGCGGGGTCGAGGGCGAAGGCTGGGCGCTGACCGGCAGCACCGGTCTCGCACAGCTGCACCGCATCTCCGTCAGCCCGTCGTACTCCGGCATTCCCGGGGACGTGACCCGGCGCGTTGCGGCCGAGATCACCCCGCAGGACATCGATCCCGCCGCCACCGGGTTCGCGGGGGGAATCTTCAATCTCAACGTGGGCGACTTCGGCGGGCTGAACTTTGACCCCACCGATGGCGGGCTGGTGTTCTGGTGCGGGGTCGATGGCGCGGACTTCTCCAGCCGGCAATACGTGGTCAAGTGGCGCCCCGGACTGGGCATCCTCTGGCGCACCGCCGTGCCGATCTGGCCGAGCGGGTTTGCCAACCGCCAGGCCGTGACCACCGCGCGGCTGACCGGCGACGGCTTCGCCATGGCAAGGGAGACCTCGGCCGGCGGCGGCACCTGGCGCGTCATCCGGCTCGACCTGCGCAGCGGGGCCATCACCAGCGACGCCAGCGGCTGGATGAACGGGGCCGCGGGGCTGGGCGGCGCGCAGGTCTATGACGGCGTCACCGACAGCATGCTGGCCTATGACCCCGCCGGGGGCTTCAGCCGGTTGCTGCTGGGTCGCATCGGCGGTGTTGCCGCACCGCTTGGCACCATCGTGACGGACCTCTGCGCGCGCGCAGGATTGGCGCCCGACGATATCGGCGTGGGCGAGTTGACCGACGCGGTGCCGGGCTTCGTGCTTGCCCGGCAGGGCAGCGTGCGCGGCGCCATAGAGCCACTGGCGCGGGCCTGCTTCTTCGACGGCGTGGAAAGCGACGACCGGCTGGTGTTCCGCAAGCGCGGGCGGCCGTCCACGCGCAGCCTCGATCCCACACTGCTGATCCCGCTGCGGGACGGCGGTGGTGGCGGTGGTTCCGGCGGTAGCGGCATGAACGATGTCGGCGAGACCTGGCGCGAGCGCCGCGCGCAGGAGGTCGAGTTGCCCGCCCGCGTCAGCGTCATTCACATGGACGCCGGCGCCGATTACCAGCAGGGCGCGCAGTCCGAACAGCGCGCCGCCCCCACCATGGCCTCGCGCCACCAGGTCACGGTCGAGCTGCCGATCGCCATGGGGCCCGCCACCGCACGCTCCATCGCTGCGCGCGCGCTCTATGCCGCCTGGACCGAGCGCAGCGGCTACGAGGCGCGTCTGCCGTCCGATTACCTCGCCCTCGAGCCCACCGACGTCGTGGACCTGACCCTCCCCTCGGGCAGCACCTTCCGCGCGCGGATCGAGCGGGTCGATCTGGGCGCCGACTTCACCCTGTCGATCCAGGCGGTGTCGCAGGAGCCCGCGAGCTACGACATCAGCCGCGAGGCCGATGGCGGCCAGGGCCGGCCAACGGCCAGTCTTGATGGCGCGCCCGAGACGCAGGCGTATCTGCCCGACCTGCCGCTCCTGCGCGACGTCGATGCGCCCGCGGGCGCGCTGTCGCGGCTGCATGCGTTCATGGGCGGCTACGGCACCGACACATGGCCCGGGGCGGCGCTCTTCCGGAGCAGCGACCGGGTCAACTGGGGCTTCGTCACGCGCAGCCGGACCGAGGTCGCCCATGGTGTGACGCAGACGGCGCTCGCGGCACCGCGGGCGGTGTTCGCCACGGACGACGAGAATACCCTGCAGGTGGCCATGACCACCGGCGGGGATCGGCTGGAGAGCGTCACGCAGGCCGCGCTGCTGGACGGGGCCAACGCGGCGCTGGTGCTGGGGCCGGACGGCACGCCGGAGATCCTCCAGTTTCGCGAGGTGGAGCCGCTGGGCGGCGACGCCTACCGCCTGCGCGGCTTTCTCCGCGGACGGCGCGGCACAGACGTGTTCGCCACCGGCCACCCCGCGGGCGCGGCGTTCCTCTTGCTGGAGCCCGACACCATCGCCACGAGCCTCCTGCCGCTGGGCGATCTGGGCCAGCCCCGGCACTGGCGCGCCGTGGGCTCCAGCGAGCGGTTCGAGGACGCCCCCATCCTCACCCGCACCCATACCGGGCGCGATCTCATGCCCTACGCGCCGGTGCATCTGCGGGCCGTCACAGTGGCCGACGGTATCGCGCTCAGCTGGGTCCGGCGCACGCGCCTCGGCGGCGATCTGCGCGATGACACCGGGACCGTGCCGCTGGCCGAGGCGGCGGAGGCCTACGAGCTGGATATCCTCGACGGGCCGGGCGGCACGGTGCTGCGGACGCTCACCAGCGATATCCCGTCCGTTCTCTATCCTTCCGCCCAGATCGCGGCAGACTTCGGCAGCGCCCCCGCGACGCTCTCCGTCAGCCTCTGCCAGATCAGCGAGGCCGTCGGCCGTGGCCTGCCGCGCACCACCACCCTGGAGATCACCCCATGACCAGTCCCAATCTCTTCGTCCCCCACGTGGCCGCCGCCCAGAACCAGAAGGAGGTGACCATCAACGACGCCGTCAGCGCGCTCGATCTGGCCATCACCGCGACCCTCGACGTGGATTGCACGGCCGGGGGCACGATCGCCGTGTCCGTCACACAGGCGCAGCGCCATGTGCGGCTCTTGCTCACCGGAACACCGGGGGAGTCGTTCGTGCTCCGGCTGCCGGGCGTGATGCGCATCCTCGCGATCGCCAACACGACCGGCCAGATCGCGACGGTGGACAATGAGACCGGCGCTGCAGTGGACGTCCCGGCCGGGGCGCAGGTGCTGGTGCATTCTTCGGGATCGGGCGTGTCGCCCATCGGCAGCGGTACCGCGGCGGCGCAGGTCTATGACTTCGGCATGGTCGCGGGCGACACACCCGCCGCCGACGCCGTCCTCGGCAAGGTCGTCATCCCCCGCGCCATCACCCTGCCGCCCGATCTCGCCGGGGCGCACGCCCATGTGGACACACCCCCCGCCGCGGCCTTCGAGATCCGCGTGACACAGGATGGGGAGCAGGTCGCAACCATCACGCTGGCCACGGATGGCACCGCGGCCTTCGCCACCGGCGGCAGCAGCACCGTCGCCATCGCGCCCGGGCAGGTCATCCGCTTCGTGGCCCCGGCCGTGCCCGACACGGCCATCGCCGGCATCGCCGTCACCCTGGCCGGGGAGATCGCCTGATGGCCCTGCTGTTCACCAGCCTTCTTGGCGCGGGCGACATAGGCACGGCGCCCACGCCGCCCGAACCGCCCTTCACCTGGACCGACGGGCTCGCCTTCCGCTTCGACGCCGGCGACGGGGTGTTCGGCGC